>JBOHMN010000087.1:0-11063 GCA_050730175.1 Acetobacteraceae bacterium | reverse complement strand
GCGGAGCCCTCACGGCGCCCTGATCGAGTGGCAAGGGCAGGCCGCTTCCTCTGCGATCAGGGCCGGCCCTGTCGGTCCGCCGGCTTTCGGCCGTATACTTCCCGTCCGGGATGGCCCGAGCCTTGCCGAATACGATGCCGGTCAGTAGGGCTGCACTGCGCAGGATGACGACGACGGAGCGATTCTGAGTTGGGTGGGCCAGCAATCGGCTGGCGTGGGGTGGTTCTCTATCTGCACCGCACAGAGGCAGTTTCCCGGCCGATGGCTGCAGAGCCAAAGCTCAACCTGATCGCCGATCGCGGGATCGAAGGGGACCGCTATCTGCTCGGCACTGGCTTCTATTCCAACAAGCCGGAAGTCGGGCGGCAGGTCACCTTGTTCGAGATGGAGACATTGGAGGCGCTCGCGCGCGACCAGGGCCTCGCCTTCGGCCCACATGAGCACCGGCGCAATGTCACGGTCCGCGGCGTGCCCCTCAACCACTTGGTCGGGCAACGCTTCCTGATCGGGACGGTTTTGGTCGAAGCGACACGGCTTTCGGTCCCGTGCCATCACCTCGAAGAAGTTTCGGCGAAGCGCGTGTTCAAGGCGCTGCTGCATCGTGCGGGCCTTAATTGCCGCATCCTACGGAGTGGCGTGATTGCGGTCGGGGATACGGTCAGGCCCGCGGACTAGAGCAATATCACCCTGACTGGAATCGCCAGATGCCGGTCAGTGTGATGAAATTGCTCGAGAAAACAAACAGAGAGCGTGTCCAGCCTGCCTGGACGTGCCCTAACCGCGAAAGAGAAGGCCATGCGCGAGCCCGCTTTGATGAGCGCCGAGGAACTGCTGGAGCAGTACGCCCGCCGGTGCCTTGATCCGGTCGATGCGCTGATGGCGATCACCGAGCGGATCGCCCGCTACAACCCGACCCTCAATGCCTTCGTCGTGCTGAACCAGAATGCCGAGACCGCTGCCAAGGAAAGTGCAAGACGCTGGCGCGCGGGCCGGCCGCTCGGGCTGCTCGACGGCGTGCCCTGCACGGTCAAGGATCTGATCGATCTGGCTGGCTTCCCCACCCGGCGCGGCAGCCTGATCACCGGCGCAGAACCGGTGCTCGAGGATGCTCCTTGCGTGCTCGGTCTCAAGGCGGCCGGCGCGGTGATCCTCGGCAAGACGACAACTACCGAATATGGCTGGAAATCGCCTGGCGATTGCCCACTGACCGGCATCACCCGCAACCCCTGGAACCCGGAACGCACGCCCGGTGGCTCGTCGGCTGGCGCCGCTGCCGCCTGCGCTGCCGGATTCGGGCCGCTCCATATCGGCACCGACGGCGGCGGGTCAATCCGCATTCCGGCGGCCTGGTCGGGGATCGTCGGCCTCAAGCCGAGTTTCGGGCGCGTGCCGCAGTGGCCGGCCGGGGCGTTTGCGACGGTCGCCGTCGCCGGGCCGCTAACGCGCACGGTGCGCGACGCGGCGCTGCTGCTCTCCGCCGTCGCCCGCTTCGATGATCGCGACCCGTACGCACTACCGGATGACCGGCGCGACTGGCGCGAGGGAATCGAGGCGGGTGTCGCGGGTCTCAGGATCGCCGTGCTGCAAAATCACGGCTTCCCGGCCAGGCTCGATCCGGCTGGCAAGGAGGCGCTGGAGGAGGCCGCCCAGCGATTCCGTGCGCAAGGTGCGCTGGTCGAGGAGGTCGACCCGCATCTGCCGGATACGCGGGCTGTGTTCGGACGCCTTTGGGGGATTGCGCTCGCGCGGCTGGTCGCATCTGTTCCTGTTGCTGAACGAAAAAAGCTCGATCCCGGGCTCCTCGCGCTGGCAGCCTCGCAACCGGAGATGACGGCTGCCGAATTTTTGGATGCCGAAGCACTTCGGCTCACCACCGCGCATCGCCTCGCGGCTCTCACCCGCAGCTACGATCTCCTGCTTTGCCCGACCGTGCCCAATCCGGCACCGTTGGCCGGCGCGCCGATCAAGGACCCCGCCGCGGCGCTCTGGCAGCACTGGGCGCCCTGGACCTTCACCTTCAACCTGAGCCGCCAGCCGGCCATCAGCATGCCGATGGCGCTGGATGATACCGGCTTGCCGCGTTCGGTGCAGATTGCCGCCGCACTCTACCGTGACGATCTCGTGCTCAGGGCAGCGCGGACGCTCGAGCGCACGGGCGATATCCTCGGCTGTGCCGGCATGGCGTGGCCGGCACAAACGGAGAGAGGCCTGGTCGGCAATACGCGAGAACGGTCTTGAATATCGCGGAGAACGCAACGGAATATTGCGCACGGCTCGCCGCCCGGCAGTGAGCCGTGCTGGCGCCGCACGCAGAGATCGCAGCGATCGACAGCGGCAGCTGCCGCGCACGAACAGGCGGCGCCATCGATCCGGTCGCAGAGCCCGTCCGCCGGTCAGGGTGGCAGGCGGCGTCGCACCTTGTCTCTGTTGGTCATCTCTATTGGTCGCGGCGACAACCTCACGCGAGGCCAAACTTTGCCAGGATGTCTCTTCTGATATCCATTCCTACCGAACTACCGACTTCGGGTGCCCAGCCGCACATGCCCTTCATGGTGCATCGGTATGACCCAACCGGCCGATCCCCCATCAGGTGGTCCGAGTACAGATTTTCCAGAATAGCTCCCATGGCAAGCGCGTGATACGCATGCGCGAACCAGGCCACGATCACGTCCGCCCGGTGCGTTGCGTTGCCGTAGCCCACGATCTTGAACCGCAGCACCTGCGGATAGCTCCACAAGACGTTGCAGACCGCAGATACGCTGACCGCGTCCAGCCGGCACGGCACGTAAAGACGCGACGCTGCAGGGTCCGTCACTTTTATGAAGTGAACCCATCCGTTCGGCTCATCGGATAGGCGCTTCATGATGTCACCCGCGTTGATATCCTCGCACTCATACGTCTGGAACCCGATCTGCGAATCCTTGGCCATGGCAACCCCGAAGGATTGAATCGCCGCATGGTAGTCAGTCTCTGTTGCCTGCGATGAGCGGTCGACTTTGACGATCGTTCGTATCTTGCGCGACAGATAGGCCTTCTCGTCCTCGTCGTCCTTCGGCGTCTTGGCCGCTTTGGGCCCGTACCGTCTCGCGAATTTTTCCTCGATGCGGCCAATCCGAGGATCTGTCTTGTCATAGGTGTCGCTCATGCCGCATCCCCCTTGGGTCATCGGTTCGCTGTCCACGCGTTTCGCGCCGATCTCACGGAACCGCGGCAGGGACGGAAACTGGGCGCCGAACGCAATCGGCGCAAGCGAATCGTGCGTAGAGTCGGACGAACACGAGCTTAACGTTGCCTGGCCAGCGTGGCGTACCGGAACGCGCCGCGCGGTCCCCATTGGGCCGTGTCCGATGCATGGCGGCGATTGCGGCTCCGCTGCATGGCGAAGCAGGTGCGTTACGACGCGGTTACGTGCTGCCTCCGGCAAGGCAGGCTTCGGCCACAATCCTGACCCGACCACAGCCAAACTGATGGGCTGGTGCAACCGGGGAGTCTCACGATGGCAAGCGCTCCTGCTTCCTCTTTCGTGGTGTTCTCTTGCGCGGCTTTCGGGGCCACGTTGGCACTTTTTCCGGCAGCGGGATTTGCGCAAAGCGCGCCGCTCGCCGCCGGCGCGCCGCCAGCCGTCGTCGGCTGGCTTGCACAGCCTTCAGGAACCGTGTGGGTCGCGCCCGGGGCCGGCCAGCCTTGGCAGCCGGCGCTCGCCAACCAACCCCTGGAAAGTGGCGACATCGTCGCCACCGCCCCGGACGGAGAGGCCGCCATCGGCGTGATGGCGATGCGCGCGGTCCTCGGGCCATCGACCGAGCTTGCGATCGACAATCTTGGCGCGGGAGGTTTCTCGGCAACCGAGACTGCTGGCGAAGTCGCGCTCGATCTCTCTGAGCTTCCGCCGGGCGCCGAGGTCGCAATTGCCACGCCGCGCGGGACCGTGGAAGTCACCCAACCCGGCCGCTACGAAATCGCCGCCGGCGCCGGCGACCAGCCGACCCTCGTCACGGCGTTCGGCGGCGCCGCGAGAATGGTCAGCGGCGCCTCGGTCGAGACCGTCTATCCCGGTCAGACGGCAATTCTCTCGAGCGATCCAGACGGCACGATTGGCGTCGCCATCACCGCGGCCAGCCCCGATCCGCTACTCCGCTCGGTGATTGCGAGCAGCCCGTCGCAACCGGCGGTGGCACCGCCAGAGCAAGTCGCAGAAATGACCGGCGGGGCGAGCCTCGCCGCCTACGGCGCTTGGTCCGACGTCCCGACCTACGGAACCGTGTGGTTCCCGGACGTTCCCGCCGGCTGGGTCCCGTACCGTGACGGCCGTTGGGTCTATGTCGCGCCGTGGGGCTGGACTTGGGTCGACGCCGATCCGTGGGGCTTTGCTCCGTTCCATTACGGCCGCTGGGTCCAGCTCGGCCCGCGTTGGGGGTGGCTGCCCGTCGCGCCAGGAATTCAGATTTCGGCCGGGGTCCCCATCTACGCGCCGGCACTGGTGAATTTCTTCGCGGCAGGTTCGGTCGGCGGCGTTGGGTTCACCGTCTCGGCCGGCGCCTTGGCTGGGGGCATGGTCGGCTGGGTGCCGCTTGGCCCGGATGAGCTCTACCGACCGCCGTTCGCGGTGAGCCCGACCTACATCCGCCGGATCAACGTTTACAACGTGCGGAACATCAATCGGATCAACATCGATGCGGTCGTCAACCAGCAGGTTGCGGTCAACCACTTCGTTAACCGCCGTGCGCTGACGACCGTTTCTTTCGCCACGCTCGCCGACGCGCGGCAGGTCGCGCCTGCCTACCGTCGTCCGCGGGCCGACACCCTGGCGGCCTTCAGGTCCTTGCCGCACGGTGCTCCGGTCCGCCCCGGACCGCACGCGGTGTGGCCGGAGCGACGGCGCTCGGTTGCCGTCTCCGCGCCTCTGTCGCCTCGCGTAGCCCGGCCGGACGATTCTGCGAGCGCCCGTCCACCGGCCGCAGAGCCCTACCACCGGCCGCGGCAGCCGGAGCAGACTTTTACGGGCTATGCGCCTCTCCAGCGGTCCGGCCGCGCGCCGCGCGAGCCCGCGCACACCGTTGCCGTTCGTCCGCCCGAGCCGCCGCGCCAGGCCTACGCGCGGCCGCCGGAGCAGCCTCGCGCTGCTTACGCACGCCCTCCGGAGCCGCAGCGGCGGCCGGCTGAGGCCTCTCGCAGCGCGTATGTTCGGCAGCCGCAACCACCGCGCATTGCGTTTGCACGCCCGCCGCAGCCGCCGCGCACTGCGTATGCACGCTCGCCGCAGCCGCCGCGCACTGCTTACGTCCGCTCGCCGGAACCGCAGCCGCGGGCCGAGGCCTATCGTTCGGCGGCGATTCATGCACCGGTACGCCCGCGCGCAGAGCCTGAGCGCGCGCCGCGCCCCGAGCGGCCAGAGCCGCACGGTCGTTGACGAGAGGGGCTGCAACCCCAGGTTGTCACAACGATCCGATCATGAAAAGATAAGCTGACTGTCACCGACGGGCCTCGGTCGGCGGTGCGAGGGCGAGCGTGCAAGATCGGTCCTCTTCATCATGCGCCCTCTGCGTGCTGCGCGGCGTCAACCTGTGAGCGAAGGACAATGACGGCGGCCAAGACTCCCGAACTGCCGGCATCCGGGACGAGGGATCGGCGCACCCTCCCCACCAGGCTGGCAGCGCTCGGCACCATTGCGGCCGACGCCGCGCATCGGCTCAATAATCTCCGTGCGGTCATCGAAGGCACGCTTGAGCTGATCGCTGCAGACCCCGCCGGCCCACGCCTCGCCCAGCGCCTCGAGCGGATCAGGGAGGCAGCTCTCCGGACCCAGGCCTTTGCCGAGGGCCTCATCGCGGTCGCGCATGCGAGCCCGGGGGCCGACGAGCGGCGCATCGATCTCGGGGCGTGGCTGAGCGCGGCGCGACCGTGGCTGCTCGAGCTCCTCGGCGAGGGGGGGAAGCTTGCAATCGAAATCCCCGCACGAACGGTGTGGTTCCGCTGCGACCCCGGGCAGTTGCGGTTGGCACTGACGGCCCTGGTGCTGAATGCCGCGGCCGCGCTCGGTCCGGCGGGAACGGTGTGCATCCGGGTTGAATCCCAGCCCGTGGAAGCGCGCGCGGGGGTCCTCCTCTCGGTTGCCGACGACGGCACGGGGATGCCGCCCGAAGTCGCCGCGCGCGCGCGCGAGCCATTCTTTACTACGCGCCCAGGCGCCGCGGGCCTTGGCCTGACCACAGCGGAAGCTTTTGCCAACCGCAACGGCGGCCGGCTCGGGCTTGCCAGCAGCCCCGGCCGTGGCACAACGGTCTCGCTCTTTCTGGTGGAGGATTCCCGGGCCGCGTAGCCCGGACCTCGCTTCGTGTTTTCACCGCCGGTGAATCCGATCTGGCAGAACACTGAAAAATGAAGAGCCAGTTTCCCGATATCGAACGCTGGTGATGCGCAATCGGCGTTAAAACCACACAACGAGCCTCCTCTGATCCGCAGGCGACGCCCCGAGCTCGATCGGCGTAAGCTCCAGGCTTCTTCGCTCCCGACGGTCTCCCCCGCCGGGGTGCGCGAGCCCGGTGGAGGCCGCACCGTCGCGCCGGAAATCGGCCCGCGGTCGTTCGGGGCGGGACATGAGAGAAGGCGATTTGCATGTGCGCGAGTGTTCTGCACTCTGAGCTGGGCCGGCCTCCATCAGGCGATCCTGAGGCCGCCGTGGCGACCCCAGCGCGTCGTCGGGTGGCCCCGCCCGATCAACGCCCTTCCCCCGCCGTGCGCGCGCGGGCGCCGCTCCGGCTCGGGCTGGCTGGTGGCGGTACCGACCTTGCCAGCTATTCCAGCCGATATGGCGGCGCCGTGTTGAATGCCACCATCGATCGTTATGCGTTCGCCTCCATCCGCCGCAACGACGATGGGCGCGTCTTCTTCGAAGCCTGCGACCTCGGCCGCGAGGAAATGCACGAGGCGGCCGCGATTCTTCCTGCCTCCACGCTCAAGCTGCATCGCGGTGTCTATGAGCGAATCGTGCGCGACTTTTGCGCAGGCGTTCCGCTGAGCATCTCCGTGACGACGGCGGTCGATGCGCCGATGGGCTCCGGCCTCGGCTCCTCGTCCGCGCTCATGGTCGCGCTGATCGAGGCCTACCGGGCCTATCTCGACCTGCCGCTGGCGCGCTACGACGTGGCCCACTTGGCGTACGAAATCGAGCGGCTCGATCTCGGGCTCGCCGGCGGGCGGCAGGATCACTATTCGGCGGCGTTTGGCGGCATCAACTTTCTCGAGTTCCTGCGTGGCGGCGAGGTGATCGTCAATCCGCTGCGGTTCCCCGAGGGTGTGATCGCGGAGCTGGAGAGCTCACTGGTGATCGCCTTTTCCGGCCAGTCGCGTGAATCGGAGGTCATCATCCGCCGGCAGACCGAAGGGCTCTCCTCCCAATCCGACGCGGTCATCGAGGCGATGCACCAGCTGCGGCAGGATGCGGTCGACATGAAGCGTGCCATTCTGGCGGGAGACATCGCCGCCGTGGCGCGACTCCTGGAACGCTCGTGGCAGGCCAAGAAGCGCACTGCGCCGGGCATCAGCAACCCGCATGTCGAGCGGCTCGAGCAGCTCGCGCGGGAGGCCGGCGCGATCGGTGCGAAAGTGTCCGGCGCGGGCGGCGGCGGCTTCATGATGCTCGTCGTCCCGACCGAGCGGCGCTACCGGCTGGTCGCGGCGCTGGGCGGGGCAGGCGTCGAGGCGCATCCGGTGAAGTTCAGCGAGCACGGCAGCGAAACCTGGGCGCTGCCGCAACCACGTTGAACAGGCACTGACCGCATCATGCGAAACCTGATCTTCATCAGCCACCGCCTGCCCTGGCCGCTGACCAAGGGCGAGAAGATACGCGGCTGGAACTTGATCCGGCATCTCTCGAAGGACTTCGCCGTGCATCTCGGTTGCGTCGTCGATGATCCGGACGATATGGCACACGTGCCGCATCTCCGTGAGCTCTGCGCCAGCGTCGCCGCCGTTCCCATCGACCGCCGCATGCAGAAGTTGCGCGCCTTGCTCAGGCTGCGCCCCGGCGGGCCGCTGATGCCGGATTTCTACTTTGCCCCTGCGCTGCAGCGCTGGGTGGCGAGCCGGCTCGCCGAAATCCGCATGGACGTCATTTATATCTACTCAGTCGCGATGGCGCCCTACGCCCTGCATATCAACCATCCGCTGAAGCTCCTCGACGCGCAGGACATCGATTCGGAAAAGTGGACGCAGTATGCGGCCGGCTCTCGCCTTCCGATGCGCGCCGTTTGGGCGCGCGAGGGACGCACCTTGCTCGCCTATGAGCGCCGCGCCGCCGGCGCCTGCGCAGCCACCTTCTTCGTCTCGCAGCCGGAGGCAGACCGTTTCCTGGAACTCGCCCCGGAACTCCGCGGCAAGGTATTCGCCGTCGAGAATGGCGTCGATCTCGAGTACTACGCGCCGAGCCTTGCCTTCGCCTCGCCGTACGCGCGAGACAGCACTCCCGTCGTGTTCACCGGCAACATGGATTACTGGCCGAATGTCGATGCCGTCCTCTGGTTTGCCGATGCGGTGATGCCGCTGTTGCGCCTGCGGCTTCCGCAAATCGCATTCTGGATCGTCGGGGCCAACCCGACCGACAGAGTGCGCGCTCTCGGGAGGCACCAGGACATCCACGTCACCGGACGGGTTCCGGATGTGCGCCCCTACGTCGCCAACGCCGCTTGCGCCGTAGCCCCGCTGCGCATCGCGCGGGGGATCCAGAACAAAATTTTGCAAGGCATGGCAATGGGCAAAATCGTCGTTGCCACGCCGCAAGCCTTCGAAGGCGTGCGCGCCGAGCCCAGCCGGGATTTGCTGGTGGCGGACGATGCGCTTCAGTTGGCCGAAGCCGTGACCGGCGCCGTCGCCGGCCTCCATCCCGGCATGGGCGAGAGCGCGCGCCGAGCGATGGAAAAGGGCTATGCCTGGGAGGCCGTGCTCGCGGCGCTCGTCCCGCACCTCGAGCCGGCCCGTTGAGTTGCCGCCGGGGTAGTCGATGCCCGGCAGCGTTCGTTCAGCCTGCTTGCACATCCTCCAGCCGGGCCGAAACGAAGGCCGTCAGATCGCCGCCCGAAAACAGGTAGCCCGGTATCCCCGCCCGGGCCGCTGCCGCCAGGTCCGTGTCGCGATCGCCGATCAGAAACGAGCCCGGCCGCCGCACCGGCCAGTGCGCCATGAGGTCGGTGATCATCCCGGGCTCCGGCTTGCGACGTGGACACTGCCGGCGGTACCGCGGCAGCACCGCCTCGGGATGGTGCGGACAGTACTCGAAGGCATCGATGTGCGCGCCCGCGTGTGCCAGCACGCCCGCCATCCACCGGTGCATCACCCCGACCTTCGATTCGGGATAGATGCCGCGCGCGACCCCCGCCTGGTTGGTGACGACGAAGACGAAAAAGCCTGCGTCGTTCAGCTTCTTCACCGCTGGCGCCGCCCCCTCGGTCCAGCGCGCCTCGGCCGGCTCGTGCGGCCAGCCCGTCTCCTCGATCAGCACCCCGTCGCGATCGAGGAAGGCGGCCGGCCGGCGGACCATGCCGGCGAGCGATTCATCTGCCGCCGCATAGTCCTCCGGAACGCCGATATCGATGAAGTCGCCATCGTAGAGCGCTCCGCGCAGCGCACCCTGGGCGGCCAGGCGCGGGAAAACTTCCGCTTCCAGAGACACCGGTCCCTCGCCGATCTCGGCCAGGATGTTCCGGCTCAGCAGGTAGGTGCCGCCATTGATCGGTCCCGCGCGCCCGTCCGGGCGATCGCGGAAGCGCCGCACCAAGCCCGCCCCATCCAGTTCCACTGTCCCGAACCGCCGCCCGGGCGCGCTCCGCCGGAGCGCGAGTACGCCGAGCGCGTCAGCCATCCGCAACGGAAGGTCGAGCAGATTGATGTCGAACCAGGTATCGCCGTTCAGCAAAAGAAAGCTCCGCTCGAGCCGATCAGCGGCATGCCTGAGCGCGCCACCGGTGCCGAGCGGGCGCGCCTCCACCACCACCTCCACGGCCGCCCCCCGCACGGTCTTGCCCTGATAACGCGCGGCGATCTGCTCGCCGCCATAGCCGGCGAGCAGCGTGATGCGCTCGATTCCGTGTCGCGCGACTTCGTCCAGCAGCCAGTCGAGAAACGGGCGTCCCGCCACCACCAGGAGCGGCTTCGGAATCGAAGCAGTGAGCGCGCCGAGCCGCGTGCCCGCGCCACCGACCAGGATTGAAGCTTGGCGCGGCGGCTCAGCAGGCAGTGATGGCCGCCTCCACGCCGGCGCAGAAGCAGTGATAGATCGCCAGGTGCACTTGCTGGATCGCGGGCGTGAAGCGCGATGGCACCGCGAAGAGATAGTCGCAGAGCGGCGCCATTCGCCCGCCGCCCTCGCCCGTCAGGCCGACCGTTGCCATCTCGAGCTTGACGGCCGTCTCCAGCGCCCTGACCACGTTCTCCGAATTCCCTGACGTGGAAATGCCGAGCAACACTCCGCCTTTTTCCCCGTACGCCTCGACCTGGCGGGAAAACACCGTCTCGAAGCTGTAGTCGTTGCTCCAGGCCGTGAGAACCGCCGGATTGTTGGCGAGCGAGATCGCGCGGAGAGCCCGTCTTTCCTGCAGAAAGCGGCCAATCATCTCGCCCACAATGTGCTGAGCGTCAGCGGCAGAGCCGCCGTTGCCGCAGACCAGCAAGGGCCGGCCGGCCGCCAGCGCTACCGACGTCGCTGCCACCGCGGCCTGCATGGTGGCTTCGAGGCCGGCCCGCCGCGTCGCGGCGAACAGGGCCTCGGCGTCGAGCAGCCAAGCATCGATTCCTGTCATCTGACGATGATAACCATGCCGGGCATGCGGCGTCTCTCAGGTTCCGGCGACCCGGCGGATCAAGTTGCCGCGAACGCGCGCCAGTGTCCTGCCCCCGTCGTTTGCTGCCCACCGCAGCAAACGTAAGGGGATCAGCAGGCCACTGAAAGCAAAGGTGTCCTGCCCCCGTCGTTTGCGGCCGCAGGCAGTAAACGTAAGGGGATCAGCAGGCGTAACCGTTGCGAGGAGGCCACGTAGCGGGGACGAGGGGCGCTTCGCTCAGCTTTGGCC
>JBOHMN010000086.1:0-2266 GCA_050730175.1 Acetobacteraceae bacterium | reverse complement strand
GCGAAGAATATTCTCTCGCAGCACGCAAGGTTTCTGCTCGATCGCGAAGAAGCCGAGAAGATCGTCGACGACATGAAGGCCCAAGTGGAAACCAACTGGTACGACACGGCGCGCGCCAGCGGCGTCTCGGAAAAAGACGCCGATGCGATCCGCGGCGCCTTCGTCTATCCGGGGTTCTTACTATAGAGGCAACTCGGATCGATTCGCCCTTGTTGGCATCAAGGGCGTCGATAAGTTTGCGACGCTTCTCGATTAGCTCGGTGAGGAAGCTGCTGCTTTCCCCAGCCCGTTGGATAGTCGCTGTCGGCATCTCACCCCCTCACATTCCTATGACGTGGCGAACGTCGCGGCCAAGCCGTCCAGAGTCGCGCTGCCGGTGATCTGGTCGTCGGGAATGAGCAGGTACGTCCAAGGCTTGGCTCCGCCCGCGTATTGCGTGGCGGTCTTGCACCATTTGGTCGCTGCCGTCGCCTTCGTCTTGACGACGGCGTCTTCCATCTCGTTGTTGGCTTTTACCTCGCAGATCAGCATTCGGGTCTTAGTCTCGACCACGAAGTCAGGCTCATAAGCTTCGCCGGAGTGATAGTCGATGCGGAACTGATTGCGGCCGGGCTTCAGCCATTTCTCGACACTGGCGTCGCCGTCGATGGTGACGGCCAGCCGCCGCTCCGGGTCGGTGTCGAACTTCTGCAGCGGGTAGCAGCATTTCTTGAAGCCGCCGAAAACATGCTTGCGCGTGTCGGGCAGGGGAGCAATCGCCTGCTTAAAGTCCCGCACACGTTGCCCTTGCGGGACGTTCATGGGCTGCGCTTGCAGCAACATGAAGCCGCGCGTTACGGTGACTTCGTAGTCGTCCTCGCCGACCGGCGTTTCGCGGTAGTGGTTCATCATCTGCGCGAAGATGAAATCGGCCAGTTGCCGACCGTGACGCAGAAGGACGTTCTCGACCTCGGCGTCGTCGGCAAGATAGGACTTGATTCGCGCGACCATCTGGCCGGCCAGCTTGTAGAGCAAGGCGGCATGGGCGTCGTAGTCGATCTCGTTGCGTTCGATCAGGAAGCGCACGAGATGGTCCTCGGGCCGGGCCTCGCGCGGATCGTCGAGGGTGCGCGCCAGATAGACGCGCGCCTGCGTGCGCAAGTCCTCGATGATGAGGCCGTCCTCGATGGGCCGCATGTTGATCGTATCGAGGCTGTCGGGGTCAAAATCCTCGAAGGTGAACGTAACCTGCTTCTTGGGCAGCACGACGATCTGGGGGATGGAAATTGTGCGGTCGGCGACGATGACGGTGACAGGTTCAACGATCTGCTCAATGTGCGGCTGCTCGACCACGCCCTCAAGAGTCCCTTGAATGGGTTGCATGAGCTCGCGGACTTCCTCGGCGATCTGCTGCTGCACCGACTTTTCGCGCAGCGCCTCGGCGCTGCCGAGCTTGCGCTCATAACGCTTGATGACTTGTAGCGTGACTTCGGCGGCTTTGCCTTCTTCGGGCGACTTGAAGATGAACGCGGAACGCGGCTGCTCGGAGAATCCGGGAATCTCCGGCTGCACGCCGGTTACGATCATTTCCGCGATGGACGGTGCCGTAACCAGCGTCGCCCCGGTCGCGGAAATGTCCGCGCCTTCGCCGATCTCCAGCGTTGTCATGACGATGGAACCCGGCTCGCGCGCCTTGGCGATGATGTCGTCGAACCGCTCGTGGGCGATGACGGTGAGGCGATCAACGGCGGCAAACTCGTCGTCTCCCCCCTTGGACACACGCTTGCCGAACGGGAGGCGCAGGCCGCGCCCCAATGTCTGCTCGGTCAGAATTTCGGACGCGGTGGCGCGCAACGGAACGATGGTATAGAGGTTGGTTACGTCCCATCCCTCCTTGAGCTTGTTGACGTGGATGACAATCTCGGTGCTGCCGTCCTTTTCGAGCGCGACAAGGCGCTGCATCGCTTCTTCGCTTTCCTCCCCCCGCAGGTTGGAGTGAACCTCGGCAACCTTGCCCTTAAAGCGGGCCTTGAAAAATTTCTCGGACTCGACGAATTCCCGCAGGCGCTTGGCCTCTGTGGTGTTGGCGGCGAACTCGGCGATGCCCTTGGATCGTCCCAGCTCCAGAAAGGCGGGGAAGTTCTGCACCGCCGGCAGCTGGGGGAACTCGTCCAGAAACAGCCAGGCTCGCCGCTCCCGGCTCTCCCGTAAGGTAGGGCTGCCGACGGCAGAAGCCAGCAAACCCAACAGGCTCCCGATCCAAATTTTGGAGAGGTCAGGATAGCCT
>JBOHMN010000085.1:0-3970 GCA_050730175.1 Acetobacteraceae bacterium | reverse complement strand
TCGAATCGCGCTCGAAGCCACGCCATATCCTTGCCTTCGACGTCATCAGCAACGGAACGGCGCTGGCGAACAAGCGCATCCTGATCGATCCGGGGCCGGAGGGCACGCCGGACGGCATGCGCTGCGACGTGAACGGAAACATCTGGGCCGGCTGGGGGATGGGCGACGCACACGACGGCGTGCGCATCTTCAATCCGCAGGGGCGGCCGATCGGCCACATTCATCTGCCGGAGCGCTGCGCCAACCTCTGCTTCGGCGGCCGCTGGCGAAACCGGCTTTTCATGGCAGCCAGTCACTCGGTCTATGCGCTCTACGTCAACACCGAGGGCGCGCCGGGCGGCTGACCCGCGTTATCACCGGGTATCCGCCACCTGATCGAGATAGGCCCCATAGCCCTCGGCCTGCATCCGCTCGCGCGGCACGAACCGCAAGGAAGCCGAGTTGATGCAATAGCGCAGGCCACCGCGATCCTCCGGCCCATCAGGAAAGACGTGCCCGAGATGGCTGTCGCCGAACGAGGAGCGGACCTCGGTGCGGAGCATGCTGAGTGAGCTGTCGGGCAGCTCTTTGACGTTCGCGTGCTCGAGCGGCCGGCTGAAGCTCGGCCAGCCGCATGGCGAGTCGAACTTGTCGGAAGAGGCGAACAGCGGCTCGCCCGAGACAATGTCGACGTAAATGCCAGGCTGGTGATTATGGAGGTATTCACCGCTGCCGGGCCGTTCCGTCGCACTCTCCTGGGTCACGCGATACTGCTCCGCTGTCAGCCCCGCGATGCTCTCGGCTGTCTTCCGATAAGAGCGCATCCTGATTGCCCTCTGCTCACGTTGCCGCAGATAGATGGCGATTCTCAGGGCTTTGTCCAATGCTCCGGGCAAAGAGCGATGCGCACGGCAGGGAGCGATGTTCCGCGGCGGCAAGCGTCTCGGTGGGCAGCCTGCCACAGCGAGAAATGTGGAAATCGCGCACGTGTTCCGACAGGAAGGCCGGTGCATGCACGCTGCGTGCGAACTCGAGGCCCGTGACATTCACGGCATCGGCGGCGCCAAGGCTGGCGAAGGCGCGTCTTGACCGCGCCCCGCTTCCTCGCCGCTGCCGGCTGCGGTCCTCGGGCGATTACGCCGGTTTGGACGCGAGCAAGGTTACACTCTTGAGCCGCACCCCGGAGGCGCGGAAAGCCGCGAGTTCTTCGCCGCGCATGTGGGGGGCCAGTGCCTCGTCGGGCAAGGCGATCGGTTGCGCCTTGGCGATTCGCACGTCAGAAAAGCCCGCTGCGCCGATCAGGGCAAAGTACTCTGTTTCGGGGAGTGCGCCGGCGATGCATCCGACATAAAGGCCGGCCGCCTGGCGCACGCCGGCCGGCAGCTCGCCGGTAGCGACGATATCGGAGACCGAGAGGCGGCCGCCCGCCCGCAGTACGCGAAACATCTCGACGAAGGCCGGCGCTTTGTCCGGAAGGAGGTTCAAGACGCAGTTGCTGAGGATCGCGTCGACGCTGCCGCTCGCAACGGGAAGATGCTCGATCTCGCCGAGCCGGAATTCGACGTTATCGTAACCGAGCTTCCGCGCATTCGCCCGCGCACGGGTGATCATGTCGGGTGTCATATCGACGCCGATCACGTACCCGGCCGCTCCGACTTCGTGGCGGGCGATGAAGACGTCGTTGCCCGCGCCGGAGCCGAGGTCGAGTACGGTCTCGCCGGGCGCGAGCGCCGCGTGTTGGGTCGGCACTCCGCAGCCAAGGTTGAGATCGGCGTCAGCAAGCCGGCCGGCGATTCCCGCATAGGCACCGCCGATCACGTTGAGCCCGTCGGCGGCCATCTCCGCCCCGCAACCGCATGTTGCCGGAGGGCAGCAGCCTCCCGCCCCTCGTGCGATGGCGCCGTAGCGCTCACGCACGAGCGCCCGAACCTCGTCCTCGTCGTGCATCACGTCCCCCATAGGGCGGCCTCCTTGTGCTGATCCGTTAGTTTTACTATTATCGAACCGTGAAAGAGAAGCAAGCCTTATCCTGCCTGGCGGCCCTCGCGCATGAGACGCGGCTCGCGGTATTCCGTTTACTCGTCCGGCAAGGCCCAAGCGGGATGCCCGCAGGCGAAATTGCGCAACGGCTGGCGGTCCCGCCGCCGACGCTTTCTTTCCACCTGAAGGAGCTGGAGCGGGCAGGGCTGCTGCGGGCCACGCGCCGGCATCGGAAAATCCTCTACGCCACGGACTTTGCGGGTACGCGCGCCTTGCTCGACTTCCTGATGCGCGATTGCTGCCAGGGGCATCCTGATCTTTGCGGAGGGGGCGCCGAATCTGGCGTCGCCAACGCCCCAGCCGGCACGCGCACCCGCGAGGAAGCACTCAGGGTCTGAGCGGCTCGGGAGCGGGCTGCTCCGATTGCGCTTCGGTCAACGACGCCGGCCTGATCGGCCGGCTGGGAGATTCTGTGCGGCCGACAACGTTGTTGCATGTTCTCGCGGTCGTCCCCGGCGCTACACTTCCTGCATGGACAGAGAGCTCGGGACGGCCGTCGCCGCGACGATCGCGGATTGGATCGGCCCCGTTGTTTCTGCAACCGTTGTCTTCCGCACCGGCGAAGCGGCCCGCTTCTCGCGTTTTCCGGGCTCGGCCTGGCGAGGCGCCTTCGGCCACAGTCTGAAGCGGCTCGTCTGCGTGATGCACCTCCGGCCATGCGAAGGCTGCCCGCTCCGAAACACCTGTGTCTTTCCGCAAATATTCGAACCGCCCGTCCCGGCGGCAGCGCCAATCCTCACCAACTATCGCAGCGCGCCTACGGCTTTTGTTCTCGACCCCGAGGAGACCCCCGCGCCCGGGCGCTATGCCGAGGGCGAAGCCATTGCGGTGACGCTTCGCATGTTCGGTCGCATGAGCGGGCTTGCGCCTTACGCAGTGCGGGCGCTGGTCGATGCGGCAGCGCGCGGCATCGGTCCCGATCGCGCCCGGCTTGCCCCGATTTTGCTCAAGGCGGGCCTTGGCTCCGATCTCTCCCCTGCCCGGCCCTTCGACCCGGACGCAGCTTCGGCGGTGCTCGCCCCGCTGGGGCTTGCCGTGCCGCGGCGCCCTGCGGCGCCCGTTTTGCTCCGTTTTGCAACCCCGCTTCGCCTCAGGGTGAAGAACGACCTCGTCACGCCCGCCGGCTTTCGTCCGAGCCACCTTCTCGGCGCCGCGGTCCGTCGCGCCTCCCTGCTTGCCCTCTTTTTCGGCAACGGTGCGCCCAACCTCGACTTCCGCGCCTTGCAGGCCGCGGCCCGCAATCTCGAATGGGCAGAAAGCTCGTTCCACTGGGTCGAAACGACGCGCCGCAGCGCCCGCCAGCAGGCAATCATGCAAATGGGAGGTATCCTCGGCTACGCCGTGCTCGATCTCGGAGGTGCCCCGGAACTTTGGCCCTTCCTCTGGCTCGGCCAGTGGCTCCATGTCGGCAAGAGCTCGACCATGGGCTTTGGCCGATACCGAATCGCGCCCACATGATTCCGGACCCGGCTTTCTATGCGCGCCGGATCGCGCTTTTCGTCACCGGGCTCAATCCGCAGGTGGTGACCGAAACGCTCTGGTCGCTTGCCCACGCGTCGTCACCTTTCGTGCCTACCGAGATCTCCCTCCTCACCACCACCGAAGGGCGAAGCCGTGCGCTCCTTCTGCTGCTTCCGTCCGCACAAGCCGGATCGGAAGGCCCCGCAGCCCTGGCGGCGCTCGGGCGCGACATCGGCGTGCCCAAACTCGGCGCACTTCTACCGCTCGGGGCGATCCACGTCATTCGCGATGCCGCCGGGACGCCGCTCGATGACATCGCCGACGAAGCGGCGAACATCGCTGCGGCCGACGCGATCACCGGGTTGATCCGCGACTTCACCGCCGATCCGGCGGCGGCGCTCCACGTCTCGATCGCCGGCGGCCGCAAGACCATGGGCTTTCTTGCCGGGTACGCGCTTTCGTTGTTCGGCCGCCCGCAGGATCGGCTTTC
>JBOHMN010000084.1:0-4089 GCA_050730175.1 Acetobacteraceae bacterium | reverse complement strand
ATCGTAGATCACGCGCGCCTGGTCGGCGCGCGCCAGCTCGGTGCGGGAGCTGTGGATCGTAATGACCGCGAACGTAACCGAGACGCCGATGATCAGTCCGGCGGCCAGTCCGATCGCGACGGCGAGGACCCGGACCGCGGGTGAACGCAACACCTTGCTGTTCAGCCGTTCAGCCATAAAGGCTTACCCTTGAGGCGCGCAAGGAAGGCGGCGTGACGCGCCCGCTCGGCCTCGGTCGGGACGATCAGACGGGGCACGTGGTTCGAGTGTTCGACCATGTCCGGAGCACGGCTTGGGGCCGCACGAACCAGGGCAAGGCCGCGCTGGCGCCCGCCGGTGAGCTCGAGATAGACGGCGGCGAGGAGGCGGCAATCGAGCAGCGCATTGTGGGTGCTGCGCTCGCTGAGGTCGATGGCGAACCGGCGGCACAGCGCATCGAGGCTGTTAGGGAGGCCGGGGAAGCGCTGCTTCGCCAGCGCGAGGCTGTCGATCATGCGGGCACGATCCAGCAGCGGAATGTCGATGCGGGAGAATTCAGCATCGAGGAAAGAAAAATCAAAGGGCGCATTGTGCGCGATGATCGGGTCGTTGCCAAGGAAGCCAAGCAACTCCGGGGCGATGGACGCGAAGTCGGGCGCTTCTGCGAGGTCGGCATCAGCGATGCCGTTGATGGCGGTTGCCTCGGCCGGCACCGGGCGGTGCGGATTGACGAAACGGTGGAAGAAAGCCGCGCTCGGGAGGTCGTTCTGGAGTTCGATGGCGGCGATTTCGATTACCCGGTGCCCGAGCAGGGGATCGAGGCCGGTTGTTTCGGTATCGAGCAGAACGCATCGCATCAGGCGCGAAGCTCCCTGATCAGGCGTCGTAGAACGCGCCCGCCGTGATGGCGGGAGAGGCCGGTCGGCACGACGAGATCCGCGCGGCGGCGCTTCTCCCGGTCCGGCATCTGGCGGGCCAGTATGGCGGAAAGTTCGCCCGGTTGCATCTTGCCGCGCCGAAGCAGCCGGGCACGCTGCACGGAGGGGGGCGCCGAGACGACGATAACGCAATCGGCGCGACGATCACCCTCGGTTTCGAAGAGGAGCGGGACGTCGAGCACCACGATCCGCTGCCCGGCGCGTCGGGCGCGGGCGAGGAAGGCGCGCTCGGCCGCGCGGACGAGAGGGTGCAGGATGGCTTCGAGCCTGGCCAGGCCGCCTTTTTCCGCAAGCGCCCGCTGGCGCAGCAGCGCGCGGTCCACCGCACCATCACGAACCACCCCGGGAAAGGCGTGAGCGATCGGGCGAACGGCGAGCCCGCCTTTGGCGCCGAGCGTATGCACGGTTCGGTCGGCGTCGAAAACGGGTATGCCAGCACGGCGGAAAGCATCGGCGGCGGTGGATTTGCCCATGGCCATGCCGCCGGTCAGGCCGATGACATACATCGCGATAGTTATGTATCGAAACGACGCGGCGGGCAAAAGCTCATCCACCGGCTACGCTGCCGGCGGCGACGAAGTCGAACAGCTCACGATCGACGCTGGGCGTCACGCCGAACCAGGCGGCGAAGCCTGGTACGGCCTGGTGCAGCAGCATGCCGAGCCCGGGCACGGTGCGCATGCCACGGCGTTGCGCGGCGGCCAGCAGCGGCGTGACCGACGGCACGTAAACGATATCGGCGACGACCATGGTGGCTGGGGCCTGCGCGACGTCGATCTCGAGTGCAGGTTGGCCGGACATGCCGGCGGCAGTCGTGTTGACGAGGAGAGCATGATCGGCGAGCGCGGCGGAGCGAGCCTCCCAGGGGAGCACGGTGAGCGCTGGAAAGAGGTGGCGCAGGGCCTCGAGACGCTCCGGTGTGCGGTTGGTGATGCTGATGGAGGCGCCGGCATCGATCAGGGCGGCAACGATCTCGCGGGCGGCACCGCCGGCACCGAGCACGAGTGTCGGCGATGCCGGATCGACGCCATGATCGCGCAAGTTGGCGAGGAAGGCGGCGCCATCAGTACTGCTGCCATGGATTTTGCCGTCGCGAAAGACGAGCGTGTTGACGGCGCCGATGCGTCTCGCTGCGTCGGTCACGTGGTCGCACAGCGCGCAGGCTGCTTCCTTGTGCGGGATGGTCAGGTTGCATCCGGCAAAGCCGGCAGCGGCGAGGCCGCAAATGGCGGAGGGAAGTGCTGCCGGGGGCACCGCGAGCGGGACATAGGCGCCGTCGATCCGGTGCCGGTCCAGCCAGAAGCCGTGCAAGCGTGGCGAAAGTGAGTGCGCCACCGGCCAGCCAAGCAGACCCGCCACACGCGCGCGACCGGAAAGGATAGGCATGCGGCAACGAAACACCGGTTGATCCGTTCTGGCAACCGCAAGCAGGACGCTCAGGCGATGGCCAGATCAGGTACTCCGGTGGTGGTCGAGTACTCGAAGTGCAGCGCCTGACCGGGAAAGACGATCGGATGGACGGCGTGCGCGGCCATCGCCGCTTCAGAGAAGCCCTGCAATATCAGCTTGAGTTTGCCGCCGTGGCTCGCGACGTCGCCGATGGCAAACACCCCGGGGCGACTGGTTTCCAGGCTGGCGGGGTCAACGATGAGCTGGTGGCCCTCGAGGGCGAGGCCCCAATCGGCGATCGGGCCGAGATCCGTCGAGAGCCCGAAAAATGCGAGCAGCACGTCGGCCGGAAGGAGGCGGATTTCACCGCCGGCGAGGCGGCTGACTTCGACCGCCTCGAGCGTGCCGCGGTGGCCGCGCAGGCCCGAGAGCTGGAATGGAACGATCAGGCGGAGCTTGCCGGCCGTGGCCAACGCGGCAAGCCGGGCGGACGTTTCCGGCGCGGCGCGGAACTTTTCGCGCCGGTGCACAAGGCTGAGCTCGGCGGCGATACCTGCCAGCGCGAGTGCCCAATCGACTGCCGAATCGCCGCCGCCGGCGATAATTACCCTCTTGCCGCGCAAGGCCTCGCGGCTGGCGACGTAGTACTGCACGCCGCCGGCAGCTTCGAAATCGGCAAGGCCTGCAAGCGGCGGGCGATTCGGTCCGAACGCACCGGCCCCGGCGGCGATGATCACTGCCTTGGCGTGCACCCTTTCCTCCTGGTCTGTGACGAGGCAGAAGCTGCCGGCTGCACCTTCCAGGCGGCAAGCGCGCCGGCCAAGCAAACGCGGCGGGGCGAAGGGGGCGATCTGGCGCTCGAGTTCGGCAATCAGCGTGGATGCCGAAATCATCGGATGTGCCGGAATGTCGTAGATCGGTTTTTCCGGATAGAGCGCGGTGCATTGCCCGCCGGCCGCCGCGAGCACATCGATCAGAACCGTCTTCATACGCAGCATGCCGCACTCGAACACGGCGAAGAGGCCGACCGGGCCGGCCCCGATGATCGCGACGTCGGTGGTTATGTCACCTGCCATGAAACCGCAAACTAGGGCACGCTGACCCTGACTGGAAATAGCCGGCGTCCTGCAGGTGGCTCGGACACGCGTCGGGTGCGTTCGCGGCAAGCCTTGGCCCGGTCGCGCGTGTCGGTGCGGGCCTTCAGGGCCTCGAGGTCGCTGATCCAGTCCTGGGCGTGGCACGCGTTGGCTGCCCGGTTTGGAGGGCAGCTTTTTGCCGGAATAGTTTACATTGCTAGGCAATAAATTGCCGTCAGGTTGAGCGGCAAATTACGACCGCCGCCAAGTCTGCGGCCCGGCGTCGTACCTTGTCTCTATGTCTAGTCTTTCCAGCGGCTTAGTCTGTCCGCTCCGTAACCGGGGCAAAACCTGGGGCGGGCGGGGCTGAGGTCAGGCGGGGTGGCCGCGGCAGCGGACGAGGTCGGGGAGGTAGGGCACGTTCGGGGAGGCTTGGATGTCGAGCCTGGCGCCGAGATAGTCCCAGAAGGCGATGCCGAGCTTGCGGCAGGTTTTGGCGAGGCCGAGGAGGGCGTCGCGGCAGTCGCGGCCAGCGTTGTTTTTGGTGCCGCCGCTGACGTGGCGCTTGGTGACCTGGCAGCGGATATCGTTTTCCGAGCCGTTGATATTGAGTGGGATTACTGGGCGGTCGAGCACCAGCAGCAGCTCGGATTTGTTGGCGTGCAGCCGTTGCAGCAGATGGTCGAGGGTGGCGAAGTCGGTGCGGC
>JBOHMN010000083.1:0-1953 GCA_050730175.1 Acetobacteraceae bacterium | reverse complement strand
CGGTATCAAACGTGACGGGCGGCCGTGGCGTCGCCACCCGGACCATCGGGCTGCTCGGCGCCATCTTCAGCTACGCGGTCGAGCACCGGATGCGGACTGACAATCCGGCGCACGGCATCCGCAAATTCGCCGAGAACAAGCGAGAGAGACGGCTTTCCGATGAAGAGTACCCCCTACTCGGGAAAGCGCTGCAAGGGGCTGTAGAGGCCGGCACGTGGCCGCCGGCGGTATCTTGCGCCCGTTTCCTCGCCCTGACCGGCTGGCGCTCTGGCGAGGCCCTTGCGTTGCGCTGGCAGGATATCGACCTCGCCCGCCGGACGGCTACGTTGCCCGACACCAAGTCGGGCCGCTCGATGCGCCCGCTCTCGCATGCCGCCTGCGACGTGCTCGCCTCGATGCCGCGTATCGGCGATGGGGCGTTGGTGTTTCCCGCCACCCGTGAAGGAAAGCTGATGGGCGGCTTCAAGAAATTCTTCCGCCGGATTGGTGCCATGGATGGCCTGCCGCCTGATGTGACTCCGCACGTGCTGCGCCATAGCTTCGCGAGCCTGGCGGCTGACCTCGGCTATTCCGAGCCGACCATCGGTGCGCTGATCGGGCACAAGGGGACGACGATTACCAGCCGGTATGTGCACTCCGCCGATGCGGTGCTGCTTGCCGCGGCCGATGCCGTGGCCACGCGCACGGTCGAGCTGCTTGGCGATGTCGCCCCGACGGGTGCGGTGATCGAGCTGCGCCGGGCCTGAATGACCGCGCCCGGCGGGTCCGGGCAAAGCGGGGCGAGCGATGGCGTGAACCATCATCTCGCCCCTGACCAGCGAGTGAGGTGACACCCGATGGCTACCCCAAGCGATAGCATACCGATCGAGGCCGCGAGACGTATTGCCGAGCATCTGATTCGCGAGATGCGATCGGCGGCCGAGGAAGCCCAAGCGGCCAAGCTCGCCGAGCTGCTTGCCGCGTTGGCCGAAACCGGGCTGGATGAACGCGCCCCGAAGGGCGATGCCCGCTGATGCCGCGCCGCGACGACGCCGCGCCGCCGTCGCCATGGCCGCCGGTCGGGCAAATCCCGCGCGATGGCTTCCGCTTCACCCCCGAGCAGCGGGCCGAGCTGATTGCGTTGCTGCCGGCACGGCTGGAACATCTTACCTGCCCACCAGAAGCAGCCGATTGCGGCTGCCAGACCATCGCCGAGCTGATCGTGAAGCTCGCCGAGGAAGAGGTGCAGACTTTCCGCACCGTCTGGCGCGAACAGAAGAAGACGAAGGTGCCACTCACCCCGGCAAGCGGCGCACGTGCTGTTTGCGACCTATCGGAAGCGTTGAAGCCATTCGCAGCCGGGTCGCTCGACACCGTGACCATGGAAGCGGTCGCAGCGGCGCTTGGGCTGCCCATGACTGATGATACGGTCGAGGATCTGATGCACCGGCTTGGGGCGCTCATCGAGGCGCTTCGGATGCGCAAGAAAGAGCTGCTTGAGATGCGCGTCCCAAGCGAGGGCAAAGCGCCGCTGCGACTTCTCTGCGGCAGGCTCGACATCATCTTGCGCCAATTCTGCGAGGCAATTGGCGCGGCGATACCACCGAACGCGCGCAATCGCTTCATCCTGCACGCCCTCGACCTCGCCCGCATCACCCATCCCGACGCGCGAAAGCACCCCGAACGCTGGGCCGCGCTAGTCAATCCGCCCCCCAAACGAAGGTAAATTTTGCCCCGATTCTGGGGAAGTTTCGCGGCGCGCGAATGCTAACATTCTCGGGCAATAAACATCATTTTCGGTGGCCCGAATGCAACCTTTATTCGACGCCCTGCTCACCCGCCCGCAAGCCGCGGCGGCCCTGCGCGAAGCCGGCTTCCCGACCGCGCCAACAACTTGGAGTACCAACGCGAGCCGCGGCGGCGGCCCGCCGTTTCGCCGGTGGGGCCGTAAGCCACTGTACCGCTGGGGCGATT
>JBOHMN010000082.1:0-12166 GCA_050730175.1 Acetobacteraceae bacterium | reverse complement strand
GATCAGCTTGTGCTTCACATCGACTGCGATCTGAACGTTGTAGCCCACGGCAACACGCGTGTGCGCTGCCATCGCCCGGCTGTCGGGATCGGTCAGCGAAATTTGATCCTCCCCGGTCCGGTCCAGTGCCGCCAGCATGGTCTTGCATCGTGTGCGCCGCTTGCCGATTGCGGCGATCTTCTCGGCCAGGTTCTTGACCCGGGATCCGATTGTTCCGTTCTCGGTGACATCACTCTGATCGAGCCGTTGCAGATCATCTTCGAGCTTGGCGTCGGCGAGGTTGATGAACTGCGTCAGAGACGCGCGGGTGAAGTTGCGGTCCTTGTTGTTGACCGCCTTGATCCGGGTGCCATCAACCGCCAGCAGTTCCCGGCCATACAGGTTCAACTGACGACAGAGCAGCACGAACTGGCGAAAGATCAGGCGGAACGCATTGCGATTATCGGCGCGGAAATCGGCGATGGTCTTGAAGTCGGGCTCCAGGTGTCGCAGCAGCCAGATCACCTCGATATTGCGATGGGTTTCGGCTGCGAGCC
This sequence comes from Acetobacteraceae bacterium, assembly GCA_050730175.1. GTDB lineage: Bacteria > Pseudomonadota > Alphaproteobacteria > Acetobacterales > Acetobacteraceae > JAKAWQ01. The sequence continues at coordinate 11,630 of JBOHMN010000082.1, read as the reverse complement.
GGCGGCTGGATCGGACACGGTTCAGGTAACCATATATATAGAGCTTCAGCAGATCTGCAGGCGCGTAGCCGGGACGACCGGTCTCTTTTGAATGAACACGAGCAAACCCCGCGGCCGCCAGATCCAGCGCGTCGACAAAGGCCTCGATGAACCGTACCGGGTTCTCTGCACCGACATAGTCGTCCAGCGATTCCGGCAGGAGCAGGGTTTGGCAACGGTCATGGCCGGTGATGTGCGTCATGCCGGGATTCTAGCCCACTCTGAGTCGCGCCGGAATCCGTTCCGGAAAAGTTTTCACACAGTCTGATTGACTTACGCACTTATCAGGTCCGGCCGCGTCCGACGCATTCGTGATTGGCGAGTCTTCCCGGGCCGGAATGATCAACTCCGTCCGGAGGAATACTCCTACCCTGCGCGGATAACCGGCGGCGGCGTCCAAGTGCCGTGGCCGGGTGGCAGGATTGATGGCTCGGTTTCCTTCGGCCAATACATCCGTAGCATCAAAAGGAACTCGTCTTTCGGTGCCGGCAACCAATTCGCCTCTTTGTCCGCTCCAGGGGATTCATTTTGGAAATAAAGCGTCAGCGATCCGTCAGCATTGAGCTTGAGGTTGTTGCGCAGGCTGACCGTGAATTGGTTCAGTGAGTTCGGATAGAACCACCATCCGCCATCAATAATGTACATCGTGATTGACCAGAAGCCATCGACCGGCGGCGTCAGCCCCTTGGCGAAAGTCACCGTGTATTTGTTCGCGCCCGTGAGGCGCTGGCCGGTCCCCTCCTCGAACGTATAGGGGTACATCGCGTCTTGCGGCAGGTTTGCTGGCCAACCGAATGCCGCGATGAGGGCTCGGTCGAGATAGTTCGTGCCATAGGTCCCTGTTCGGCCGGCAATGTGCCAGCCATTCTGCTTGACGCCCCACGCTTCCCGCAAAGCGGCGATCTTCCTGAACGCAATCTTTGGAACTTCTTTCAAGTCTTCCTGCACGGACTGACTAAGCTTGGACAGATCGAATCTCTGTCCCGGAACCAGTCCTATCTTTGCCATACGAGAAACGATGGGAGCATCTTCCGGCGCCGCCGGCGCCGCGCTCCCCATCAGATGTGCCATCATGTTGAAGTAGGCCGCGATGTCCATGGTATCGATGACCTGCTGCGGCTTCTCCGTCATGCTGAACCCGCGGCTCGGGTCCACCGGTGGCGGCACGAACGTGTAGGGCTTGCCTTGCGCGCTGAGCGGGTACGCCTTGTATTCATCCTGCAATTTGTTGACTACCCGATAGTCCTGCTCCGTGCCGTCCGCGTAAGTGCGCCCCAGGATCAACATATAGCGGGTCGGCGACTTGATTTGGTTCGTGCCCGTCGGCACCGCCCCGGTCCAACCCGGTCCCGTGAGCAGATACATCGCGGCCTTTCCGCCCGTTGTCCGAGTACCCGGCGGAGCCACCACCGGCATCCAGAGGCTATACATTGGCAACAGGTAGTAGCGGTCGCCCATATCAGGGTGCGAAAAGACCATTGGCTCGGGACCCAGGTCGAGCCACGCGATCGAATACAACGTATCCGCATTCGGTGCCGAGACGCCGCGATAATCTGCCGGTGGATAGCGCCGAACGTTGATGAACTGTCCTATTGGAGCGTGCAGGTCATCTGCTTTGGCGACGTTGGTCATCTGGACCCGCGTGACCTCGGTCGTGATCAGTGAATATCCATAGATGTAAGCGTCGATGCCGATCTGCTCCGCCTCCGAGTGCAGTGGTTCAGTCACGTCCGCAAACTGGGCGCCGACAGGGCTGGGGAGCAGAGCGAGTGAGGGTGCTGCCAGCAGCGAAGTCGCGATGAGGTTTCGGCGGCTTATCTGTGTCACAAAGTCTCTCCCTTGTTGTTCTCGGCTGGTTGAATTCTACGGTACCGACGGGATCGCGTGGCGGCCAGCAACGGCTCCGTTACCGTACAATTCCCGCTCCAATAGCCGGCCACGCCGCTCCGCATCCGGAGACTCACCCCACTGCCGCGGCGTGCTTGTGGTCGCTCCACTTGCATTACGGTCATATCTTCCGTGGGATCCAGAAGTCTTGATTGATGAGCGGAGCGGAACCGTTGCGTTATGCGGTGTCTTCTGGTTGCCCTTCAGCGCCATCACATAGTTGCCGTTCTGGTCGGCGATTTGCCGGGCAATTTCGCGCTGGCAGTTGAGCGCATCGACGGTCACGATGGCGTCTTCAAAGCTCAGCAGCCTCAGCAACTTCGGGATCGCGGTGATCTCGTTCGATTTGGCTTCGGTGGCGATCTGGCCGAGCACCAGCCGCTGCTCGCAACCCCAGGCCGAGACCATGTGCAGCGCGGACTTGCTGCTGGCTTTGTCGAACGAACGTCGCAGCACGTTGCCATCGATCGCCGCCACTCCCCGGCAAGCCTCGGCAGAGCGAGCCATGAAGCGCCGGAAGCAGTCACGAAACTGCTCCGGGTCGAGCAGCCGGAACAGCCGGTTGAAGTTATCGTGGCTCGGCGCTCCGTGCTCGAGCCGAAGGTAGCCGCGCAGAAGCCCCAGCTTGGTGTGCGCGAAGTCTGCCATATCCGTGCAGTCCTCCTCGCCACACAGCGCGGTGCAGAGCGCGATTATCAGCATCTCCAGCAGCTCGTGCCGCTCGGCATTGCCCGTACGGGGATCGCGCGAACCCTCAAAACAGGCCTTGAAGCCCTCCTGAGGTGGACCCTTTGGTGCCCAACCAGAAGGGGTAGAATCGGTTCGCGCCGGGCAAGCCTAAACCTGGCCCGTCAAGTTAATTCCGAATGCTGTTCCCCTGTCCGAGACGGAGATTGCGCTGGTGCGCGCCGTGGGATGCTCGTAACGTGCCCGCTGTAGGCGTGCTGCGGATTGGAACGATGGGGGCCGCTTATTCGGTCGCTGCGGAGAGAGACGCATTTTCGATAGCGTAAGCAGCGTACGCTCTTCGTGAGACAGAGCGCGAACGAGTTGGGAGGACTCACCATGGTAGGGACACGTAGGTTGCCGCAACTGTTGGGCGCAGCGGCCCTGGTAACGGTGTTCAGCGTCGCGGCTCAAGCGAAGCCTTTCATGATCGTTGGCCTCGACCAAAAGGTGTCGTGGAATTCGCAGGGTCAGACCGTGCTCGGGCCGAGCGGTAACGATAAGGTCCTCATCGTTGACCTCGCTACCCCAAGCGCGCCTAAAATTGTCGCCTCGCTTCCCTTGGAGAACTCCGTCGTCGGCCCTCCGGTCAACGTGGCTATTTCGCCGAACGGCGATATCGCAATCGTCGCGGATTCGGTGACGCTGAGTAGCGGTACCCCCCAGAAGCTGGTGCCCACCGACAAGCTGTTTGTCATCGACCTCAAGGCGGATCCACCCAAGCTCTTGGCTACGCTAAAGGTTGGTGAAGAGCCCTCCGGGCTCAGCATCAATCCAGCGGGAGATCTCGCGCTCGTCGCCAACCGCGCCGGCAAGTCGCTGAGCGTGCTGAAAATCTCCGGAACGGACGTGACGGTGGTTGGCACCGTGCCGATGGGGACCGAAGTCTCGGCGGTCACCTTCACCCCGGATGGAAAGCGTGCCCTGACGGTCGAATCTCAGGCGAACAAGGTCGCTCTGCTCGCGGTGAACGGGGAGACGGTAACTCCCGCGCACCGAGGCTTCCCGACGTATTGGTTTCCCTACAACGTGATGGTCACCCCAAACGGCCAACTCGCGTTCACCGCGGACAACGGGGACCACGGGATCTCGGACGGCAACGCCGACGCGATCAGCGTCATCGACCTTGCCGATCAACCACCACGCGTCATCGACCACATCGGCGTGCCGGACGCGCCTGAAGGACTGGCGATTAGCCCGAGAGGGGATCTCCTCGCCGTCGCGAGCGTGCAAGGATCGAATAGCGGAGACGTGTGGTTTCACCACGCGGACGGCGTCGTCACGATTTTCCGCATCGCCGGTATGAAAGTGACCCCGGAAGAGACGATCAAGGTCGGCCGTATGCCCGAGCCGCTCGCGTTCTCCCCGAGTGGGAAGTACCTGTACGTCGGCAATTATCTCGACGACGACTTCTCCATCTTGCGTGTGGACGGCACCGACGTCGTGGACACCGGGAAGATTCTCAAGGTTCCCGGTCAGCCGGCGTCGGCCAGCACCGGAGCGAATTAGGAGCCTCCTCGCGCGGTTCTGTCGCAAAGTTCCGGAAAGGACGAGCGGGATCAGTTAACGCCGGTTGGACTATCCAGCAAGCGAATAGAACTGCTGTGCCGCACGCAATTTACTCATCACTCGCAGCTGGCCCTTGCGGATCATGTGCATGAGCTCAATTCCGGCGAGCGTAACGCCGGCCGGGCGAAGGCCACAACACCGGCCAAAGCTGACAACCACGGTAGTTCAATTGGTTAGACCTTGCACCGCGTCGTAAGGAATTGAAATGACGCGACTTCCTTAGCGTCACTTTCTGCACGCCGGGGACGAGAACCCTGGATCCGAGTTGCTCGAGGACACGCGGCAGCACCTTAGGATCGTCCGATGCGTCGATCGGCCGCAAGGTGAAGCGTTACGTGCGCGCGGACGATGTCGGCGGGCGGGGTAGCGACCCACGGGACGTCGGGGCGGAGGCCCTGCCAGAATTTCGTGAAGCGCCACAGGACGATGGGCAGCCAGGGCTCTATGAAAACAACGGCCAAATCAGGAAATTTGACGAGCACGCCCGCCGCGATCAGGCGCGCGGGCTGGGCCTGGAAGGATTGTGCCTGCGCCCCATAGTCCTCGATAAAATGCGAAGGGGAGCCCACGCCGGTGACGGCCTGGCGATACGTCGAGCCCGCGTGGATGCCGATGGGGAGCCGGTTGCGGGCGGCGGCTTCGTAGATCGGCCACGAGAGCTGCTTGCCGAGCGGCCTTGTATCGTTTGCGAGCATCAGTGCTTGCGCGAAGCGGCGATCGGGGACGACACGTTCGATTTCCGCGGCGGCACGCAGCGGATTCTGTGTCAGCAGCACGATCGAAGCGCGGAAGCGGTGATCGCGCTCGGCCCATTCGTGGGCGGTCAGCGGTGCATTCTTTGGATAGCTGATCGAATCGAGCGCATCGGGTCCGCGGGCGGTAATCTGCTCGCGCCAGTGCGGGTCGAGGTACGGCACGAGCGCGGCCAAGTTCGGCAGTGTCGGGTGGATGTCGCAGTCGAGGGGCAGAGGGGTCATCGCCGGCAAATCTGCTTTGCTGAGGGCTCGCATAGCGGGGCGAAAAGGGCGCGACGAGAGGGTGTCACCCCGCGGAAGCTGCCGGACCGCAGCAGCGCAGCCAGCGCCGTGAAGCCCTCGATGTCTGGCTGCACTGTTCGCATGGCCGGACAGCCAGTTCGAATTATTGCTGGTTGTCCCGGGCACCGCGGCACCGACGCAATGACGGGGGAGAGAGCGCGGTCTCGTTCGGGCGGAAGAGTGCCAAGGGGGCGGCGGGGCGCTCTCCAAAAGGCGCTCGGAGGCGCGCGAAGAACCGGGGGCGCATGAGGCGCATTTTGCCCGTCGTCGACGCCCCTCAACATCGGCGTCGCTGACCGCGAGAGCTGTTGCTTCCGGCGATGGCGTGGCGCCAGACGGCGATCGCAACGAGCCGCCCGGCCACGGCTGAACTATCGGGTTCAGTTTTGTCAAGCATGAAATCGATGGTCGGTGACACTGCTGCGCTGCAGCATAGGCATACTGAACAGTATAGTTTTGCGTTGACCTTGGGGCGGCCGGCGCTTTATCGGACTGAACTGTCCAGTCTAATTCCGGGGAGCGCGTTCGCGTTCCTCCACCCCTCGCGGAGCCCGCCATGGACCAGCCGATCCCAGAATGGACGTTCGATCCCGCGTCCGATGAAGTGCTTTCGCGCGCCGCCGGCCACGCACGGCCTCGTCTCCGCTTCGGCCGGGCGCTGCTGGTGGCGGGGGCGGCCCTTGCGGTCGCCGGCGTTGGCGTTGGCGGCGGGCGGTGGTGGGAGGCGACAAAGTTCCTGGTCGGGACCGACGACGCCTATCTCGAGTCGGACGCGGTCACCGTGAGCCCGCAAGTGGCGGGCGCCATCGCCGAGCTCGATGTGACCGACAACGAGAAGGTAAGGGCGGGGCAGGTGCTGGCGCGGATCGATGACCGCCCGTTCCGCGCGCGGGCCGCCAAGGCGACGGCGGACGTTGCAGCCGCCAGGGCGAAGCTCACGAACATCGCCGCAGAGATCGCCGAGCAGGCCTCGAAGGTCGCGAGCGCGCGCGCCGTGGTCGCGGCCGACGGGGCCGCGCTTTCCTTCGCTTCTGCCGATGCCGCACGCTACGGGGAACTGCGGCGGAGTGGGTTCGGCACGGCGCAAATGGCAGAGCGGACCGGCGCCGGACTCCGCGAGCGTGCCGCGGATCTCCGCCGCGATCGGGCAGCCCTCAAGGGAAGCGAGCAGCAGATCGGCGTGCTGGAGAGTGCGCGCGCCATGGCGGCGGCAGACCTCAAGGCGGATGAAGCGGTGCTCGCCGGAGCCGAGCTCAACCTTTCGTACACGCTGATCAAGGCGCCGGTCGGGGGTGTGGTGGGCGATCGCGGGGTGCGGCTCGGTGCCTACGTCGCGCCCGGCACGCCGCTCCTTCAGGTGGTGCCGATGGGTCGCGCGATCTACGTCACTGCGAACTTCAAGGAAACCGAAATCAAGCGCCTGGCGCCGGGCGAGCCGGTCAGGATCTCGATCGACGGTTTTCCCGCCCACGCATTGCACGGTACCGTCGCCAGCCTGGCGCCGGGCTCGGGCTCGCAGTTCGCGCTGCTGCCGCCGGAGAACGCGACCGGTAACTTCACGAAGATCGTGCAGCGGGTGCCGGTGAAAATTCGTCTTGCCGGCAACGATCCGTTGCTCGCGCGGCTCAGGCCTGGGCTTTCGGTCGAGGCGACGGTGGACACGGAGACGATGCCGACGCCTTCTCTGGCACTTGCCGAGGCAGCCCTGCGATGAGCGCCAAGGCGGTTCCCTTGCGCGACTGGGTCGCCGTGATGGGCGCGGTACTCGGCGCTTTCATGGCGGTACTCGATATCCAGATCACCAACGCCTCGCTGCGAGATATCGAGGGCGGGCTCTCCGCATCGGTGGATCAGGGAGGCTGGATCTCGACCGCCTACCTGGTAGGCGAGATCGTGGTCATTCCGCTCACGGGTTGGCTTTCGCAGGTGTTCTCGCTCCGCCGCTATCTGATCGTGAATACGATCCTCTTTCTGCTCTTTTCGATGCTCTCCGGCACGGCGACAAGTCTCGGGGAAATGATTGTCTTTCGCGCCGGCCAGGGTTTTACGGGAGGCGTCCTGATTCCGATTGCCTTCTCGGTGGTCCTGCGCATGCTGCCCGCGGAACGCCAGCCGGCCGGGCTTGCGCTGTTCGGCGTGACCGCGACCTTTGCACCGGCGATCGGGCCCACCGTCGGCGGATGGATTACCGATGCCTGGTCGTGGCACTGGATTTTCTTCATCAACGTTGTCCCGGCGATCGCCGTGATCGCGGCGGTCTGGTACGGGCTGCCGCGCGAGAGGATGCAGCTTCACCTGCTTCGCCACGGCGACTGGGCGGGCATCCTTTGCATGGCGATCGGAGTGGGCTCGCTGATCGCGGTGCTCGAGGAGGGCGAGGCGAGGGCGTGGTTTACGACCCCGTGGATCCGTTACGCGGCTGCGACCGCGGCGCTCGCCATTCCGGCCTTCCTCGCCATCGAACTGTTCCGGCGGGAGCCGTTCCTCGATCTTCGGCTGTTGGCGCGCCGGGAATTTGGAGCCGCGACCGTGCTCGGCCTGGTCATGGGGCTCGGGCTCTACGGCTCAGTCTATCTGCTGCCGCTCTATCTCGGCCAGGTCCAAGGCTACGATGCGCTTGAGATCGGCGAGGTGATGATGTGGGCGGGCGCGCCGCAGCTTCTCATCATCCCGTTCGTGCCGCTGATCATGCGGCGGATCGATGCGCGGCTTTTGGTTGCGTTCGGGTTTCTCCTGTTCGGGGTGAGCGCTGTGATGAACGGTTATATGAGCCCGGAGACCGCGGGGCCCGAGCTCAGGTTGCCGCAGCTCGTACGCGCACTCGGCCAACCCTTCATCATCGTGCCGCTTTCCTCGCTGGCAACCGCGGGTCTCGCGCGCGCTGAGCAGGCGCAGGGTTCGGCGCTTTTCAACATGTTTCGGAATCTCGGGGGTTCGCTCGGCATCGCGACGCTCGCGATGTTCACCACCGTGCGTGAGCACTATCATTTCGCCATCATTTCGCAACGCCTGACCGTCACTTCGCCCGAAGTGCAGGCGTGGCTGCACCACGTGGCCGGGCTGATGATCGCCAAGGGAACGGCGCCTAGCCTGGCTGCGCCGCAGGCCCTGGCGGAGCTCGCGGCGATGGTCCGGAGCCAGGCAACGACGATGACCTATTCCGACTGCTTCTTCGGCATGGGGGTCGCCGTGATCGGGGCTGCGGCGTTGCTCCTGCTGATGCCGCGGCCTCGACCAGGGGGTGCGGCTGCCGGTCATTGAGCGAGGCGAAGGGTGTTCGAGTGGAGTGCGCACCCGGCAATGGCGGTGGGGCGAGGCGCAGCGAGCGGCCATGTGGCCACAGGGATTCGGGACCGTAGCAATGACGCAGGACAGGAGATAGCCATGCGGGAAAAGCCAGCCGCCCTCGTCACCGGGGCCAACAAGGGAATCGGCCTGCAAATCGCGAAGGACCTCGCCGCGCACGGCTTTACCGTGCTCGTCGGGTCGCGGGACGTGCGGCGCGGGGAGGCGGCCGCGAAGAGTATCGGAGCGGATGCCCGCGCCCTCCAGCTTGATGTCACGGATCAGGCCTCGGTCGCCGCGGCGGCAGAGCGCATCCAGAACGAGCTTGGCCGTCTCGACGTGCTCGTGAACAATGCGGCCGTCTCGCATGCGGGCGAGCCGGGCAGGTCGCTCGAGGAGATGGTGGAGTCGGGCCGCGTGAGCGTTGTGCCTCTCGACGAGGTGCGGGCGGTATTCGAAACCAACGTGTTCGGCGTCATTGCCGTGACGCAGGCGATGGTGCGGCTTCTTCGTGAAGCGCCGGCCGGCCGGATCGTGAATGTATCGAGCTCTGTCGGATCGCTCACGAGGAACGCGGACCCGACGAACCCGCACCGTTCGATGTTCGGGACTTACTCTGCCTCCAAGACAGCGCTCAATGCGATCACGCTCGCGTTCGCCGTCGAGCTTGAAGCGGCAGGGATCAAGGTCAACGCGGCGTGCCCGGGCTTCACCGCGACCGACCTCAACAACTTTGAAGGCACGCGCACCGTCGTGCAGGCGGCGCGGGAGCCGGTGCGGCTCGCGCTGCTCGGTCCGGACGGCCCGACGGGCACCTTCTCGGACGAGAACGGCGTCATTCCGTGGTGATGTCGTTTCGGGCGTGCGGGCCGAGAAAGTCGCCGGCGCCCGGCGCCGCGGGGTGGCGGAATGCCCGCCGCGCGGTTTGCCGCCCGAGCCGTTCTTCCAGGCACGTGCAGGTAGCAGCAGGACGGAGCGGTGGCCCGGGAGGTTGCTTGGCGGGGCCGGCAGAGGCAGACGATGCGTACGGGTTCAGGGCGCCTCGGCCATCACGTGAGCGGCCGCGGCTTCTTTGGTTGCCCGCGCGGTTGTTTCGCTTCTCTGACCGGCGTTTGCGACGGGGAGTTGGTTGCCGCGTCCTTCGATCTGTACAGCGATCGGTGGCTCGCCGACGCCACGCGGCGGAAAAAGCGTGACCGACTGGCCGGGCGCGAGGGTCGCGATGAAGCGGACGACGGATGGCGGGGTGCCGCTCTGGAGCGTGACCACGACGCGATATCCGTTGGGCACGACGGAGTCATAGACTCCGCCGGTGAGCGGGCCGAGGGTGATGCTTCGGCTTTCGATCGGAGCGAGGGATTCGGCGCTGGCGGCGGCCGGGATGAGGAGCGTGGCGGCTGCGGCCACGGCCCCGTATCGGTGGAGCATGACGACCCTCCCATGGTTTGGAGTGAGGGTCGCACGATACGAATGCGAGCATATGAATCACGGGGAACGGTGTGCAGTCGCGTGACCCACTTCGCACGTTCCCGTGATCCTTGCGGTGTTCCTGATACAGGAGTCAGCTACGCTGAGGTCAGGACGGGGGGCGTGGCAGGGTCGGGGGGCCCAGGCGCCGGTCCGCAGCAGTTGGAGTTGCCGCTTGCTGAGAACCAGACGCGCCCCTAGAATCCGACTGAGATGGAGTACGAAGAACTCGAGTTCGTGATTCCGGCCTATACCCCGGAGACGATGCCCCTCGATCGGCTGTTGCAATATTTAGAGCAAGTCGGGGAAGTGATTGGCTTTGTCCACGACCTGCACCTAGTGCGGATAGAGGCTTCGAGCACTACGCCGATCTTCCAGGTGCCAGCGCCGATCGCGACGCAGGCTCGCGACCGCGCGGCTGCAGTGAGGACGGGCCGGGGAACTCGTGCGCAGCGGAGCGCATATGATCGTATCCGTGAAATGGTTCGGAGCGATGGCGGCAAGTCTGCGAGCCTCAAAGACCGCAAGGGTGTGATTCTTGACTTCCCACCCGTGCCCGACGTCGCTCCGATAATAGGAGTGCGTCAATCGACTACCTTCGATGGTTTTCTTCTGCGTGTCGGCGGAAGAGGGGATTATACGCCGATCCTGATGCAGGACTTGGCTGGCGACGTGTTCGCGGGTTTCAGCGCACCGCGAAATTTGGCGAAGGCGATGGCTTCTTTCCTGTTTGAGCCGCTGAGGGTGAATGGGATTGGCAGTTGGGATCGCAGCCGAGCGGGTGAGTGGAAGCTCACCAAGATGCTCATACAAACCTATGAGCGACTGAAGGGTGACGATTTCAATGAGGTGCTACGGCAGCTCCGCGCTGCACAAGTGATGTGGCCTGACGATATCGACAGACGGTTGGAAACCGAGCGCGAGCCGGCTGTATGAAGCCGGTCGGCTTCGATAGCACGATGCTTAGCATATTGCTGAACCCGGGCGCGAGGACCCCGCTAGACCCAGCCACTCAGCGCCCAGTCGTCATGGCCAAGCGGCGCGCCGAGTTCCTGGTGGAAACCCTTGGTAAAGCTCGCCAGAAAATTGTAATTCCGACCCCGGTAGTCGCGGAGATCCTGACGGCAATAGGGCCCGACGCGCAGCAGTACTTTGATATTATTGGTCGGTCCAGATTGTTCGAGGTGGCCGCATTTGACCCCAAGTGTGCTATCGAGCTTGCTTGCCTCAATCGGGATGTATTTGCGGGCTCTGACGCGAAAAACGCGGTCGAGCCGTATCAGAAAATAAAAATTGATCGACAGATCGTGGCCATCTTCAGGGCGGCAGGCGTGGAACGGGTTTACACCGATGACGAAGGTTTGGCTAAGCGGGCTCGCTTGTGTGGGATGACTCCCGTGTCCGTAGTTGAGCTGCCGCTTCCTGGGGATGACCGTCAGATGGAAATCGAATTCAGGGCGCAAGATGAAATCCCGGAGCCAGCGGATGAGTCGGAACCGGAACCGGAAGCCGAGGGCGTGGGTACTGCCTGACAGCCCCGGCCAATACCGTCGCTTTCTAGAAGCGGCGCACGAGCTGGGAGCGGACGAAACCCCAGAGGCAATCGACCGAGCGTTTGAG
>JBOHMN010000081.1:0-2280 GCA_050730175.1 Acetobacteraceae bacterium | reverse complement strand
TGCCGGGTGTGATCAATTACCTCTTTGGCCTCACGGCTATTCGGCTGTGGACTTATACATGGTCCACAGCGGTGTTCATGTTACCGCTCACTTTTGCGGTCGCGGTACTCGGTAAAGCGGCGGGCGGTGTGTTGCTAACGCCCGAAGCAGGCACTCGCCTTAGTCTCATCTTTCTCGGTTCAGGCGCTTTCAGTGTGTTCTGCCTGCTCGTCCTATTCGGTTTTTGGATTCAGCGACGCGACGTCTAGCACCGCCGAGAGCGTATGTTTAAACCGAACTCGATTATGGAACGCCGATGACTTGCGCGAACGGGCGACGAAAATCCGTGAGCGTGCCCAAAAAGGTCAGGCCGTGCGGTCGGCGGCTAGATGAGACTCCGACAGAGATAAGGGAGGGGTGTCCGATGAAATGCAAGGCGGCCATGGCTTTCCTTGTTGTGATTTTCACTGCGGGGTCGGTGATCGGCGCGGCATTGGCGAGAGAGCCCGGTGATACGCCCGCGTCGCGCCGGGCTATTTGCCTTTCCCCGTGAGACCTTGTTCGCTTGGCCGGAAGTCTCGGTGCCGCCACTTGACGAAGATCAGAACGGTGTAGCGATTGCCGTGCGAGAATCCATAGACCGGACCGCTCGATGAGACCAAGGCGCCGCTCTTGGCATTGTACGCGGCGACCGCGAGCTTCGAGACGCCGATGTTCTGGGCCTTCGCATAGAGTGCGATTTCGGGGACTTGGAAGCCGCCGCCAGTCGCACCGGTTTGGGTAGTGGGCTGAGTTTGGTACGGGGCACCGGTGAGCGGAATCGGCAAGCTGAAGCTTGGGATGCCGATCAGGAACTCGCGCTTATCGATCGACTGTGCGCCATTGCGCATCACGACCACGGCATCCGCAGATTTGCGGTCGCCCACCAGCAACGCACCATTTTTCAGCAGCGCCTCATGCACCGCCGCCATGGTGTAGTCGGGATCAAGCCCCTTGTAGTGCGAGGCATCAACGAAGACCTTCTTGCCGTGCAGCGTCGCCAAGTGGATTTGGGATGCCGCCCCATCGCCGGCGGCGGAGATCAGCATCTCCTCGGTGGCCGTACGTTTCGGCTCGGTCTGGCGGACGATCGTGCATCCGGTTACGAGCAGCGCGATTATCATCATCACCCACAGCCGCATGGATTTCGCCTCCCGAGGGCCTGACGAATAACGGGCAGTAGATGTTGGCGTTCCGCCTATTCACGCGGAGACCAGTGACCACGTTCTCACCCTCGCTGACCCGCAGGCGGCCAAAAGGTTCCCTGCGGGCGCTCGCGGAAGAGGTTGAGGAGCGTGTTGTGATGGCGCGGTATGGCGAGCGGATACGAGCTGACTGGTCTTCCTGCATCTGGAGCTTGACGCCGCTAAGATCGAGCCGCGCGGCCAGCGGCCCCTCGTCGTGGACGAGACCATCTCGCCGTTACCGTGGGCGCGGTCGTGGTGCTTACGATCCTATTGGTTACGTGCACCGTCGTGTCTAAGGGGTCTCCTGGGAGACGCTCGGTTTCTAAGCGGGAAATGGGTAAGGGACTCCCGTGGGTTCCGCGCCAAACGGCGGGACAGAGATTTCCGATGGCTCCCACTTGCGAGCGTCGAGGAGTTGAAAGAAGGCACCTTCCGCCCCAGCGCCGCGCACAGTCGGTGAGCTTGACTTAGTACGTCCGGCAGCGGCTCATCGCGGCCGAAGTGCCCATTTTTCAAGGGCTTCTCGTTGACTGGGGCCGGTCAGCGGTCAGGTGGTTGCCGTTTGCGCACCGGCTGTAAAGTCTAACTTTACATTTGTAGAGCGTCGGTATACATAAGGGTGTGATCGAAAGCGCGTGGCACAAGGGCCTTGCGGAACTGCTCGAAAAGGGCCGGTCGGCCAAAGTCGCGCCGGACCTTACCAAGCGCCTCAGGGTGCGTCTCGCTGCCTTGCAGGTGGCGTGAGCGCTGGTCGAGCTCAAGCAACCCGGGTTCGACTTTCATCCGCTCGCCGGTACGAATCCGCAGCGCTATTCGATCCACGTCAACGGCAACTGGTGCCTTACCTTCGAGTTCGAGAACGGGAGGACCATGCGCCTCGATCTGGAGGACTACCACTGACGACCTGTCATGCGTAATTTCAACTCTGGAGGCATCATCATGGCTGAGTATCAGGTGAAGCGGCCGCTGGCCGCGCCGGCGCATCCCGGCGAGCTGATGCGGGAGATTTTGGAAGAGCACATTAAGCTGCCGGTCGCCGAGGCGGCGCGGCGCATGGCGATCACCCGCGCCGCGC
>JBOHMN010000080.1:0-9265 GCA_050730175.1 Acetobacteraceae bacterium | reverse complement strand
GCGGCCGCGGCCCGCTCGGCGATGCGCACGAGGTCCGCGAGCAGTTCGCGCGCGGCGGCGAGGCGCGCCCCCGGCTGAAGCTCCCGGCTGAGCGCGATCTTATGGTCGGGGCGGAGGCGGATGCCGCGCTTTTGCGTGGCTAGCCAGGCCGCGAGGCCGCCGGGATTGCGGAACTGGTTGTTGCGGAAGCTGAGGAGCAGCCCCTTCGGGCCGGCCTCCAGACGTTCGACGCCGGTGGCACGGCAGGCGCGCTTCAATGCGACGACCGCAAAAAGATTTTCCACTTCGGCGGGGAGCGTTCCGAACCGGTCGACCAGCTCGGCGGCCATCGCTTCGGATTCGGCATCGGTTGCGAGTGCGCCGATGCGACGGTAGAGGCCGAGGCGAACCGGCAGATCCGCGACATAGGTTTCCGGGATCAGTACCGGCAGGCCGAGGCTGATGCCGGGGGTCCATTCCCGCGCGGCGCCGCGTCGCTCGCCGTCGCGGCCGGAGAGTTCGGCGACCGCATCCTCCAGCATCTGCTGATAAAGCTCGATCCCGACCTCGCGGATGTGCCCCGACTGCTCCTCGCCGAGCAGATTGCCGGCGCCGCGGATATCGAGATCGTGTGAAGCCAGCGTGAAGCCGGCGCCCAGGCTGTCCAGCGCCTGCATCACGGAAAGACGTTTCTCCGCGCTCGCCGAAAGCACCTTGTTCGGCGGCCAGGTGAGATAGGCATAGCCGCGCTGCTTGCCGCGTCCGATGCGCCCGCGCAGTTGGTAGAGCTGGCCGAGCCCAAAATGATCGGCGCGATGGACGATCAGCGTGTTGACGGCCGGCATGTCGAGCCCGCTTTCGATGATGTCGGTGGAAAGGAGAAGATCGGCGCGACCCTCGCTGAAATCCGTCATCACCTTTTCCAGGACGCTCGGGGCGAGGCGGCCGTGCGCTTCGAGGACGCGCGCCTCGGGCACGATCTCTCGCAAGCGTTCAGCTATCCGGGGCAGGTCCTCGATGCGGGGAGCGACGCAGAACACCTGCCCGCCGCGAAAGCGCTCGCGCTGAATTGCTTCGTGCACGACCACCGCATCGAACGGCATGATGAAAGTGCGCACGGCCAGGCGATCGACCGGCGGGGTGGCGATCAGGCTCATTTCGCGCACCCCGGAAAGCGCTAACTGGAGCGTGCGCGGAATAGGTGTCGCCGTGAGTGTCAGCACGTGCACGTCGCTTTTGAGGCTCTTCAGGCGCTCCTTATGGGCGACGCCGAAATGCTGCTCTTCGTCGATCACCAGAAGGCCGAGGGCGGCGAAGCGGATGGTTTTCCCGAGCAGCGCGTGCGTGCCGATGATGATCGAGATGTCGCCCTGCGCCAACCGTTCCCTGACGGCGGCGGCATCTTTGGCCGGGACCAAGCGCGAGAGCTGGGCGATCTTGATGCCGGTTCCGGCGAACCGGGCGGAGAAAGTGCGGAAATGCTGACGGCAGAGCAGCGTTGTCGGCACGACCACGGCGACCTGGGTGCCGGCCATGGCCGCGACATAGGCGGCGCGCAGGGCGACCTCAGTCTTGCCGAAGCCGACATCGCCGCAGATCAGCCGGTCCATCGGGCGCCCCGAGGCGAGGTCCTGCAGCACGTCGTCGATCGCGCGCGCCTGGTCTTCGGTTTCCGCGAAGGGGAAACGCGCGCAGAATTCTTCGAAGCTGCCTTCCGGCGGGGCCAGTTCCGGTGCATTGCGCACCTTGCGCTCGGCGGCGAGCGCCATCAGTTCGCGCGCGATGTCACGGATGCGGTGCTGCATGCGCGCCTTGCGCGTCTGCCAGCCGGCGCCGCCGAGGCGATCGAGTGCGACCGCCCCGTCGGCTGCACCGAAGCGCGACAGAAGCTCGATATTCTCGACCGGCAGGAACAGCTTTTCCCCGCCGTCATAGATCAGCCTGAGGCAGTCGTGCGGTGCCTGGTCGACGGCGAGCGCGGCGAGGCCGTCATAGCGGCCGATGCCATATTCCTGGTGGACGACGAGATCGCCGGCGGCGAGCTCGCCCGCCTCGGCGATCAGCTCGTCCGCCGACTTGCGGCGTCGGGGTGGGCGCGAGATGCGCTCCCCGAGCAAATCCTGCTCGGCGACGACCGCAAGCCCGTCGGCAATGAACCCGCGTTCGAGGCCGAGCACGAGGAGTCCGGGCTGGCCGGGATCGAGCTTTTCGATCTCTCTCCACCGGCTGAGGCGGCGCGCCCCCGCGAACCCGTGCTCAGACAGCAGATGGAGCAGCCGCTCGCGCGAGCCTTCGGTCCAGGCGGCGAGGACGAGCTTCCTTTTCTCGCGCGCCCATCGCGCGGCCGCTTCGGCGAGCTGGTGGAAAATGTCGCCGCCGGGAGAGGAGCCGCCACCGTGCATGAAGAGCGGCCCCGGGCGGCCGCCTGCATCGATGCCGGGAGCGCCGTCGGGACGCACATAAGGGCTGAACGCGAAGACCTGGGCGGGTGCCAGCATGGCCTCGAAGCCGGGACGGTCGAGATAGAGGAGGTCGGGGGGCAGGGGCCGGTAGGGGGGTTCGCCGTCGCGCGGGGGGGTGCGCCGCGCAGCGTAGTGATCAGCGATCATTTCGAGCCGCGCCGCCAGCACCTCGTCGGCCTGGTGGTCGAAGGAAACCGACGCAGCCGGCAAATAATCGAGGAGCGTTTCGAGATGCTCGTGGAATAATGGCAGCCAGTGCTCCATCCCCGGATGCCGGCGCCCTTCGGAGACGGCGGGATAGAGCGCATCGGAACTGGCGGCGTTGCCGAACCGTTCGCGCCAGCCAGCCCTGAAGCGGGTGATCGCCGGCTGGTCGAGCGGCACTTCCGAGACCGGATCGAGGACGAGCGTCGTGAGGGCCCGGCCGCTCAACTGCGTTGCAGGGTCGAAACGCTTCACGCTTTCGAGCTGCGCGCCGAACAGATCGAGCCGGACCGGTTCATCGGCGCCGGCAGGAAAGAGGTCGATGATGCCCCCGCGCACCGCGAACTCGCCCGGTTCGCGGACGGTGCCAGTACGGCCGTAGCCATTGGCCTCGAGGAAGTGGAGCAGGCTCGCCGTATCGAGCTCACCGCCGGGCGTGAGCGATAAGCTGCGTCCGCGCAAGGCCGTGCGCGGCGGTACGCGCTGGACGAGCGCGTTGACGGTCGTAAGAATGATCGTCGGTTTCGCCTGGCGGGTGAGCAGCCGCGCCAGTGTCGCCACGCGCTCGGCGATCAGCCGCGGGTTCGGCGAAACGCGGTCGTAGGGCAGGCAGTCCCAGGCCGGGAACGATAGGGATGCGATTTCCGGGGCAACGATGGCGAGCGCTTCAGCCATGCGTGCCATGCGTGCATCGTCCCGCGCCACGTGCAGGACAGAGCCGGTGTGCTCGGCCCTCCGGCGCGCGAGGAGGGCGGCGTCGAACCCCTCCGGGGCGCCATAGACAGGAAGTGCTTTCATCATCGGGACGCCTCGCGCATCGCCCTGATAACCGGCCCGTCGTGCTCGGCGGGAATTGGCTGCCGCCCGCTCACCCAGGCGAGGAGATCGGGGTCCGGCAAGGCGAGCAGTGCTTCGAGTTCGGCAAGCTCGGAGTCAAGCATGCCGGACACACGGCGGGCGACGAATCCGCCGATCAGGTGATCGCACTCGACGGTGCCGCGATGCGTTGCACGGTAGAGGATGCGCCGGCGGCGCGGGTCGCGGGGGAGGGGAACGTCGGTCATTGGCGCGGGTGCTATAAGACCGATTCGGCCGGCCGGGAATTGTTGCCCTATGCGTCCGGCGCATATTGCATCGCCATGAACTCTCTGCAATGCGCTCGCCGTCTCGGGAGCGCTTGCTTGCAAACCGCGGCAATTCCGTTAGACGGCACGTGCCGGCCGGCAAGGCAGATCCCCGATGGGAACGCCGGAGCAGGGCCCATAGGGGAAGAGGACGTGGCGGAGCTGATCGAAATCCGCGGGCTGACCAAGCAGTTCGGCAGCTTCACCGCAGTGGATGATGTTTCGTTCAGCGTGGCGCGGGGCGAGGTGTTGGGCTTTCTCGGCCCGAACGGCGCGGGGAAGACGACCACCATGCGCATGCTGGCGGGCTTCGTTACGCCGACGAGAGGTCAGGCTGCGATCGCCGGGCACGACGTTGCGGCGGAACCCGTGGCGGCGCGCCGTTTGCTGGGCTTCCTGCCGGAGGGGGCGCCGACCTACCCCGAGATGACGGTTGCGGGCTTCCTTCGCTTCGCGGCGCGCATCCGTGGCTATGTCGGTGCCGAGCTTGCTCGGCGCGTTGCCGCCGCGCTCGCTTTGACCGAGCTCGAAGGTGTGCGGCTGCAGCCGGTCGAGACCCTCTCGAAGGGATTCAAGCGGCGGGTCGGGCTGGCCCAGGCGCTGCTGCATGATCCGCCCGTGCTGGTGCTCGACGAACCGACCGACGGGCTCGACCCTAATCAGAAGCACGAGGTGCGCACGCTGATCCAGCGTCTTGCACCCGAGAAGGCAATCGTCATCAGCACGCACATTCTGGAGGAGGTCGAGGCGGTCTGCACCCGCGCGATCATCATCGCTGCCGGGCGGATCGTTGCCGACGATACGCCGGGCGGGCTTGCCGCGCGCCACCCGTCAGGGCGGCTGGAAGAAATGTTCCGCGCCATCACGCGGCCGGCGGTTCTCGCGAAAGCCGCCTGATGCGCAGCGTGTTCGTGATCGCGGGACGCGAGCTTGCCGGCTATTTCGCGACTCCGGTTGCCGTTGTCTTCATCGTCATATTTCTCGTTCTGCAAGGCGTGCTCACCTTCAACGCGGGCGGCTTCTTCAGCCGCGGCCAGGCGGACCTTGTGCCGTTTTTCGAATTCCTGCCGTGGGTGTTCCTGCTTCTGGTCCCGGCGATCAGCATGCGCCTGTGGGCCGAGGAGCGCCGCCTCGGCACGATCGAGTTCTTGCTCACCCTTCCGGTGACCGAAACCGAGGCGGTGATCGGCAAGTTCCTGGCCGCCTGGGCGTTCTCCATCATTGCCTTGGTGCTGACCTTTCCGTTCGTCATCACGGTCAACATCCTGGGAACGCCCGACAACGGCGTGATCGCCGCCGGTTATCTCGGAGGGGTGCTGATTTCCGGGGCATTTCTCGCGGTCGGTTCGGCGACCTCTGCGATGACCAAGAACCAGGTGATCGCGTTCGTGCTCGGGGTTGCCATCTCGTTCGTGTTCGCCGTCTCCGGCTATTCGGTGGTGACCGATTTCCTTAGTCAGAACGTTCCGGTGCTCGCGGCGATCGCGCGCGGCTTTTCGCTGATCCAGCGGTTCCGGAGCATCTCGCACGGCCTGCTCAGCCTTGCGGATGTGGTTTTCTTTGCGAGCTTTATCTGCTTCTGGCTCTTTCTGAACGTGATCGTCGTCGACCATCGCAAGGCGAGCTGAAGGAATGCGTCCGCCGGCCCGTCGCCTCTTTTCTTCTGTGGTCGCCGTCATCGCGGTTCTGGCGATTGCCATCGGCGTCAATCTGTTCGTGGGCGCGCGGTTCGCGAACGCGCACCTCGATTTCACTGCCGGGGGTCTTTACACGCTTTCCAAGGGCACGCGGACGATCCTGGCCGACCTCAAGCAGCCGATCACGCTTCGCCTCTACTACTCACGGAGGCTCGGGGCGCGGCTGCCGCTCTACGGCGAGTATGCCGAGCGGGTGCGTGCGATGCTCGGCGAGTATGCAGCCCGCGCGCATGGCAGAATCCACCTGGAGTTCTTCGATCCGCTGCCGTTCAGCCAGACGGAGGACCAGGCGCTCGGCTATGGGCTGACCGGCGTGCCGCTGGAGCAGAGCGGCGGCAAAGTGTATTTCGGCCTGGTCGGCACCAATCTCATCAATACCGAGCGGATGATCCCCTTCTTCGACCCTTCGCGCGAGCGCTTTCTCGAATATGACCTGACACGGCTCGTGCTGGAGCTTGCGCATCCGAAGCCGCCGGTGATGGGCGTGATGTCGTCGCTGCCGATGTTCGGCAATCCGCGCATGATGATGATGGGCGGCGGGCGGCCCGGGCAACCTGGGGGACCCTGGATGTCGCTGGTCGAGCTGGAGAAGGATTTCCATCTCGAGCAAGTGCCGCTCTCGACGCAGGTGATCGACCCCAAAATCCAGGTGCTGCTTGTGGTGCAGCCGCAGAACCTGTCGCCTCCGACGCTCTATGCGATCGACCAGTTTGTGATGCGCGGCGGAAGGCTGATGGTGGCGGTTGACCCGCGCAGCGAGACCGAAGCGAGCACGCCCGGCCCGAACGGCGTGCCGAGCCTCGATACGGCTTCAGATCTGCCGCGCCTCTTCAAGGCCTGGGGCATCGCCTACTCGCCGCAGAAAATCGTGACGCAAGAGAACGGCGCGATCGAGGTGCAGGCGGGCAATTCGGACGAGGTTGCTGGCGTGCCGTACATCGCCTGGTTCAATATCCGCAACGGCATATCACGCGCCGACCCGGCGACCGCCGATCTCCGCCAGATCACCGTTGCCTCGCCAGGCTTCATTGCGAAGGCACCCGGAGCCCGGATCAGCGTCACGCCACTGCTTGAATCGAGCCCGCAGTCGCAAGTGCTGGCGGTGCGCGATTTCAGTGATCCGAACCCTGCGAAGCTCCTGGCCCAGTTCAGACCGTCGGGTGGGTCCCGGGTGATCGCGGCACGGGTCAGGGGAATCCTGCACTCTGCTTTCAAGGGCCCGCCGCCGCTGCCGCCGGGCGTCAAGCGGGCCACCGACCTGCCGCCCTACGTGGCGGTGACGAACAAGCCGGCAGACCTCGTTATCCTCGCCGATTCCGACATTCTGGCCGACCGCTTCTGGGTCCAGGTGCAGAATTTCTTCGGTCAGCCGGAGGCGGTTCCGTTCAGCGACAACGGCGCGTTCATTTCGAATCTCGTAGGCTCGCTGACCGGTGGAGACTTGTTGCTTACGCTGCGCGGCCGCGGTGACCCGAACCGCCCGTTCACCATGATCCAAGCGATGCAGAACGAAGCGCAAGCCCGCTTCCGTCGCACTGAGCTTGCCTTGCAGGCGCGCCTGAAGGCGACGGAGCAGAAACTCACCGCGCTCCGCCATGGCACCGCCGGCGCGAGCCCTGCGGCGGTCGGAGCAGGCGGGCAGGCCCTGCTGACTGCCGCGCAGACACAAGCCATCAAGGCTGCCGAGCAGCAGATTCTCACGACCCGTCAGGAACTCCGCCAGGTCGAGTTCGATCTCAACCGCAATATTACGCAACTCGAGACCAAGCTTCTGGTTTTTTGTATCGTGCTGGTGCCTCTCGTCCTCGTGCTGATCGCGATCGTGCTCGCATTCTATCGCAGGCATCGCCGCCGTCTCGTGCGCGCATGAAACCGCGCACCTCCGCGATCCTGGTCGCCGTTGCCGTCGTCGTGCTGGTGGCGGGGTGGTTTTTCGGCCCGCATCAGAACCCTGCCGAGCAGGAGCAGCCGGCGCAGGCGCCGCTGTTCTTCCCGGGGCTCGCGCCACGGCTCGGGGTGGCGGCGCGGATCGCCATCACGAGCGGGGGGAAGCAGTTCGTGATGGTGCGCAAGGGTGACGTGTGGGGGCTGCCCGATCGTGGCTTCTATCCGGTTGAGCTCGCCAAGGTGCACAGCATGCTGGCCGGCCTTGCATTGCTGCGCCGGCTTGCGCCCCGCACCGCGGATGCGGCGGAGTACGCCACCCTCGGTGTTGCCGATCCGACCAAGGCCGGAAGCCCCGGCAGCCTTGTTACGGTGAGCGACGCTTCCGGGCACCCGATCGTCTCGCTGATCATAGGCAAGCAACGCGATGCCGGCAGCCCCAACAGCCCACAGACGGAGTATGTCCGCCAGCCGGGCCAGCAACAGAGTTGGCTCGCGGAAGGTCCGCTTACGATCGACGGGCAGGAAGATGTCTGGATCGATCACAGCCTTGCCAATGTCAGCCACGACCAGATCGTGCATATCAGCGTGACGCGCGGGGAGGAACAGCTCGAGTTGGCGCCGAAGGATGGCAAGCTCGTTCTGCTATCGCCGGCGGATCACCCGCCGCTCGACCCCGACAAGCTTACCTCCGTCTGGCGCGCGCTCGAATCGCTTTCGTTCTCCCATGTTGAGAGCGGGCCGAAGCTGCCGGGTAAGACCATTGCCAGCACGGTATTCAAGACTAAGGGTGGGACCGCGGTCACGGCAACTCTGGCGCTGGATGGCAAACAGCTCTGGGCGCGCTTTGCAACGTCCGGTAGCGGCAAGGATGCCAAGGAACTGGCAGCAAAATTCGGAAACTGGGCCTTCGAGCTTGGTGACTGGCGCGAAAGCGAGCTGGCGCCGAAGCTTGCCGATCTCGTGAAGCAGACTGCTCCGGCCAAGCCGTGAACGGACCATCCGAGGCCGGCGGACACTCCGCTGCTGCCGGCCGACGGGAATATCCTGTGCGGCCGCTGGTCGGCATCGGCATCATCGTGCTCAAGCCCGCCGAGGTGCTGCTGGTGCGCCGCGGCCATGCACCCTCGCAAGGCGCGTGGAGTCTTCCGGGCGGGGCGCAGGAGCTCGGTGAAACGGCGGAAGAAGCCGCGCGCCGGGAGCTGCTCGAGGAGACCGGACTTGCAGTCGGGCCGCTCAGCCTGGTCGGCTATTTCGACAGCATCCACCGCGCGGCGGACCAGCGTGTCCGGTTCCACTACACGATCCTGGATTTCGCGGCGCGCTACGCCGGCGGCGAACCATGCTCCGGCTCGGATGTTCTGGAACTTGCGTGGGTGGCGGAGGCGGATCTCCCACGGTTTTCGCTGCACCCGAAGGCAACGGCGTTGATCGCCCGTGCCCGGGCGTTGCTCGGGTAGCACGCGGCCACGGACGTGGGGCGTGCAGAGGCTGATCGCGGGAGGCGTGAGCCTCAGCGGTAATGCCTCAGATCGAATTCCCGTTTACGAGCCACAGTGGACATTCTTGGGCTGTGAGTTCATTGGCGGGTATTGGCCGGAAGCGGAAGGGCGGCTGCGGAGACAGAGGCTTTCGCTAGCCGCCATCCGTCCAGCATCGACCCGATCGCTCTTCTCCGCACCGTTCCGCTCACTCGGCTTCGGCCGGATCGCGCCATGAGCGCACGGTCGACCCGTCGGGCCCCGGTTTAGCCGAGCGTCGCGATCTGGATCCTGCCGAAGAAGCGGTTCGCCAGACAGGGTCGCCTGTCAAGCTGTGTAAAGGACGCCAATGACTCTGCGCGCGCTATCTAACCGCGGGACCTCGCTTCTCTCGTCGGGCCCCACCAGGGAGACCACTATCGATGCGCCTAGGC
>JBOHMN010000079.1:0-1568 GCA_050730175.1 Acetobacteraceae bacterium | reverse complement strand
GTCATATCACGTGCAACCGCACGCGCAAATTAACGTTACCATTTTGCACTTGCAAACGAATCGGGAAGATACCCTGTGCAGATAGCGCGGACCGAATAACGAACGTTCGGAATACAGGGTAAGCGATGAATGCCTATTTCGCGCGCACCTACGCTCCGTTACTCCAGAAAAGACGGCATGACCTGCGCATTTTCACGCGGAGCGACCGGTGGCGGCGTGCCGGATTGGCTCGCGGGGAGCGTCGCGGTAACCTTATGAGCGAGCTTTCAGGGGTGCCTGCGGCGGTTTAGGAAAAATTGCGGCTTTCTCCCGGTCCGGCGTGACATGCACGTTAAATCTCAGTATGCTGACTCTTGATAGGTGCCGCTGGAGTTACCTACTCTGGCGGCTCTCGGTTTCCTTCCACCCAGGAGACTCTGTCCATGAAAACCGGCAACAGCGTGCCGGCCGCAGACGATCGCCACCATGGTGCCCGCGTCCGGGACGACACCCAGCTGCGGGACATCGAGGAGCTTGTCGCCAAGCTTCAGCTCGTGACCAAGCAGCTCTCGTTTACGGCCAGCGCGGAACCAGCCCGCTGTGATGTATCGGGCGAGGCCGAGAGCGAGACAGGCTGACCCCGGCAATCCCCGCCAGGGCGCTGCTGAACTTCCGGCAGCTGGGCATCCGCAGCCGCAACCGGGTGCCCAGCTGCCGGTCCTTCGGACCGGGACCCGAAGCGCGCTAGCCCATGGCCGCCTTCCTGAGCAGCCGTGCCGATGACGCCGGCGCGAGCGCGGCCGCGCGCAACTGCGCGAACGCCCGCGTGTAGCGGGCGACTTCCTCCTGACCGTCGAGGCTGACACCGCCCGACAGCGCGGTCAGGTGAATCACCCCGAGGCTCGGCGTCTCGGAGAACCGCAGGATCGTCATCGCGCCGTAGCCCGCCGCCGCGTACGCGCCCGCCGCGAACGGCAGCACCCGGAGCGTAACGGCGGCGTCAAGGCCCTCTCCCTCATCCGCGATCGCCGCGAGCGTGGCCAGCTGGGCCCGCATCAGCCGCGTGCCGCCCACCGACTGGTGCAGGATGCCCTCCCCCAGCACCACGTCGAACCGCGGCCGCCGCTCGCCGAGGACGATGCGCTGCCGGCTGAGCTTCACCTCGACCGCGTGCGCCCGCTGGACATCGGAAGCCAGGGCGGGATCGGCGTCCGCGACCGCGCGCGCGTAGTCCGCCGTCTGCAGCAAGTCCGGGACGGCAGACGGCTCATAGGCAAGGATCTCCGAAGCGGCGGCCTCCATCACAACGTAATCCTGGGCGGCCTCCGGCAGCACATCCCGGTATTCCTCCCACCAGCCATGCTGGGGAGCTCGATGCGCCACGGCAATCAACGCGGCCTGTTCCTCTTCAGGCACGCCGTATTCGGTCAGCAGCTCTCGCAGTTCCTTCACGCGGATGCCGCGCTGGCCAGTCTCAATCCTGCTTATTTTCGAACGATCGCAGTCAAGCACCCTCGCCGCGTCCTCAAGCCCGTAGCCAAGAGCCTCACGGTACCTGCGCAGCGCGGCGCCGAGCAGCCGGCGCCGCA
>JBOHMN010000078.1:0-1683 GCA_050730175.1 Acetobacteraceae bacterium | reverse complement strand
GGACCGTGCGATCCGGATCGCACGTGCGGCCGGCCTTCCGCTGCGAATCGCTGCCAAGGTCGACAAGGTCGACGAAGCTTATTTTGCGGACGAAATCCGGCCGATGCTTGGCCGCGACACGGATTTCATCGGCGAGATCGATGAGCGCGCGAAATCGGCGTTCCTGTCCGGGGCACGCGCACTTCTGATGCCGATCGACTGGCCGGAGCCGTTCGGGCTCGTGATTATCGAGGCGATGGCCTGCGGCACACCAGTGATCGCCTTCGACCATGGCTCGGTGCCCGAGGTCATCGAGCATGGGCTGACCGGCTTCGTCGTAGCGGACGAAGCGCAAGCCGCGGCTGCAGTCGGGCGGACCGACCGGCTGTCCCGGAAGGCCATCCGCCAGGAGTTCGAACGGCGCTTCACGGCGCGGCGTATGGCCGAGGACTATGTTGCGGTGTTCCAGTCGCTGGCTGGGCGCGAGGTCGAACGGCTGAAGCTGGTTGGCTGACGGCCCTTTTCGGCGGCGCAGGTGACTGGCGAAGCGCGGATCGTCTGATCGTATGCCTTATTGTCGGCATATTGTCTGCGCCGCCTGCGAGGGGCACATTGCCGTTGCAATGAAAGTGCCCGCATGGCCCTACTTCGCGATACCGCCCTGCATATCCCGGCAATTCGGCGGCTGCACGACGCCCGCAACGAGTTGCTCAACGAACGCGGCGAGCTTGCTGCGCACTTAGCCGCCTGCGAAGCGCGGCTGGCGGACTTGCTGGCGGGGCCCGGGAGCCCATTCTTTCACTATCACGCGTCCTTCGATCCCGTGGCCCTCATGCATCGCTATGCGGCGCCGAATCTGAAGCCGCGGCCGGGCTATTTGACCAATTTCCTGGGCGTGGTCATCGATCCGAGATTCTTTCCGGAGATCCTGGGTGGCAGGGCTGGGGAAGTCGAACCGATCCCGATACCGGCCAACTGGCATACGGACATCGCCGAGTGGGGCGGCGCGCTACGCGCTGTCGATCTGGCGCGCGGGTCCTTCACCATGATCGAACTGGGTTGTGGGTGGGGCTGCTGGATGAACAACACCGGCGCCGCCGCCAGGCGGGTGGGGCTGGACGTGCACGTGATCGGCGTGGAGGCTGACGCCGCCCATGTCGGGTTTGCGCACGAGGCCTGCGCGGATAATGGGTTTCGACCGTCCCAGGTAACACTTGTCCGAGGTATTGCGGCCGCACATCCGGGCATTGCACTGTTTCCGCGGCAGGAACGGGCAGGCGTTTCTTGGGCGCTGGGGCCGGTTTTCGGCGCCAGCGAGGCAGAGCGGCAGGAAGCCGTGCAGTCGGGCACGCACGACGCCTTGCCGATGATCCCGCTGGCGGAGCTGGCGGCTCCGCACGTCCGAATCGATCTGCTGCATGTCGATATTCAGGGGGGCGAGGCGGCTCTCGTCGCCGATTCTCTTCCCGTTTTTCATGAGAGGGTCGCCTATCTTCTGATTGGTACGCATTCGCGGCAGATCGAAGGCCGCTTGTTCGGGACTTTATTGCAGGCAGGGTGGCGCCTGGAAATTGAACGCCCTGCCATACTGGCGATGGGTAGTGGTGGCCCGACGGTGACCGTCGATGGGGTCCAGGGCTGGCGGAATCCGTGCCTGCTTTCCGATGAATGCGTTGCCAGCCATTGACCTGGAGTCAGGCCAGG
>JBOHMN010000077.1:0-2457 GCA_050730175.1 Acetobacteraceae bacterium | reverse complement strand
GGGCCATCGACGATCCACAGCGTGAAGACCCCCAGGTTCAGGGTGGCTCCGGAAAAAATCGCCAGCACGCCGCGCGGTGCGGCCGCATAGCCGTCGCTCATCCACGCGTTTACCGGCACGATGCCGGTCTTGACGCCGAAACCGAAGAACGTCAGCAGGAAGCCCGCCCAGGCCACGCCCGGGGCAAGCCGTGGTGCCGCCGCGCCGATGCCGGCCAGCGAGGTCGTTCCAGCCGCCGCCGCCAAGATCAGCAATCCGGCGAGGGCCGACAGGGCGCCCGCCTCCGAGAAAGCCAGCGTGAGCAATCCGGCGCGCATTTCGATGCGGGTGTCGCGACCCAGAAATACCAGCATCGCGAGCGCGAGCGACATGATTTCCCACCCGAACAGCAGGCTGACGACCCCTGCGGCCAGTAGAACCGTGAGCATGGCCGCGAACAACACCGTGGTGCAGACCAGCACCAGCCGGGCGCGCTGCGGCAACCGGTGCATGGTGTCGCGCAAGAGCAGCGGAGCCGAACATGCGTATACCGCAGCGGAGATCGACAAGAAGTACGCGCGCAGCGGATCGAGCTCGAAGCCGAACCCAGACAGGATAGCCAGGTCGCCGGGCATCGCAGCTTGTGTTACACCGTCGGCGATGGCGCCGATGCTTCCGATCAGTACCAGCAACGCGGCGGCCCAACTGCCGGCCAGGAATCCCGCCGAGCGCCATTTCGAAGCGGGAGCAAGCGATGCGCCAAGCGCGAACGCGAGTGCCAGAAAAGCCCAGGCAATGTCGTTCATGAGAGATAGAAAATCCTGACGACAAGGGTCACGACGGTCAAAGCGGCAAGGACGTACGCAGCGTAGGTAGTCACCCTACCTTGGTGAAGCTTGGCAAGGCGAGTTGCAACGCATAGTGCGGCTTCTACGACCGGACGGATGAACAAGCGATCCACGATCTGCACACGGACTTCACGTTGCGCGCGGCCGGTGAGGAAGGCACCCTGACGGTCCTCTTGCCGCGCGACTTGCGGATCGAACACCGCATGGAACAACACCCGCACCGGCGCTGCGAAGACGGTCGCGGTATAGGTCATTTCGGGCCGCAGTTGCACGATCCCGCCGTTCCACGGCAGGCGCCGCGAGACCCGCCGATGGCGGCGCGCGCCGCGCGCTACGACCCACACGACCAGCAGCATGAGGACGAGCACGACGAAGGTCAGCGCCGTGGACATCGCATACACGACCGGCGCACGGGCGCCGTCCGAATGCAGCACCACCAGGCCGCGCAGCGGCAACACGCCACGGCCGAGCTGGGCGCCGAGCTGGCTTAGGTCGTGGACGACGCCGGCGGCAAGCCCGCTGCCGTTGCCGAAGAAGGCCGGCACCAGGGCGTCGGTGGGATCCGCGCCGGTCAGCGGCCCGGCAATGCGCCCCAGTACCGGGATCACACCCGTCGCCCACAGCGCCAGCCCGAAGCACACGAGCGTCAGCAGGACCATGGGGAGCCCCACGCTACGCGGCGCGCGGCGTGCCGCAGCCGCCTCGCGCGAGCGCGGCAGGCCCAGCAATGCGCTCGCCGTGATCATCGCGAAACAGGTGACGGCCAGGCCCGCGGTCAGGGCCAACGCCGCACCGGCGAGCGCGAATACGATGCGCACCGGGACCGGTCCGACCTCGACCACGCGCAACAGCGACTGCAGCAGCATCCATTCGCTCACGAATCCGTTCAACGGCGGCAGCGCCGCGATCGCAAACGTGCCGACGACGAACAGGGTTCCCAGCAGCGGCAGGCGGCGCAGCAGGCCGCCCATGCGATCGAGATCGTGGGTGCCGGCGGCGGCATCGATGCCGCCTGCGCCGAGAAACAGCAGTGCCTTGTACGCCGAATGATTGATCATGTGATACAGGCCCGCCACCAGCGCGAGACCACCGAGCACCGGATGGCCGAGCGCAGAAAACGTGAAGCCGGCGCCGAATCCGGCCGTGGCGATGCCTATGTTCTCGATCGAGCTCTGCGCGAGCACCCGCTTCAGATTGCGCTCAGTGAGCGCATACATGATGCCCGTCAGGGCCGTGGCCGCGCCCGTGGCGAGAATCATCAGGCCAAGGCGCGGATCGGTGCGCGCGAGCGGCGCATCGAGCCGCAGGAACGCGTACAGCCCCAGGTTCAGCGTCGCAGCGGATAGAATCGGCGAGATCGATCGCGGCGCCGCGCCGTGCGCGTCGGGCAGCCACAAGTTGAGCGGCACCACGCCCGCCTTCATGCCGAAGCCGAAGAATGTCAACACGCAGCCCGCGGTGACGATGGCCGGCGACAGCACGGGTGCGGCACTGGCGATTCCATCGAGGCTCGGGCTGCGCGCCGCGAGCGATAGGATCAACAGCCCGGCAAGCCCGGCAAGGGAGCCCGCTTCGGACAGCGCCATGGTGAGCAGGCCCGCGGCAACCGGCTCATCCCGGCGGGTCTCGA
>JBOHMN010000076.1:0-4332 GCA_050730175.1 Acetobacteraceae bacterium | reverse complement strand
AGACGCTTCCCTAGCAGCCGGTTGGCCAGTCATACGCGCGGCAGAGATCGCGGATTTGCCACGGCGAGGCGGCGGCTTTCGCAGAGAGCCGGAAATAAGGCCGGATATGGTCAGAAAGCAAGCCGGCGCGCGCGGATGCGCGGCGTCTTTTTGCCGAGATGTTCGCGAACACGGCGTCGTACATCGCGGCGAGGTCGGCTTTCATTGCGGTGCGTGACGGCCCGTCGAGATAGACCATATGGCCCGAGGGGTAGTTGCGAATGGTGAGATTCGCGCGGACGGATTCGTTTTCGAGCGGCATACCCTGGAGCGTCAGGCGGGTCTGGAAGAATGGGGTGACGGAATCGTAGTAGCCGTTGGCAGACAGCACGAGGAGATAGGGGTTGGCTGCCATGGTCGCGGCGAGGTCGCCCGCGGTGTAAAGGGTGGGGTTGCCCTGCCGGTCCGGCAACTGGACGTTGCCGGCGGGGCCGGTGTGGCGAAAATCCCAGTACTGGAAAGCCTGATCGTTGAGATCGATGAAGTTCGCCGTGGCGGTGAATTTCAGCTCGGTATTGAGATAATTGTTCCACATCGCGGTATAGACGCCGCTCACGGCGACCATGGTCGGATCGTTCATTCCGCCGTCCGGGGAGACGATGGCGGCGATGCCGGTATCGATTGCGGTGACGCGACCGTCATAGGCGCCGAGGGCAAGACCCTGGCTCTGCAGCAGCGTGACGAGGAAGAGGGCATGCCCGAGCCGGTCCTGCACCTCGACATTGAGGCCCCAGGCTTCGAGTGTCGCGGCGGGAAGACCGAGATCCTGGCTCAATGTTGCGACGGTTGCCGGGTCTGCCTTCGGGAACGCGGAGAGCGCCTGCGTGTACGGGTCGGCCGCGAAGCGGGTGACGCTATCCATGAAGGCCGGCAGAGCGGGAGGTGGCGGGATGGGCAGGGTTTTTTTGTGGTACCAGGCGTCGGCAACGAAAG
The DNA here is from genome assembly GCA_050730175.1 of Acetobacteraceae bacterium. Taxonomy (GTDB): domain Bacteria; phylum Pseudomonadota; class Alphaproteobacteria; order Acetobacterales; family Acetobacteraceae; genus JAKAWQ01. Next base: position 3,360 of record JBOHMN010000076.1, on the reverse strand, counting down.
TCGGCAGAAGGCCAGGCGCGTTGCTGAAGTTTGCCGGATAGTCGAGCACGCTCGACTGGAGCGTGATGCCGTTGAGGTCGATGCCGTCCTCGTGCAGCATCCAGGCGAGCACGCAACTGCGCGCCGTGCCGTACGATTCGCCGAAGAGGAATTTCGGAGAGTTCCACCGGTTGTAAGTGGTGAGGTATTTCTTGATGAATTGCTTGATCGAGCGGGCGTCTTCGTCGACGCCCCAGAAATCGCGATTGCGGTAGGGTGCGATCGCGGCGGAATAACCGGTGCCGACCGGGTTGAGGAAGACGAGATCGCTGCGATCGATGAGGCTGTCCGGATTATCCTCCATCGTATAGGGCGGGGGCGGGGTGAAGCCTGGCATGCTGGTTTTGATGCGGCGCGGCGCGAAGGAGCCGAGCAGAACGAAGACCGAGGAAGAGCCCGGGCCGCCGTTGTAGAAGAACGTGACCGGGCGGACCGCGGCCGGCTGGCCGTCCGCCGTGAAGGCGACATAGAAGAAGCTCGCCGCCGGCTTCGAGCTTGACGGATCGACCGCGACCAAATGGCCGGCGGTTGCCGTGTAGGGAATGGGCAGGCCGCCAAGCGTTGCGACGTGGCGCGTGATGGCGGCCTTTTCGGAGGTATCGGTGATCGAATCGTCGGGCCCGGCGCCGTAGGCCGTGGTGTCCAGGAGGGGCTGATCGGGGTTGCCCGTTGGGTTGCCGAATCCGGCCTCACCGATGTTGGACTGGGACATCCCGTTTCCTCGTTGCTGCCTGCGCCTTGAGCCGGGTTGGCCGTGCGCTCCGCCTGTTTCCGGAGCGAATGCGCGTCACGCGTCGCGGATTGCGACCCCCTGGTTTTGCGTCCGGAAGCGCGCACCGTCCTGGGAGGACAGTCCGGGAGGACAGGCCATCATGTCAACCGGAAGATGAGGAAGCGCCGGACGGTGCGGCGGTCGGCGGGCACTGACATGAGGGGGCGGGCAGCCTATCTTTCGGCACGGATGGAGAGGAGGACAGCCATGCTCAATCCAGTCACGCCCTTGGCCCTGAAAGATCCGAGCCTCTTCCGCCAGGCCAACCTGATCGACGGGAAGTGGGTGGAGGCCGGCTCGGGCCGCACGATCGTCGTCAAGAACCCGGCGAACGGCGAGGCGATCGGCGAGGTGCCGGCGATGGGCGCGGCGGAGACCCGCCGCGCGATCGAGGCAGCCAACCGTGCCTACCCGCTCTGGCGGGGGAAGCTCGCCAAGGAGCGGGCCGCGATTCTGCGCAAGCTCTTCGAGCTGATGCTTGCGAATGCGGAAGACCTTGCGACGATCATGACCGCGGAGCAGGGCAAGCCGCTCAGCGAAAGCCGCGGCGAGATCGTCTATGCCGGAAGCTTCATCGAATGGTTTGCCGAGGAGGCGAAGCGGGTTTACGGGGACACCATTCCGCAGAATGCCAAGGGACGGCGGATCATCGTGCAAAAGGAGCCGATCGGCGTGTTCGCCGCGATCACGCCGTGGAATTTTCCCTCGGCGATGATCACGCGGAAGGCCGGACCGGGCTGGGCGGCCGGCTGCACCGGCGTGATCCGGCCGGCCAGCCAGACCCCGTTCTCCGCACTTGCGCTCGGTGTGCTGGCCGAGCGTGCCGGAATGCCGGCGGGAGTGTGCAATATCATTACGGGGCCTTCCGCCGAGGTTGGGGCGGAGCTCACGTCCAACCCGATCGTGCGGAAGCTTTCGTTCACGGGCTCGACCGAAGTGGGGGCGAAGCTCCTCGCGCAATGTGCGCCGACGATCAAGAAGACGAGCATGGAGCTTGGCGGCAATGCTCCGTTCATCGTCTTCGACGACGCCGATCTGGATGCGGCAATTCCCGGCGTCATGGCAAGCAAGTACCGCAACACCGGGCAGACCTGCGTGTGTGCGAACCGGATTCTGGTGCAGGACGGCGTATTCGAGGCTTTCGCCAAGAGGCTCCAGGCGGAGGTGGAAAAAATGAAGGTCGGCAATGGCATGGAGCCGGGCGTCGTGCAGGGGCCGCTGATCAACGCGGCGGCCGTCACCAAAGTGGAGGAGCACGTTGCCGATGCGGTGAAGCGCGGCGCGAAGATCGTCACCGGAGGCAAGCGGCATAAGCTGGGAGGGAATTTCTTCCAGCCGACCGTGCTTGCCGATGTGTCACCGGCAGCGATGATGTTCCGTGAGGAGACGTTCGGGCCGGTTGCGCCGTTGTTCCGTTTCAAGACCGAAGAGGAAGCGATCGGGCTCGCGAACGACACCGAGTTCGGCCTTGCTGCCTACTTCTATACGCGGGATCTCGGGCGGGCGTTCCGCGTTGCGGAGGCGCTGGAATACGGCATCATCGGCATCAACGAGGGCATCATCTCGACCGAGGTCGCGCCGTTCGGCGGCATGAAGGAATCCGGCCTTGGCCGCGAAGGTTCCAAGTACGGGATCGAGGAGTTCCTCGAGGTGAAGTATCTCGCGGTCGGCGGCATCGGCACCTGAGCCGGCGGTGCCAAAGGAGGGTGAAGAACGGGAAGCGGCGACGCTTCTCGAGAAGGAGTTCGACGTTTTGATCGGGCGGGTCCGGCTCGAAATTCCCGAGGATCGGCGCGCGGAGCTGCTGGTTCAATTCGCCGACCTGCGCACGGACATCACGCGGCTTGCCGGAGGGCTTGCAGCCGAAGATGAGCCGGCGGCGATTTACCGCCCGAGCGTGCCCGAAACCCGCACGTGAATCGCGCGCCGCATCTTCTTTCCATCGCCGAGGCCGGGCGTTCGACGAAGCGACGTTGCTGCGGATGGTCGAGCGGCTCTCGGTCTGGGAGGGAATCGCGCTGCCGGCGCTGGCTGGATGCGGAGAATGATACGACATGACTGATGATTTCGATCTTTTCGTGATCGGCGGAGGCTCGGCGGGCGTGCGCACTGCGCGGGTCGCGGCCGAGCACGGTGCGCGGGTCGGGATTGCCGAATGCCGCTTCTGGGGTGGCACCTGTGTCAACGTCGGGTGCGTGCCGAAGAAACTGCTGGTGCAGGCAGCGGAATACGGCGCGTTCGCAGAGGACGCGCGGGGGTTCGGCTGGGACTCGGTTCGTCCGAAGCACGATTGGGCGGCACTGATTGCCGCCAAGGATCGTGAGATCGCGCGGCTCAGCGGCGCTTATCGCGCAATTCTCCAGGCGGCGGGTTGCACCGTGTTCGAGGCACGGGCGCGGTTTGCGGGGACGCACGAGCTCAAGGTTGGCGAGAAGGTGGTCAAGGCCGAGCGGATCATCATCGCGACCGGCGGGCGGCCGGTCAGGCTTTCGATTCCCGGCGCGGAACTCGGCATCGTTTCCGATGACGCATTTTTTCTTCCGGCGATG
>JBOHMN010000075.1:0-47532 GCA_050730175.1 Acetobacteraceae bacterium | reverse complement strand
TTTCGGTGGCGCGACTGCTATGATTTCGTCGTTCTGGATCTGGATCAGCACGGGCGGCAGACCGGTATTGTCGTGGAAGTGCGGGCCGCTGGTGTCGAACTTGATCGGGCCGTAGAACGTCACAATGTCTGTCGCGGCGATGATGTTGTTGAGGGTGACGCGGTCCTCCCTGGAGAGGCCCGGCGGCTTGCCCAACTTTTTCAACGCAGTCTGCAGCACAAGGCCGGACACTGCACAGGCGGCGCCGGTATACTCCATTCCGACATTGAATTCTTTCCGGTAGTTCTGTTCCGCCTCTTGGGCGGTGCCGAACACGGCGTCCTTATAGGGAAAGCTCGGGTCCCAATCGACCAGACCACAACAGCCGTTGGCGTCTGGACCCAGCGCCTTTGTGAACGCATCTTCGGTTACACCGTAGTGCTGGATCAGCGCTTCGGGCGTGAATTCCAGCGATTTCAGCGTTTTCACGACGTCGATCAAAACCGTGTCGTGCCCGCCCACGGCGATGATGTCGGGCTTTTGCGCAGCAATCTTGGTGAAGATCGGGGTGAGATCGGCCGCTGGCGGGAACAGGGTATTGATGGTGAGCTTGAGGCCCGCCCTCTTCGCACCGACGGCAAAGCCCGCCGCGGCGTCTTTGGAAAACGGCTCGTTCGCACCGATCACCGCGGCAGTCGTGGGCTTCGGGTTCGCGGCCGCGACAAGGAATTCGAGGGCCTTGTCCGCCGTGAGATCGACCGAGGGAATGATGCCGAACGTAAACTTCGGCTGCGGGGACCAGTTTTCGGGAGATTCTGCAGACCCCGCGATGCAGGTGACCTGATATTTGGCGCAGATTGGATTCATCGCGAGCTGCACGCCACTCGAGTAGGCGCCGAACATCGCGTCCACCTTTTCCTCATTGATCAAGCGAGAGGCGGCGTCGGCGCCGGCGGCGGGCTCGCTCCTTGCGTCCTGAACGATCATGCGGACGGGATACTTCTTGCCGGCGATTTCGACGCCGCCCTCCTTGTTGATAGTCGAAACCCAGAACTGGTAACCGCGCCTTGCCAGGTGCCCGCCCGACGCGTCCGGGCCGGACAGCTCGAGCACGGCCCCGACCTTCAGTTCCTTAACGTCGCTTTTCGCCGCCGCGTAGACCCGGCCAGCAGGCAGGCAGGCCCCAAGCGCTGCGCCGCCTGCGATACCTCCCGTCATCACAAGCGCCTGGCGGCGGCTGATATGTTTGCTACCCATGACTGTTTCCCTCCTCTTGACGGCTCTCAGTGGTCGGAGCTCCGAGATAGAGCTCCATCAGGTGCTGGCCGCTGCGTACATCCTGTGGGCGACCTGCGAACCGATTGCGGCCGCCGACCAAGATGTAGATGCGGTCGGCAACCCGCAAGGCTTCACGGATGTTCTGCTCCACCATCAGCACGCCGACACCTCGCTTGGCAAGACCAGCGACGCGGCTGAGCGCTTCCTGGGCAAGCTTCGGCGACAGGCCAGCGGACGGTTCATCGAACAATATGAAGCGGGGCCGTACGATCAGGGCGCGCGCGATCGCGAGCATCATCTGCTCTCCCCCCGAGAGGTTGCCCGCAAGAATCGGCAGCCGCTCACGCAGTCGCGGAAACTCCTCGAGCAGCTCCTCGATCCGCCGGTCGAGCTCGCGGCGGCTGGCCAGGGTGTAGCCCCCGATGCGCAGGTTGTCGCGCACGCTGAGCTGAGGAAATACCCCACCTCCCTGTGGCATCAGTGCAAGCCCGCTTCTCAGGATGGCATGCGCCGGACGGCCGCTCAGGCGTTCGCCGTCAAGGTGGACCTCTCCTGCCCAGACGTCGACGAGCCCGGAGATCGCCCCGAGCAGCGTGCTCTTGCCGCAGCCATTCGGCCCGAAGATGCAAGTGACCTCGCCGTCACCTGCCTCGACCGAAACGCCATGCAGAATCTCGACCCGGCCGTAGCCCGCGAAGATCTCCCGTGCGATCAGCCGTGTCATTCGGTGGGCCGCCCGAGATAGGCGTCGATGACGAGCGGATTGTTTGCCACTTCCGAGAAGCTGCCCTGCGCGACGATGACGCCCGCGTCCATGACGATGACCCTCTCGGAGACCGCCCGCAGAAGCTCCATGTCGTGCTCAATGATGATGAAGGTCTTCCCCTGCTCGCGGAGCGCATGCACCGCATCCAGAATGATCTGGCGTAGGCGTGGATTGACGCCCGCCGTTACCTCGTCGAGCAGAATGACTGAAGGATCGCGCATCCACACGCGGCCGAATTCGAGCAACCGGCGCTGGCCACCGGAAAGCGTGTCGGCGAGGTCATCAGCGACGTGCGTAAGGTCGAGCGAGGCGAGGACCTGCTCGGCTTTTTGCGGGGCACCCCTCCATTCTCCCTCGACCGCCGCAGTGAGCAGGTTTTCACGGACGGTCATGTTTGTAAACGGAGCCGGAATCTGGAATGTCCGGCCCAATCCCGCGCGTGCAATCCGATAGGGCGGCCACCCGGTGATGTCTCGTCCGAGCAGCACAATCGCCCCAGCCTGGGGTGCGTAAACGCCTGTCAGCAGATTGAAGAGGGTGCTCTTGCCACTACCGTTCGGGCCGATGATCCCGACGATTTCCTTCTGCTCGACGGCGAAGCTGATCCCGGCGACGGCCCTGATGCCACCGAAGGCGCGATTGACGTTGCGCACTTCAAGAGCGCTCATCGTGCGCTCCGCTCGCAGGCTTTGCGCGACCCCGGACGCGCGGGATCGATCGGGCTAGCAACTGGTAGACAAGCTTCATTTTCTTCGCGCGCGGGAAAAGCCCGGCGAGTCCGTCGGGCAGAAACAGCACGATCAGCGCCACCAGCGCACCGATGATCGCGATGTAGCTCGTCGAGCTTCCGAACGTCGCACCAAGCCACGTGCTGAGAAGATAAAGCACAGTCGCGCCAAGCGCCGGGCCCCAGGCATTGCCGAGCCCTCCGACGAGTGCCATGACGACCATCTGGTCGGTAATCTGCCCCCCGAGCACGCTCTGCGGGTTGATAAAGGTAATCCAGTAGGCGTCGATGCCACCGAATACGGCCGGGATCGCGGCGCTCAGGACGTAGGCCTGAAGCTTCACGGCAGTTGTGTTGATGCCAAGGCTTTGCGCAGCGGTTTCATGGTCGCGCACCGCCTTGATCCGAAAGCCGAAGCGCGAGCGTTCAAAAACCGCCCAGATGATGATGTAAACAACCACCGCCGCGATCAACATCGCATAGTAGAAGAAGGACGTGCTCGGATTGCCCGGAGTGGAAAGCCCGAAGGAGCCGCCGGTGATCCCAAGCACGGTTGCGATCTGCTGCAGCGCTTCCGCCACCGCCCAGGTTGCAATCGCAAAGTACGCACCGCGCAGCCGGAGCGTCGGCCAGCCGATTACGAACGCGAACGCCGCGGCAACCGCCGCGCCCACCGGAAGCGTGAGAAAGAAGTTCCAGCCAGCACCCGGTTGCATCAGGATCGCGGTCGCGTATGCGCCGATGCCGAAGAAGGCGACCGGCCCAAAGTCGATATAGCCGGCATAGCCTCCGATGATGTTCCAGCCCGCGGCCAAGCCCGCCCACATCGCAACGCCGGTCCAAATGCGCGTCCAGTAGTCGCCCGCCCAGAACGGAAGCGCGCAGAGCACGAGGGCAAGCACGAGTAAGAGCGGCACCGTGACCGCAAAGCGCAGCCGCCCCGCCGCTGGCGAGGAGACGCTCACCCGGAAAGTCCTCGCCGTAGCAGGCCCCGCGGCGAGACCACGAGCACGGCAAACAACACGACGAACACGACCGCCAGGGTATAGTCGGCGCCGACATAGACGGTGACGAGCGCCTGCAGAATCCCAAGAAAGAGCCCGGCGACCAGCACGCCCCCGACCGAGCCGAGGCCGGCCAGCACGACGACGAAAAAGGCAAGCAGTGTGTATTGGGGCCCGGTCTGCGCCGTCATCGAGTAGATCGCGCCGATCAGCACCCCGGCCATCGCGGTGAGACCGGCATAAAGCGCATAGACCAGCCCGCTGACCCGCTTTACGTCGATGCCCATCAAACTCGCGTACCGCTTGCTTTGCGCGGTGGCCCGGACGGCGAGGCCGCTGCGCGTAAGGAAAAGAAACGCTATGAACAGCCCCGTCGCGACGAGCGCGAACAGGAACCCGGCGAGCCTTAACCAAGGCAAACGGATCCCACTGAGCAGCAGTGTACCCTTGACGATGTTGGTGTCGACCGTCCGCGGGTCGAACCCGACGCCGGTCAGCATCGCGCCGCGCGCGAGAGTTCCGAGGCCGAAGGTGAAGGCCAGAGCCATGAGAGCCGGCCGGGCATAGTGGCTGGTTCGGACGTGATAGATGAGCGGCGCGACCAGACCGCCGACGAGGGCGAAGATGACGAATACCGCGGGAAGGAAGGCAAGCGGGTCAACCCCGAGCCACGCGCGCGCGCCTACACCGGTGAAGGCACCGAGCATCACCCACTCGCCGACCGCGAAATCCACTACGTCGAGGACCCCGTAGGCGATCGAGAAGCCAATACTGATCGTCACATAAAGGCCACCCACCAGAAGTCCATCGACGATGGTCTGGATCAGCAGCTGCATGGGTGCAAAGGATAGAGAACTCGCAAGGTCGGCGTAAAGAGCTGCCGTGTCGGTTCCTGCCGCGTGCCATCGGCCCGCCGCAGCGGCTCACGTGGCCGGGTTCCTGGATTCGCGAAACATGGCAGCCGCTGTGGCGATCCCACGCTTGCAGATCGTGCACTCTTTCCCCACCTGACCGGCGCCAAAACACGATCCGGGCCCCTCTGGCGGGACGCCGGCTCCCAGGCCGGCCAACCTTGCGATGTAGGATCACCGCGCGGAATGCGGCGATCGGTCAGGCGCGTGCTTCAGCCATCCATCGCTCCCCCGTGCGTCGTTCGACCAAAGATGCCGGGAGCACGCGATGCGCGACGTCACCTTGGTCAACCTGGTCATCCCCTTACGGCAATGCGCCGGCGTCGGGTGCGGCCGGCGGGTGGTTCGACCTGCGAGGGCGCCATGGAATGGCTGATCGACCCGCAAATCTGGGCCGGCCTCTTGACGCTGACCGCGCTCGAGATCGTGCTCGGGATCGACAATCTGGTCTTCATCGCCGTTCTCGTCGCCCGGGTGCGGCCCGCGCACCAAGCCCTGGCACGCCAACTGGGACTTGGGCTGGCTCTCGGGACCAGGCTCCTGCTGCTGCTCGGGATCAGCTGGCTCGCTAAGCTCAGCACGCCGGTTTTCTCCATTTCCGGCCACGGCTTTTCCTGGCGCGACCTCATCCTGATCGCCGGCGGGTTGTTCCTGGTGTTCAAGGGCACCACGGAGATCCACCGGCGGATCGAGGCTGAGCTGCCGGCGGCGGGCGCGGCCACGCCGGCCGCCGGACTGCTGGGCGTCGTGCTGCAGATTGCCGTGCTCGACATTGTCTTCTCGCTGGACAGCGTCATCACCGCCGTCGGGATGGTGAGCCACCTTCCCGTAATGATCGCCGCGGTAGTGATCGCGATGAGCATCATGCTGGTTGCCTCCGGCCCGACGACGGCCTTTGTCGAGCGCTACCCGACCGTGAAGATGCTGGTGTTTTCCTTCCTGCTGCTGATCGGCACGACGCTGGTCGCCGACGGCTTCGGCATCCATGTTCCGCGGGGTTACATCTACGCGGCGATCGGCTTCTCCGGCGCCGTGGAACTGCTGAACCAGCTCGCCAGCCGGCGTCGGCGTGCACGCCGTGCGGCGTCCGACCGCGACGTCGCGGACCACGCCCGGTGTGCGCGCAACCCCTGATCGACGATCGCCGCCTCGAGCGGTTGCTGAACGCGCCGCCGGGACACACGCGGTTGACGCAGATCATCATGTTTGTACCTTGCAACTGGTAGCCCGCAACCATGGAAAACCTGTTTCGCACCGGCTTGCTGATTGCAGTGCTCACCGCGCTCTTTATGGCGGTCGGCTACTGGGTCGCCGGGCAGGAGGGCATGATCATTGCCCTGATCGTCGCCGCGGCGATGAACCTGTTCACCTACTGGAGCGCCGACCGCATCGTTCTCGCGATGTACGGCGCGCGCGAGGTAAATGAGGCCGAGGCACCGGGGCTCTTGCGCATCGTGCGTGACCTCGCCGGACGCGCGGGTTTGCCGATGCCACGCGCCTTTCTGATCGATAGCGAGCAGCCAAATGCCTTTGCGACCGGTCGCAACCCGCGGCGCGCGGCGGTCGCGGTCACGCGCGGGTTGCTGCAAATGCTGCCCGAGCACGAAATTGCCGGCGTGCTGGCACACGAGCTCGCGCACGTGAAGCACTACGACACGCTGACCATGACGATCACCGCGACGCTCGCCGGCGCTATCGGAATGCTGGCGCACTTCTTATTGTTTTTCTCCCCCGGCCGTCATGACGAGCGCACCAGCGGCATCGGAGCAATCGGTGGCCTCTTGATCATGCTGCTCGCACCACTCGCGGCGACCCTGGTGCAACTGGCGATCTCCCGCACGCGGGAATACGCCGCCGACAAGGGTGGCGCCGAGATCACCGGCCAGCCGATGTGGCTGGCGCAAGCACTGGGGCATATCCACAGCAGCGCGGCACGCGTCCCGAACCTGGAGGCGGAACACAACCCGGCCACTGCGCACCTCTTCATCATCAATCCGCTGAGCGGCGCTCATCTCGGCAGCCTCTTTTCCACCCATCCACCGGTAGAAGAACGGATTGCACGTCTCACCGCCATGGCGCGGGCACGCTCGCCGTGGAGCGCACGCTCTCCGTGGAGCGCGGGCTCGTCTCGCGGCATCGCGCGCCCGCGCTCGCCTCTCGTGCCGCGGAAAGATTGACTCTGTTGTCGGAAGCCGCCCATCCTTGCAATGATTGGCCGGTTTGCGCGAAGGAGGATGGGATGGACGGCAACGGGCTACCGCGCGATCGCATTGCACGCGAGGCGATCGCCGCCAACTTCGCCGACTGCGCTCCCGCTCTCTCGCGCGACGAGGCGCGGATCGCCGCCGCCCGCTGCTATTTCTGCCATGACGCTCCCTGCATCGAGGCCTGCCCGACCAGCATCGATATCCCGCTCTTCATCCGCGGCATCGCCACCGGCAATCTGAAGGGCGCGGCCCTCACCATCCTCGAAGCCAACATCTTCGGCGGTACCTGCGGGCGCGTCTGCCCGACGGAAATATTGTGCGAGCGCGCCTGCGTGCGCACGGCGCAGGAGGAGGAGCCGGTCGCGATCGGCGCCTTGCAGCGCCACGCCACGGACTGGCTGTTCGCGCAAAACGTGCAGCCGTTCAGCCGCGCCCCCGCGACCGGCCGGCGTGTCGCCGTGGTCGGCGCCGGCCCGGCCGGGCTCTCCTGCGCGCACGGCCTGGCCCGGCTGGGCCACGCGGTCACCGTCTTCGAGGCGCGCGAGAAGCCCGGCGGCCTCAACGAATACGGCATCGCCGCCTACAAGCTGGTCGACGATTTCGCGCAATCCGAGGTGGCGTTCATCCTCGGGCTCGGCGGCATCACTGTCGAGTACGGCCGCGTCCTCGGTGAAGACATCACGCTCGCCGCCCTGAGGGCCGACTTCGATGCGGTCTTCCTCGGCCTCGGACAGGCCGGGGCCAATCGGCTGGACCTGCCCGGAGAGGATCTGCCGGGCGTGACGGACGCCATCGATTTCATCGCCGATCTCCGCGAGGCCGCGGACAAAAGCTCTCTTCCCGTTGGCCGGCAGGTGGTCGTCGTTGGCGGCGGCAATACCGCCATCGACGCCGCAACCCAGGCGCGCAAGCTCGGTGCCGAGGAGGTCACCATCGTTTACCGGCGCGGCCCGGAAGCAATGTCGGCGACGCGCGAAGAGCAGGAACGGGCGCTTGTGAACGGGGTCGCCATCCGCCACTGGGCGACGCCGGTGGCGCTGGAAGCAACCGCCGGCAGGCTTGTCTCGGTGATATTTGAGCGCACCCACCCCGATACCGGCGGCCGCGCCGTCTTGAGCGGCGAGCGCTTCGCTCTTGCGGCGCAAATGCTTCTGAAGGCGATCGGCCAGCACTTCGTCGCCGAGCCCCTCGGCACCGACGGGCCTCGGCTCGAAGGACGGCGCATTGTCGTCGACCCTGCCGGGCAGACCTCGCTGCCGGGCGTCTTCGCTGGCGGAGACTGTATCGCCGGTCAGGATTTGACCGTGCAGGCGGTCGAAGACGGCAAGAACGCCGCCCGCGCGATCCACCGCTATTTTGGCTGCTGAGCGAGGGGGGGAAGAATGGCCGATCTCACGACGAGTTTCGCCGGCATCCGCTCACCCAACCCGTTCTGGCTGGCCTCCGCGCCGCCAACCGACAAGGAATTCAACGTCACCCGCGCTCTCCGCGCCGGCTGGGGGGGCGTCGTATGGAAAACGCTCGGCGAAGACCCGCCGATCGTCAACACCGCCAGCCGATACGGCGCGACCACCTTCAACGGCGCGCGGATCGCCGGTTTCAGCAACATCGAACTGATCACCGACCGTCCTCTCCCCGTCAATCTCAGGGAAATCAAGGCGGTCAAGCGCGCCTGGCCGGATCGTGCAGTGGTCGTGAGCCTGATGGTGCCCTGCGCCGAGGAGAGCTGGAAGCGCATCCTCAAAGCGGTGGAGGAAACCGGCGCAGACGGCGTCGAACTCAACTTCGGCTGCCCGCATGGCATGAGCGAACGCGGCATGGGCTCAGCTGTCGGCCAGGTGCCCGACTATGTCGAGATGGTGGTGCGCTGGTGCAAACAGGCTTCCCGCATGCCGGTGATCGTCAAGCTCACGCCGAACATCACCGATATCCTGCCGCCGGCCCGCGCCGCCCGGCGCGGCGGTGCGAACGCCGTCAGCCTGATCAATACCGTCCAGTCGATCACCGGAGTCGATCTCGATCGCATGGCCCCAATGCCGGTGGTCGACGGCAAGGGCACGCACGGCGGCTATTGCGGGCCGGCCGTGAAGCCCATCGCGCTCTGCATGGTGGCCCGCATCGCCCGCGATCCGGCGGCAGCCGGGCTGCCCATCTCGGGCATCGGCGGCATCGCGACCTGGCGCGATGCCGCCGAGTTCATCGCCCTCGGCGCCGGCACCGTGCAGGTCTGCACGGCGGCGATGCATAAGGGATTCCATATCGTCGCCGACATGATCAGCGGGCTCGCCAACTGGATGGACCAGGCGGGCTACCGCCGGCTCGAGGATTTTCGCGGCCGCGCGGCACAGAATTTTGTCCCTTGGGAAGATCTCAACCTCAATTACCGCACCGTCGCACGGATCAACCAGGATCTCTGCATCCGCTGCGGCATCTGTCACATCGCCTGCGAAGACACCGCGCACCAGGCGATCGCGGCGCGGCGCGTCGATGGCAAGCGCCAATACGAAGTGATCGAGGCCGAATGCGTCGGCTGCAATCTCTGCGCCCACGCCTGCCCGGTCGAAGACTGCATCACCATGATCCCCCTCGCCACCGGCCTGCCGCGGCTCACCTGGAAAGACCATCCCAACAACCCCGAGCGCCGCGAGGCCGCAGAATGAGCACCGCCGCCGCCAATCTTGCGGTCGACCGCGAGCGTCTCTGGGCGACCATCAGCGAAACCGCACGCATCGGCGCCACCGCCAAGGGTGGCATACGACGCATGACTTTGACCGACCTCGACGCCGAGGTGCGCCGCTGGTTCATCGCCGCCTGCGAGCAGGCCGGCTGCACCGTGCGCATCGACGAGATGGGCAACATCTTCGCTCGTCGCCCCGGGCGAGACAGCACGCGCCGGCCGATCGGCGTCGGCAGCCATCTCGATACCCAACCCTCCGGCGGCAAATTCGACGGGGTGATCGGCGTGCTCTCCGGCCTCGAACTAGTCCGCACGCTGAACGCCGCGGGTTATGAAACGGCCCGCCCGGTCGAGATCATCAACTGGACCAACGAGGAGGGCTCGCGCTTCGCCCCTGCAATGCTCTCCTCCGGCGTCTATGCGGGCAAGTTCACCCGCGATTTCGCCTACGACCGGCGCGATCGCGACGGGCTCGCGTTCGGTGACGAGCTGCGGCGCATCGGCTTCGCCGGCCCCGAACCGTGCGGTACCGTTCATCATCCGCTGGCCGCCTTCTTCGAGCTGCACATCGAGCAGGGACCGATCCTGGAAGCGGAACGGAAAGTCATCGGCATCGTCACCGGCGTGCAGGGCATGCGTTGGTATGAAGCAACCGTCACCGGCACCGATGCCCACGCCGGTTCGACCCCGATGAAGCTGCGCGCCGACGCGCTGCTCGCCACCGCACGCATGATCGAAGCAGTGCATCGGATCGCCGTCCACCACGCCCCGCTGGCCGTCGGCACGGTCGGGCTGATCGAGGCGCGCCCGAACAGCCGCAACGTCATCCCGGGTGAATGCTTCTTCACCGTCGATTTCCGACACCCCGATGATCACGTGCTTGACGAAATGGAGAAAGCGCTCGCTGAGGCGTTGCCCGCCACCGCCACCGAGTCCTCCGTCACCGTCTCCTGGCAGCGCATCTGGAATTCTCCCGCGGTGCATTTCGACCCCGATTGCGTCAGCGCCGTCCGCCAGGCGGCCTCAAGCCGCGGCTACCCGGCGCGGGAAATCGTCTCCGGCGCCGGCCACGATTCCGCTTACGTCGCCGCCGTCGCGCCGACCGCCATGATCTTCGTCCCCTGCGAGAGGGGCATCAGCCACAACGAGCTCGAGAAGGCGGAGCCGGAGCACGTGGCCGCCGGAGCGGACGTCCTTTTGCAAGCCGTGCTGAGCATGGATTCACTTCTGGCAGAACAGGGACGAGCCTGAACAGAAGTATCGCGGACCTCGCCGCACTGTCTCGCCCGGCGCAAGAAGCGCCGGCCGACCAGTCAGGTGCTGCGGTCGTGATCGAGGCACAAAACCTCGCGGTCGTCTTCGCCGGGGGCACCGACGCCTTGGCGAACGTCTCGCTCAGCGTTCATCGTGGCGACTTCCTCTCGCTGATCGGCCCTTCCGGCTGCAGCAAGACGACGATACTGCGCGCCATATCGGATCTCGTGTCCCCGTCCGCAGGCAGCCTCGCGGTCAATGGCCAGAGCCCCGAGCAGGCACGCCGCAGTCGTGCCTACGGCTACGTATTCCCGGCGCCGGCTTTGTTCCCCTGGCGCACCGTCGCGGGCAACGTCACCTTGCCCCTCGAGTTGATGAATATCCCCAGGGCCGAGCGCATCGCGCGGACAGCCGAGTAGCTCGGCCTGGTCGGGCTCGCCGAGTTCGGGCGCAAATTCCCCTGGCAGCTCTCGGGCGGAATGCGGCAGCGCGTCTCGATCGCCCGCGCGCTCTCCTTCCGGCCGAGCCTCCCCCTGATGGACGAACCCTTCGGCGCGCTCGACGAAATCACCCGCGACGGACGCAACCTCCATCTCAACGCCCTCTGGCGGCGGCCGCCGCCGCACTGCTCGGCCTGTCCGCGCCGCTCGCTCGGGCCGCGGACCACTTGACGTTGCAGCTCAAATGGGTGACCGACGCGCAGTTCGTCGGGTACTCCGTCGCCCTCTACAAAGGCTTCTGCAAACAGGAGAATCTCGACGTCACCATCAGGCCGGGCGGGCCCGACATCAACCCCGATCAAGTGCTCGCCGGGGGCGGCGCGGACGTTGCGGTCGACTGGATGCCCTCGCCGCTGGCCAGCCGCGAGAAAGGCGTGCCCATGGTCAACATCGCGCAGGTCTTCCAACGTTCCGGCATGGAACTCACCTGCCGCAAGGACAGCGGCATCAAGACCCCGGCGGACTTCAAGGGCAAGACGCTGGGCGTCTGGTTCGCCGGCAACGAATATCCGTTTCTTTCGTGGATGGCCAAGCTCGGCTACGAGTGGAGCGGTCCGCATCGCGACATCACGATGCTGAAGCAGGGGTTCAACGTCGATCCGCTGCTGCAGAAGCAGGCCGCCTGCATCTCGCCGATGACCTACAATGAATACTCGCAGCTCATCGAGGCGGGCATGAAGCCCTCCCAGCTCATCGTCTGCAGCTACGAGAAGGAGGGGGTGGCAACGCTCGAAGACGAGCTCTACGCACTTGAGGGCAGCATCGACAACCCGAAGAAGCTGGATGAGCTTGCCCGCTTCCTCGTCGCCTCACGCAAAGGTTGCGAGTACGCGATTCAGCATCAGAACGAAGCTATCAACATCCTGTTCAAATACGACACGGCGGGTGTGCCGACACGGGTGCACCAGGAGCACATGATCCATGCGGTAGCCAAGTTGGTCGAGGGCGGCAAGCACGGCTGGGGCTGGCTCGATCCCGCGGCTTATCAGCGCACCGTCTGCGAACTCCTGTCCACCAAATCGACTCCCTGATCACCAAACTGCCGGTCGGCGCCTGGACGCACGTAGTATGGGACAAGGCTTTCAAGAAGAGCTGATCGTCGGCGCCTGCCCCCCGCGAAAGGAGCAGGCACGCCGGTGGGTCGTCTTGAGCGAACGGGAGCGCCCCTTGCTTCCGCTCGTCGAGCGTTCCAATTTCGCGCCCATGAACGCCTCTTTCGTGCTCCCGCGGCGCGCAGCATTGCTGTCCGCCGCAGCGCTCGCCTTCGCACGGTCCGCTCGCGCGACGCCTGCTTCCGCTGTCAACATCGGCGGCGTGCTGCCGACGCTTTCCTTCACGATGCAGAGATCATCCGACCGCCACACCGTGAGCGCCGCCGATTATCGCGGCAAGGTCGTCGTCCTCTACTTCGGCTTTACGCGCTGCCCGGACATCTGCCCGCTCACGATGCAAAACGCCGCGCGGGTACTC
This sequence comes from Acetobacteraceae bacterium, assembly GCA_050730175.1. Lineage (GTDB taxonomy): Bacteria > Pseudomonadota > Alphaproteobacteria > Acetobacterales > Acetobacteraceae > JAKAWQ01. Next base: position 34,759 of record JBOHMN010000075.1, on the reverse strand, counting down.
GTCGGATTGGGACCGCTTGCGTCCGACGTGCGCGTTCTGTTCGCGACGATCGACCTTGCCTACGACACATTGCCCCGTCTCAAATCCTACCTCGCCCAGTTCGCTCCGCCGCCGGAAATCGACGGCCTGCGGGGTACACCGCGTGAACTCGCAGAGCTCGCCCACCGCTACGCGGTCGCATTTCAGGCGCCCAGCAGTCCCGACGCGTCCGATCCGGTCTCGACGATTACCCACACCTCGGCGGTCTATCTCTTCGATGCCCAGGGGCAGGTCGAGCAAATCGTGCCGGCGCTGGGTGCGGCAAACGCCGATATCCGCGCCATCACTGCCGACCTCGAAACCTTCGTCCGCCGCACCTAGCTTTCGGGATCGCCACCGCGGGCCGCCGCTCCGTGCAACCCGATCGGCACGCAAGGTGGGCACCAGAGAGCCTGCGCAGCGATCCCCTGTACGCAGCCGAACAGGACGGCGAGCGTGATGCAGGGCCAGACGAGGGCCAGCGCGGGTACAGCAAGGATATACTCACTCGGAATCATCGTCTGGCTCCTTTCGCGAGCCCCCGCTAGTTTCGGAACAATGAAATTCCAACGCGGCCACCAGTCTTACCGGCTTTCATAACCCCGCTGCTGTCACCTCGGTTCTTGCCGGAACAGGGCGTTGCAGGCCCCACCTATGGACCCTGTACCTTCGATCCGTAAACTCCCGGTGAAGGCGGAACCCACCCACGCGGGGTTGTTCGATGACGTCACCGCGCGCTCGCCTCGGAATGCCCCCAGCCCACTCGCCAGGCGACAGCTCACCCGCGCTCGGGTATCAACGTGCAACACGTTGCCATGAACGAGATCGCTGCCACACACCTTGCCGCTGCATCCGGAACGCCCCTCGCGACGACGATCTTCGCGCCGGCGAGCGGCGGCGGCCGCGCCGCGCTCACGATCCTCCGCCTCTCCGGCCCGGCTGCCGGCCCGTTGCTCGAAGCTCTGGCCGGCCGTCTGCCGCCGCCGCGCCGCGCCAGCCTCCGCCGGCTCCACGCGCCGGACCGCGGCGAAACGCTGGATCGCGCTCTCGTCCTCTGGTTCCCCGCGCCGGCAAGTTACACGGGCGAGGATTGCGCCGAACTCCATCTGCACGGCGGCAATGCGGTCGTCGACGGCGTGGCTGCGGTGCTGGTCTCGCTCGGCGCCCGTCCTGCCGAACCCGGCGAGTTCACCCGCCGCGCCTTCCTGAATGGCCGAATGGATCTCTTGCAGGCGGAAGACGTGGCTGATCTCACGGACGCCGAATCTTCAGTGCAACGCCGCCAGGCGCTGGACCAGCTCGAAGGCAAGCTCGGTGCACTCTATCGCGGCTGGGCTGCTCGCCTCCTTGCCTTGCTCGCTGACGCCGAGGCGGCCATCGATTTCCCCGACGAAGGCATCATCGCCCCGACCAATGCTGCCGCCATCGCGCGCCTCCGCGCCGAGCTCTCTCAGCACCTCGCCGACGGCCGGCGCGGCGAGCGCATTCGCACCGGCTTGACCGTCGTCGTCGCGGGCCCGCCAAACGCCGGGAAATCCAGCCTCGTCAACGCCCTCGCCGGCCGCGACGTCGCCATTACCGCAGCCACCCCCGGCACCACCCGCGATCTGCTCGAAACCCGGATCGTGCTCGGCGGTGTCCCGCTCACCCTCGTCGATACCGCCGGCCTGCGTGATTCGACCGATCCCGTCGAAGCCGAAGGCGTGCGCCGTGCCCGCGCCCGCCTCTCCGCCGCCGACCTGATCATCGCCGTCACCGACGCGACGGCGCTCGCTTCCTTTGCCCTCGAACCCGCCGTCCCCGTGCTGGCACTGGCGAACAAGACGGATCTCGCTCCGCCGCCGCCCGGGGCGGACCTCGCCGTGAGCGCGCTGACCGGTGCCGGGCTTGACGAGCTCCGCGACCGCCTGGCCCGGACGGTCGAGCGCCTTGCCCGGAACGGCGGTCCACCTCCGCTCACCCGGGCCCGTCACCGCGCCGCGCTTACCGAGGCAGAAGCGGCGCTCGCTGCAGCGGCGGCGGCCGCTGGCCCCGAGCTTTGCGCCGAAGAGCTCCGCAGGGCGCTCGCCGCACTCGGCCGCATCACCGGAGCGGTCGGGGTTGAGAACATTCTCGGCCAGATTTTTTCCACCTTCTGCATCGGCAAATAATGACTGTCGGGCCAGCAAGATATTTTGATGTCGTGATTATCGGCGGCGGGCACGCCGGCACCGAGGCCGCTTCTGCGTCTGCGCGGGCTGGCGCACGCACTTTGCTACTGACCCAGGACCTCGCAAAAATCGGAGAAATGTCCTGCAACCCCTCGATTGGCGGCATCGGCAAGGGTCATCTCGTATGCGAAATAGATGCACTCGACGGCGTAATGGCCCAGGCCGCCGATCAGGCCGGCATCCACTTCAAACTGTTGAACCGCAGCAAGGGCCCTGCAGTGCGCGGGCCGCGCGCCCAGGCCGACCGCACCCTCTATCGCCGCGCCGTGCAGCAGATGCTGGCGGCGATTCCGAACCTCACCCTCCGCGCCGAACGCGTCGACGATCTTGACCTCGCATCCGGCGGTCATCTCGCGGCGGTCATCCTCGAAAGCGGCGAGCGTGTTCCGTGCCGCGCCGCCGTGCTCACGACCGGCACGTTTCTGCGCGGCGTCATTCATATCGGCCTCGAATCGACACCGGCCGGCCGGATCGGCGAAAAGCCTTCGATCGGGCTCGCCAAAACGCTTGCACGCCTTGACCTGCCGCTGGGCCGGCTGAAAACCGGCACCCCCCCGCGGCTCGCCCGCCGCAGCATCGATTGGGAGGCGCTCCCGGCCGATCCCGGTGACGATCCGCCCGCGCCCTTCAGCACGCTGACCGAGCGCATTCTCAACCCGCAGATCGCGTGCCGCCTCACCGCCACGACTCCAGAAACGCACGCTCTGATCCGCGCCAATCTCGCGCAATCCGCCGTCTATGGCGGGCGGATTCACGGGCCGGGCCCGCGCTACTGCCCCTCGATTGAGGATAAGGTGGTTCGTTTCGCTGACCGCGAGCGCCATCAAATCTTTCTCGAGCCGGAAGGCCTCGATGATCCGGTCGTCTATCCCAACGGTCTCTCGACGAGCCTGCCCGCTCAGTTGCAGGAGCAACTGCTCAAAACGGTGCCCGGGCTCGAGCGGGTCGAGATGCTGCGCCCCGGATATGCCGTCGAATACGACTACGTCGATCCGCGTTCGCTCTCGCCGTGGCTCGAGGTCAAAACCGTGCCAGGGCTTTTCCTCGCCGGGCAGGTGAATGGCACCACAGGCTATGAAGAGGCCGCCGCGCAGGGCCTGATCGCCGGCGTCAACGCCGCCCGCAGGGCCCAGGGAAGCGAGCCGGTCATGCTCGATCGGGCCAGTTCCTACATCGGCGTATTGATCGACGACCTTGTGACGCAGGGCGTGACCGAGCCGTACCGGATGTTCACATCGCGCGCGGAGTACCGGCTCTCGCTCCGTGCGGACAATGCGGATCTCAGGCTGACCGGGCTCGGTATCGCCTGGGGTGTCGTCGGTCCGCGCCGCGCGCACGCGTTTCAAATCCACGAAGCGGCGCTGGCGGCGGCGCGCAACAACCCGGCGGACCCGGCGATTCCACCGCGTATCCAAGCCACCCTGGCCGCCGATACCCTCTATGCGGGCTACCTCAGCCGCCAGAGAGCCGAGATCGAGACCTTCCGCAGAAGCGAGAAAGTGAGGCTTCCCGAGCGCCTCGATTATCGCCGGATCGGTGGGCTGTCCGCCGAACTCACCGGGAAGCTCGAACAAATTCGCCCTCCTTCGCTCGGAGCAGCCGCACGCATTCCGGGGATGACGCCCGCCGCACTCGCCGCGCTCGCCGCCTTCCTGGCAAAACGTGGCGACCATCAGCAGATCATGTAGGTCCGAAACGGGCTGATGTTTCACGTGAAACATGAGGATCTTCAAAGAGTTGCCGGTTTTTCGCCAGGCGCGCCGATAATCTCGCGCCTCCAAACCTTCGCGGATCTCCTCGCGCAGTGGAACAGGCACATCAATCTGGTGTCCCGAGACGATCTCCCGCGCCTCTGGACCCGCCACATCGCCGACTCGCTCCAGCTCATCCCGCTGCTGCCGCAAAATCTCTCGGCTGCGATCGACCTCGGCTCTGGCGCTGGCTTCCCGGGCCTCGTGCTCGCCATCGCAAGGGATATCCCGTTTACCCTGATCGAAGCGGATCGACGCAAGGCCGTCTTCCTCGCCGAAGCCGCGCGCGTGACCAACGCGCCGGTTCGCATCGAGAATACGCGTATCGAGCACGCTCACGTCCGCCCGGCCCGCCTCGTCACCGCCCGCGCCCTGGCGCCTCTCCCCGCTCTTCTCGCACTTGTGCAACCCATCCTCGCGCCCGATGGCTTCGCGCTGTTTCTCGCAGGCAAAAATGTCGAGTCGGAATTGACGCGGGTCTCCCGCCGGTGGCACATGCGCCTGGAGCGGTTCCCCAGCCGCACCAATCCCGAGGCCTCCGTGCTCAAAGTGAGCGAGATCAGCCGTGACCGAGGCTGAAATCCACGACACCCGCCCGTTCCGCGTCATCGCCATCGCCAACCAGAAAGGTGGTGTCGGCAAGACAACGACCGCCATCAATCTCGGAACGGCCTTGGCCGCCGCCGGAGAGAAGACCCTGCTGATCGACCTCGACCCGCAGGGCAACGCCTCGACCGGCCTCGGCCTTGAGCGCAAGGAGCGGACCCACGGCAGCTACGCCCTCCTGCTCGGCGATGCCCCGGCCGCCACCCTGATGCGGCCGACCGCCATCCCGGAGCTCACGCTGATCCCAGCGGAAGACGACCTCGCAGGCGCCGAAATCGAGCTCGTCGGCTGGCCGCAGCGTGAATTCCGCCTTCGCGACTCGCTTCCGAATCTGGCCGCATTTGCCTTCGTGCTGATCGACTGCCCCCCAGGCCTCAACCTCCTGACCCTGAACGCGCTGGTCGCCGCCGACGCCGTCCTGGTGCCCCTGCAATGCGAGTTCCTGGCCCTCGAAGGTATCAGCCAGATCATGCGCACCATCGACATCGTGCGCCACGGCTTCAACCCGAAGCTCCGCCTGCAGGGAATTGTGCTGACCATGTTCGACCGGAGAAACAATCTCTCCGAGCTGGTCGCCGCGGACGCGCGCGGCTTCTTTGGCGCCATGGTCTACGAGACGGCGATCCCACGCAATATCCGCATCTCCGAGGCACCCAGTCACGGCAAGCCCGTGCTGCTCTATGACTTCCGTTCCCCCGGCGCACAGGCCTACGTCAAACTCGCCGGCGAATTGCTGAAGCGCGAACGCGAACCGAGGAGCATACCAGCATGAGCGCCAAATCACCGCCCCGCCTCGGCAGGGGGCTCGCCGCCCTGATGGGCGAGGCCGCTACCCCTCCGTCGATGCAAGGCGGCGTGCAGTCTTTGCCAATCGGCCGCCTCGAGCCCGGACCATTCCAGCCGCGTACCGCCACCGACGAACCGGCGATGGCCGAGCTCATCGAATCGGTCCGCGCACGCGGTATCCTGCAGCCGATTCTCGTCCGCCCGCACCCCGCTGACCCGGCTCGCTATCAGATCATCGCCGGCGAACGCCGCTGGCGCGCCGCCACCGCCGCCGGGCTCGCGGAAGTGCCGAGCCTCGTCCGCGCGCTCGCCGATGCAGATGCGCTCGCCGCCGCCCTGGTCGAAAACTTGCAGCGGCAGGATCTCAACGCCATCGAAGAAGCGGAAGGCTATCGGCGGCTGACCGACGAATTCGGCCTGAACCAGGAGGCGCTCGCCGGGACTATCGGCAAATCGCGCAGCCATATCGCGAACACCCTCCGCCTGCTGAATCTGCCAAAAGCGATCCAGGAAGACGTCCGCAAAGGCACGCTTTCAGCCGGCCATGCCCGCCTCCTGGTCGGCCACCCGAATCCGGAAGCAATCGCAACCACGGTGATCGCCCGCGGTCTGAATGTCCGCCAAACCGAGGCAATGCTGCAGCCTCGGCGACCGCAAGCTACCCGCGAGGCCGGAGACCCGGAAACCGCTTCCGTCGAGCGCCTCCTGACGGAGCGGCTTGGCCTCAAGGTCGGGCTCCGTTCGGATGGCAAAAGCGGCGTGCTCGCCATCCATTACCGCAGCCTCGACCAGCTCGACGGACTGGTCCAGCTCCTCACGCGCGACTAGCGCGTGTTCCGGCTGACCGAACGCGCTCGATGTTCGTTTTCTCGAGCAATTTCACCACCCTGACAGGAATCTGGCGATACCGGTCAGGGTGATATTGTTCTGGCGGCCGCCCTCGCCAGCGATAGAACGAGATGCCGGCAAAGTACTCCATCCGGCACGCCGGTTCGCTTCGCTTCCCGTTCGCCCGCGAAAAAATCCTCGAGCGCGCGAGCCAGCGCCGGTGCCGGCCAGAGGCCCAGCGCCCGCGCAAAGCTGTCCCGCCGCCGAAACGTCAGCGGCGGACGCAGCTCCTTCCTCTGCAAGCGGCCGAGATGCGCAAGCCCGCCACGAATTACCGCAACCGGCGTGGCCCCAGCCGCCAGCGCACGCTCGAGCGCCCGGTCCGCCATGGCCACATGGCCCTCCGTCGCTGCAAACAGCGCGTCATCGAGCGATAGCCCAGCGACATCACCAACCACTGCCTCGGCCGACGCCAGATCCACCGTGCCGCCGCGCCCAACGTAGAGCGCTAACTTCTCGACCTCCGCGCGGCTCAGCGCACGGTCAGCGCCGAGACGCGAAACGAGCCAGGCAACCGCGTCATCGTCCGCCGCAACGCCAGACGCAGACAACCACGCCCCCACGCTCCGCGCCAGCGCCTCACCCTCTTCCGGGTAGCACGCAATCGCTGCCGCTTCGGGGTGCGCTTCGACCAGCTTGAGAAGCTTCGAACGCGCCGGGGAAAGGCCGGGGGCCTCCAAAACGACAAGCGCATCCCCTGGACCCTGGAGCACTGCCGCAACGGCGTTGTGCGCTCCTTCTCCGGCCTCAGCCAGCCGGATCACGCGCCGCCCGCCGCCAAGCGCGAGCGCCACAGCCGCCGCAGGCAGTTCCTCGGCACGCAGGACGGTCACAAATCGGAACGGGTCGTCGGCCGCACGCAGCACTGCACGGGCCAGAAGCTCCGCCCGCTCGGCGATCAACCCGGCGTCGCCACCGTACAGCAGCACCACCCGCACCCGGCCGGGATCCGCAAGGAAACCTTGAACCCGCTGCCGCGCGAGCTTCACCTGGAGGCGACTTTCCCCCGATTGCGGAAATACGCCGCGAGACGAATCACGATCTGATTGGCGATGGCATCGGCAAATCGTCGGTCGATCGCGGCATTGGAGAGATTGGAATAGAAATACTGATCGACGATGACACTGTAGCCGTCCTGCGCGACCGCAACCCCGCTCGCCAGCGGCGGAGCTCCGGGCGCCGCCGAAAGCAGGCGCCAGTTCGCCCTCGCCTCGAAACGGATGAAGCTGGTGCTGCTGTCGGGATTGATGCCGATTCCCTCCGAGGAAATGCCGTAACCGACGGCAAGCGTATAGAGCGCCGCCGCCGATGCACCGCTGCCTTCCAGCCGTGCCTTGAGCGCCTGGCGTAGCAGCTGGCCATCCCGGTTCGGAATGACCGCAACGAACACCCTGGCGAGATTCGCCTGCGGCGCGCCGCCGGGTCCAGGAGCATAGACCGGGCTGAAACCGCATCCTGCCAATGCCGAGACCATCGCCGCAAGCCAGAAGCGCGGGGCCATCCGGCCTTTCACCCCGAGACGACAAAATTGACGATCCGGTCCTGCACGTAGACACGGCGTACAACGCGCCGCCCCGCAAGCGCCCGCACCACGTTCGGCTCAGCAGCAGCGGCGGCAACTACCAACGCTTCCGCCGTGCCGGGAACGGCCTGGATCGTCCCACGCAGGCGCCCGCCAACCTGAACCGCAATCGTCACGCTCTCAGGCGCGCTCAACACCGGGTCCGCCTTCGGCCAGGCCAGCTCCGCAACCAGCAAAGGCGAGCGCGGATTGAGCCGGGCATAAAGCTCCTCGGCCAGATGCGGAACCAGCGGCGCTGCTAGGCGGATCAGAATTTCCATTCCCTCTCGCCGCATCGCCGCCACGCCGGCGTCCGCTATGTCCTGCTCGGCGTCCACCAGCGCCCGCGCCAACTCGTGGAGCCGCGCCACGGCGCTGTTGAAAGCAAACTCTTCGAGCGACGCCGTCACGGCAATGATCGTGCGATGGATGCGGCGCTGTAGCACCTTACCGGCATCAGAGAACGAATCGGGAACGGATGCCCGCGGTGCTCCGGCAATCGCCTCGGCCAGCCGCTGCAGCCGCTGCAGAAACCGAAACGCACCGAGAACCCCCGCTTCGGTCCACTCCATATCCCGCTCCGGCGGGTTATCGGACAGGATGAACCAGCGCGCCGTATCCGCACCGTAACGAGAGATGATGGCTTCGGGGTCAACCGTATTCCGATGCGACTTTGACATCGCCTCGGTCCGCCCAACCATGACCGGCGCCCCGCTTTCCCGTTCGATCACGCTGCCGTCAGCCCGCCGCGCAACCTCTTCCGGATAGAGCCAACGCCCATCGGCGGCGCGATAGCTCTCGTGCGTCACCATCCCTTGCGTGAACAAGCCGGCGAACGGCTCCGCAACGCCAACATACCCCGCCTTCTGCATCGCTCTGGTGAAGAACCGCGCATACAGCAAATGCAATATCGCATGCTCGATGCCGCCAATGTACTGATCAACCGGCAGCCAGTGATCAACCGCGGCCCGATCGACCGGCTGCTCAGCCTTCGGGCTGCAGAAACGCGCAAAATACCATGCACTGTCGACGAACGTGTCGAGGGTGTCGGTCTCACGCAGCGCCGCTTTGCCGCAGCGCGGGCAGGCAACGTGTTTCCACCTCGGGTGATGCTCAAGCGGGTTGCCGGGCCGGTCGAACCGCACATCCTCCGGCAGAACAACCGGAAGATCCTTCTCCGGCACCGGCACAACCCCACAATCCGGACAGTGAATCACGGGTATCGGGCAGCCCCAGTAACGCTGCCGGCTGACGCCCCAGTCGCGCAGCCGCCAGTTCACTTCGGCGCGCCCGAGCCCGCGGCGCTGCAATTCATCGATCACCTGCCGCTTTGCCCCGAGCCAGTCCAGCCCGTCCAGAAAGCCCGAGTGGATCATCGTGCCGGGGCCGAGCCACGCCGCCTCGCCAATCGTGAACTCTGCTGCGCTCTCACCGGGTGGCAGCACCACGGGCAACACCGAAAGACCGTACTTGCGGGCAAACGCAAGGTCTCGCTGATCATGGGCGGGGCAGCCGAAGATGGCCCCAGCGCCGTATTCCATCAGCACGAAGTTCGCGATCCAGACTGGCTTTTCCTCATCGAGGAAGGGATGCCGCACGCACAGACCGGTGTCATAACCGCGTTTCTCGGCCGTCTCGATCGCCGCCTCGCTGGTGCCGATCCGGCGACATTCCTCGATGAAGCGTTGCGCGCCCGGATCGCGCGCGGCGACCGCGGCAGCCAGCGGATGGTCGGGTGCCAGCGCGCAAAACGACATGCCGAACAGCGTGTCCGGGCGCGTGGTATAGACCTCGACCGCACCGACCCCGCCAACCGGCGCAACCAGTCGAAATGAGATGCGCGCTCCCTCGCTCGCGCCGATCCACTTCTCCTGCATCGTCCTGACGCGCTCGGGCCAACGGTCGAGTTCGCCAAGCGCGGCAAGAAGCTCGGGTGCAAACGCGGTGATGCGGAAGAACCACTGCGCGAGGCGGCGCTTCTCTACCAGCGCACCCGACCGCCAGCCGCGCCCGTCGATCACCTGCTCATTGGCCAGCACCGTCTGATCGACCGGGTCCCAGTTGACCGCGCTTTGCTTGCGATAAGCCAAGCCCTCCTCGAGCAGAGCAAGAAAGAGCTTTTGCTGCTGGCCGTAATAGGCCGCATCGCAGGTCGCGAACTCCCGACTCCAGTCGAGCGAGAGACCCATCCGCCGAAGCTCGGCGCGCATCGCCGCGATGTTGTCATACGTCCATCGCGCCGGATGAATGCCGCGCTCGCGTGCCGCGTTGTCCGCGGGCAGGCCGAATGCATCCCAGCCCATCGGGTGCAGAACCGAGAATCCCCGCGCCCGTTTGTAGCGCGCCACCACGTCCCCCAGCGTGTAGTTGCGGACGTGCCCCATGTGGATCTTCCCGCTGGGGTACGGGAACATCTCTAGAACGTAATACTTCGGTTTCCCGTCCTCCGGCACGTCCTTGGTGTGGAAAAGGCCGCGCTCCTCCCAGGCGCGCTGCCAGCGTGGCTCAGCCTCCGTGAAATCGTAGCCTCGTGGCTGCACCGGGGGCTGAGCTGAATCCGGCATCGCAAACTCAGGGCGTGCCGCTCTGCGAGCGCAATGTCCGCGCGCGATCAAGAATCCGGTTCTCGATGTCGGAAACGGTGCCGGGACTCACCGCGGCATCCGCCCACTTCCCGTTCGCCAGCACCTGGCGGAAGATCGAAAGCCTGAGCGCGCCGGCGCTCAGCTCCCGGCCGAGGATATAGCAGTCCGCCTTGAACCGTTCACCCGGCGCCTGCGGCGGCTCCCACCAGTCGGTGATGATCACGCCCCCGAACGGGTCCGCCGAAGCCAGCGGCATGAACGCAAGCGTATCCAGCGCACCACGCCAGAGGTAGGCATTGACCCCGAGCGCCGCGCCCGCCCCAGCCCCAGCCCCAGCGCCGCCATTCTTGCCCAGGAGATCGATCGAAGCACCTTTCGACCCGAACAAGCTGCCCGGCGCCACGGCCGAACCCGGGCCGTAATTCTGCGGCGTGTAGGTCTCGGGTGAAATCGGCGTCGAATGTGAAAAGATCCCGCAGCCGGCCAGCAGCGGCAGGATCATGAGAGCGGAAAGTCCGCGCAAAAAACAGCTCATCACTGGTCCAACCTGCCGCAGCCTCTCCGCTCCCAGGAACACACCCAGGAAACATACCCAGGAATACAAGCTCTCTAGCGGCTTGCGCCTTTCACGCCAAGAGCGGAGGGCGCGGAAAACCGGTCTGCACCTGATCCCTCGCCCAGCCCCCAACCACACATACCCTCGCGCTCGACAAGCTGGAACGTGCGTCGCGCGAAGAACCCCGGTCCGCATGCACGCAGGTGATCTGGCTATGGCGATTCCTGCGCGTCCGCCATCCGGGCCGGCGTCGCAACAGCACGCATCGCGCGTTCGCTCGCTCCGCCACGCAACACGTCTCCCGAGCTGCATGGCGGCCGTCAAGGCAAACGGCCGAGTTCGCCGTTCGGGGAAAAGGCCGAGGAAGAGGCACGTACTGCGGAGCTGCGCGGGCGGAGTCCCGCCCGCCGCCAAATCGCGATGATCTCCCCTTCCTCGCGAAACCTGTTCCGCACTCCCTCTGGACTGCTCGTCATCAAAGCAGAAGGGGCGGCCGGATCGCTCCGGCCGCCCCTTCCCGAAGAGTCGACAGTGGAAGAACTCAGACTACCACGAAAGTACCGTGCCGATCGCAATAACTTGCGCACGCGTGTTGTTGCCGCCAGCCACCAACGCGGACGGAGCGCCGGCGTTGAAGTTCCACCCGACCTGGTGCTTCAGGCCATAAAGGTAGGAGAGATAAATTCCCATGCCGGGCACGAGGCTGTAGGTGCCACCGGCTGCGATGCCCTGGTCGGTTTCGGTCCGCGCCACCCCGGTACTCGGCAGCCAGTTGCCGGAAAAGTTGTTCCGGAAGTAGCTCGCGCCGACCACGACCGGCCCGGCCGAGTACTGCCCGCCGGCCATCCAGGCGACTTCGTTGACGCCGCCCCTGGGCTGCATGCCCCAGTCGCCGTTCATCTCGCCATAGTTCAGGTTGCCGGCCAGCGTGAAGCCCCCAAAGGAGACCGAAAGACCGAACACGCCGACGGCGTACCCGTTGTAATTGATCGCCAGCGGGGTGCTCGAGTTGACATGCGACGAGCCAACGAACGTCGCGAGTGCCCCGACGCCGACGCCGCCAAACGTGGCGTTATACATCCCGGCGACGTCAACCATGTTTCTCGTCCGCGCCGAGTTGGGAACGAGGCCAACAAACGGCGTCGAAGCCAACGGGGTGCAGGTCGGGCCGGCTGCGCCGGAGCAGTTCGCGTTGTCCCAGAGGTTCGCATTGTTGGGCTGGAAGCTCGCGCCGAACTGGAAACCCGAGAAGTTCGGCGACAGATAAACGATCTTGTTGCCGTTCCAGAGCGGGTCATCGTCCGCAAACGGGAACGACGGGATCGCCGCGCTCGGAAGCAAGGACGGCACGTCACCATCCCATGCTCCATCGTTGAAGCCTTCAGTCGTGAAGTTGCCCTGCCACAACGCCGTTGCATTCGGGCCCATGCCGAACCGGAAATCACCGAGCTGATCGCTTCCGACATAGCCGTATGCGGTGTGCCACCACAGCGTCTGGTTTGCGCCGTCGTTCGATCCCGCTGTCATGCCGGGACCCACAAAGCCGCCGCCGGGCATACGGATTTCGCCGACGACACCATATTTCAGGCCGTTGGCCGCTACCGCGTTGAAGCCCGGATAAAGCCGGAGATAACCAACGAAACCGTACGGATCGAGCTTCGAGGTCAGCGGATGCCCCGGCGTCCCGGCGTTGAACTGGTTGGCCGACGAACTAAACATGCCGGCATACCAGTTGATACGGCCATTGAGGTGAACGACGAAGCTGTTCGGTGCCGCAACGCCCGGCGCTTCCGCGGCGGATGCAGTCTGAGGGGTCGTTCCGAAAACGCCGAAGCTCGGCCCCGCCTCACCGGCCGGCGGCGCCGGGAACGCAGCCTGCTGGGCGTTCGCAACACCTGACAAGCACAAGGCAGCGCCTGCCACTGCCGCGGTGGTAAGCAAAAATCTACGCATTGATCCCCTCCGTGTTGTCCGGCGGCCGCTGTCCGCCGCTTTCGTTCGGTGCGGCTTCCTACAAGGGAGGCTTGCCGTCCCGGCAAAACCGCCCAGCTCACCGCCAAGCAACGTAACCACGAGGGACTATGAGCGTTCCCGTCATCCTTGCGCAACCGGGCTGACAGGTCCGCCATGGCATTTCCGAAACACTGTGGCGATATTGCAACACCCCTCTAACCCAGGGCGGCAATCGCGCCACACGCCCCCGCCCGTGGCAGGCAGCGGATCGAGCGCCCGGTAATGCCGCCGATCGCCGCCACAGGAGACCGTGCGCACCTCGCCAGGGCGTTCCACCGCACCGCGCCGAGCGCACGCTGGCCAGGATGGCTCGCCGTGGCAAACGCCGGCCCGAGGAAAACCAGCCCCACCCCCATGCGTCCCGCACGCACGAGCTCCGCCCGATTATGCGCCGAAGCGGTGAGCAGCCCCCGCGCCGCCCACCCTTTTTGCCAACGGCCGCGCCTGAGATGCAGGCCGCCCTTGAGGCGTGCCGCCAGCCGTGCATCGCCCGCCACCACGAAGGCAAGCCGCCGCGCCCGGCAGATGCGCGCGAGCGCCTGTCCGAGCGCCGCCCGATCCGCTGCCCCGTCATGGCGGAACACCACTCCGGCGAGCCCGCGCGGCAGCCTTCGCACCGCGCAGCACGGGTCACCGAGCCGTGCCTCGTCGGTGAACAGCCAGAGCGGCGGAAACGGCTGCGGCCGCCGCACTTTGACCGCTCGCGCCCAGGCAAGAAGGCTGAAGTCCATCGGCGAAACCTGCAATGAGAGACACCATCAGGCCGATTCGCGCACGCCGAATATCATGCAAAATCTCGCTCGCGTGCGCGGCCGGATTGCCGCCGGCGCAACAGAGGTCCGGGTCGGCACCGCCATCTGCGGCGATCGCGCTTGACGGGACCCGCGAAGCGACCCCAAGGAGGGCAGTTCGCGCCCGCGCCTGCCCGCCTGATCGAAATCCGGCCATATCCGGCCAACCTGAGCATGTTCGCGCGCCCCGAGCGGACTTGCGTGCCGCACCGCAACAGGGGTATCCGGCACCGGCCCCGCCCAGTCCCGGGCTGAAGTGTCCCGGGTGCGGAGGAACCCTCCGGCCCAGTCATGAAAGACCTCATCGAGACGAAACAGATGGCCGCCCCGGTGTGGCCGCAAGCGGCCCGGCAGCTTGGCGCAATGGTCGCGGTGCTCGGGGTCGTCTACGGCGACCTCGGCACCAGCCCGCTCTACACGATGCATGCCAGCCTCGCGCTGTTCGCCGGCGGCCGTGGCGGCGCAGTGGCCGTGCTCGGCATCCTCTCGCTCATCTTCTGGTCGCTGATCCTGATCGTGACCATCAAATACGTCTTCCTGGTGATGCGGGCCGACAACGGGGGCGAAGGCGGCACCCTGGCACTGATGGCGCTTGCCCAGCGCGTCTCCCGCAAGTCCGCAACGCGTGCCACCCTGGCGGTGATTGGCATCGCCGGCACCTGTCTGCTGTTCGGAGACGGCCTGATCACGCCCGCGATCTCGGTGCTCTCGGCAGTCGAGGGCCTCGACGTCACCGTCCCGAGCCTGCACGAGTACGACGTCGCGATCGCCGTCGTGGTGATTCTCGGCCTCTTCGCGATCCAGTCGCGCGGCACCGGGCGGATCGGCCGTCTGTTCGGCCCGGTCATGGTGCTCTGGTTTGCCGCCATCGGTGCCTTCGGCGCGCTCGAAATCGTCCGCTACCCGGTCGTCCTGCTGGCACTCTCGCCGCACTACGGCATCCGCTTTTGCCTCGAGCACGGCTGGATCGCTTTCGTCTCGCTCGGCGCAGTGGTCCTCGCGGTGACCGGAACGGAAGCGCTCTACGCCGACATGGGGCACTTCGGCCTCGGGCCGATCCGCAAGACCTGGGTGATGTTGGTCCTCCCCACCCTGGTCCTCAACTATTTCGGGCAAGGTGCGCTCTTGGTGCACGACCCGAAGGCGCTCGCCAACCCGTTCTTCCTGCTGGTGCCGCACCTCTTCCGGCTGCCGATGGTGATCCTCGCGACCGCCGCCACCGTCATCGCAAGCCAGGCCTTGATCTCTGGCGTCTTTTCACTCGTCGGCCAGTGCATCCAGCTCGGTTTCCTGCCGCGCATGACGGTCCGTCACACCAGTAAGACCGAAGAGGGGCAAATCTACGTGCCCCAGGCGAACACGGCTTTGGCGGTCGGCGTCCTTCTGCTCGTCCTCTCGTTCCGCACCAGCGACAGCCTGGCCGCCGCGTACGGCATCGCCGTCACCGGCACCTTCCTGTGTACGGCGATGCTTGCGATGGTCGTGTTCCGGCGGCAGTTCGGCTGGTCGCGCGGGCTCGCCGGCCTCGTTTTCGGCTTCTTCCTGGCCATCGACTTCATCTTCTTCGCCGCCAACATGCTGAAGTTCCCGGACGGCGGCTGGGTGCCGATCGTGCTCGCGCTGGCCTTGATGCTGATCATGCACACCTGGAAGCGCGGCCGCGACCTGCTGCTCGCACGCCTGCGCCAGGACGGCCTGCCATTGGCCTCCTTCCTCGCGCGCCTGCCCGCCTCCCGTATCGTGCGGGTCCCCGGTATCGCCGTCTTCCCCACCGGCAACCCGGACTTCGTGCCCTCGGCGCTGTTGCACAATCTCAAGCACAACAAGGTGCTGCACGAAAATGTCCTGGTCGTGACGGTGAACACGCTCGACGTGCCGGAGGTCGCCGCCGGCGAGCGCGCGGAGGTCAACGAACTCGCCCCCGGCATCTCGCGCGTCAGCCTCCGCTACGGCTTCATGGAGAGCCCGAACCTGCCGCGCGCCCTCGAGAGCCTGCGCGACAAAGGGGTGCCATTCGATCCGATGCAGGTGAGCTACTTCCTCGGCCGCGACCTCCTGGTGCCGAGCACGCTGCCCCGGATGGCGTTCTGGCGCCTCTGGCTCTTCTTGTTGATGGCCCGTAACGCCGTCCCTGCCACCGAGTTCTTCCGTATCCCGGCCGATCGTGTCGTCGAGCTCGGCGTCAGGATTGCAATCTGAACCGCTGCGCCAACTTGCGTCGGTAGCGCCAACCTACGTCAGTAGCGATAAAGCTCGGGCTTGAATGGCCCCGAACGTGCAACACCCATATAGCGCGCCTGCTCCGGCGTGAGCGTCGTCAACACCGCACCCACCTTGGCCAGGTGCAACAGCGCGACCTTCTCGTCGAGGTGCTTGGGCAGCGTGTAAACGCGGTGTTCGTAACGTCCGGCCGGCGCCGTATAAAGCTCGATCTGCGCCAGCACCTGATTGGTGAAGCTGGCGCTCATCACGAAGCTCGGATGCCCGGTGGCGTTGCCAAGATTGACCAGGCGGCCCTCGGAAAGCACGATCAGGCGCTTGCCGTCCGGGAAAATAACCTCGTCCACCTGCGGTTTGACGTTTTCCCATACGAAGTTCCTGAGTGCGCCGATCTGAATCTCGGAATCGAAATGGCCGATGTTGCAGACGATCGCGCGGTGCTTCATCGCCCGCATGTGCTCGAGCGTGATGACATCGATATTGCCGGTCGCCGTGACAAAGATATCGCCGCGCGGTGCCGCCGCTTCCATCGTGACGACCTCGTAGCCCTCCATCGCCGCCTGCAGCGCGCAAATCGGGTCGACCTCGGTCACCAGCACGCGGCAGCCAGCCTGATGCAGACTGGCCGCCGACCCCTTGCCGACATTTCCGAACCCGGCGACGACCGCAACCTTCCCCGCCATCATCACGTCAGTGCCCCGCCGGATGCCGTCCACCAGCGACTCGCGGCAGCCGTAGAGATTGTCGAACTTCGATTTGGTCACGCTGTCGTTGACGTTGAAAGCCGGCGCCAGCAGGATGCTCTGTGCGGCCATCTCATAGAGGCGATGCACCCCGGTCGTGGTCTCCTCGGATATACCGCGCACCGCGCCCATCAGTCCGGCGTGGCGCTCGTGCATCCGCTTCGTGAGATCGCCACCGTCGTCGAGCAGCATGTTCGGCTGCCAGCCGTCCGGGCCCTCGATCGTCCGCTCGATCGCCCACCAGAACTCCTCATCCGACATGCCCTTCCAGGCGAACACCGGCACTCCGGCCGCGGCGACCGCAGCCGCCGCGTGATCCTGCGTCGAAAAGATGTTGCACGACGACCAACGCACGCTTGCCCCGAGGGTCAGCAATGTCTCAATCAGCACCGCAGTCTGAATCGTCATGTGCAGGCAGCCTGCAATCCGCGCGCCAGCCAGCGGCTTCGCGTCCCTGTACTCGTCGCGCACAGCCATCAGGCCGGGCATCTCGTCTTCGGCGATGGCAATCTCGCGCCGGCCCCACCCAGCAAGTGAGAGGTCCTTCACTTTGCAATCGCTGGTAAGCGTTCCTTCGGGCATTACCCGTTTTTCTCTCGTTTCATCGTCGCGAACTTCGGCGCCGGCATGACCGCCACTCGGCAGCCACTACTGACAGACGCTCCTCAGGTGTTCATGGCGTCGAAGAAATCCTGATTCGTTTTGCTGTACTTTAGCTTGTCGAGCAGGAACTCCATGGCATCCACCGTGCCCATCGGGTTCAGGATGCGCCGCAGGACCCACATCTTGGAAAGCGTCCCCTTCTCCACCAAGAGTTCTTCCTTGCGGGTGCCCGACTTGGTGATGTCGATCGCCGGGAAAGTGCGCTTGTCGGAAAGCTTCCGCTCGAGGATGATTTCCGAGTTCCCGGTCCCCTTGAACTCCTCGAAGATCACCTCGTCCATCCGGCTCCCGGTATCGACCAGCGCAGTCGCAATGATAGTCAGCGAGCCGCCCTCCTCGATGTTGCGGGCAGCACCGAAAAAGCGCTTCGGCCGCTGCAACGCATTGGCGTCCACACCGCCGGTCAGCACCTTGCCCGAGGACGGAACAACGGTGTTATACGCACGGGCAAGCCGCGTGATCGAGTCGAGCAGGATGACAACGTCCCGCTTGTGCTCCACCAGCCGCTTTGCCTTCTCGAGCACCATCTCGGTGACCTGGACGTGCCGCGTCGCTGGTTCATCGAAAGTGGAGCTGATCACCTCCCCTTTGACGCTGCGCGCCATGTCGGTCACCTCTTCCGGCCGCTCATCGATCAGAAGGACGATCAGGAACACCTCCGGGTGGTTGCCGGTAATCGCGGTTGCGATGTTCTGCAGCATCACCGTCTTGCCGGTGCGCGGCGGGGCGACAATCAGCGCGCGCTGACCCATGCCGATCGGCGTGATCAGGTCGATCACGCGCGGCGTGAAGTCCTTGCCGGGACCCTTGGCAACAGACTGAAAGTTCTCGAGCTCCATCTTCAGGCGGCGATCGGGATAGAGCGGCGTCAGATTGTCGAAGTTGATGCGATGCCGCACCGCTTCGGGTGGCTCGAAGTTGATGCTGTTGACCTTCAGAAGGGCGAAGTAGCGCTCCCCTTCCTTCGGCGCGCGAATTTGCCCTTCCACCGAATCGCCGGTCCTCAGGCCGAAGCGGCGGACTTGCGCGGGGCTCACATAGATGTCATCCGGGCCTGGCAGATAATTTGCCTCCGGGCTGCGCAGAAAGCCAAAGCCGTCCGGCAGGATCTCGAGCGTGCCCTCGCCGCTGATCGCCTGATCCTTGTCGGCCAGGTTTTTCAGGATCGCGAACATCATGTCTTGCTTGCGCAGATTCGATGCGTTCTCGATTTGGAGCGATTCGGCAAAACTCAGCAGATCGGCGGGTGTTTTGGTTTTGAGTTCGGCGAGGTGCACGGATTGCCTCGGGAAAAATGGGAACGCCGGCAGGGAAAGGACGGTTCAGCCAATCGCACTCTGCCTGCGAGCAGGGGTGAAGAGTGCAGTCCCGGAAGTTTAGGGAAACCGGCTGCCCGGGTGGCTACCGGTGCGTGGCCCCAATGTAGGGAGGCAATCGCCACCACGTCAAGGGTACAGCCCGGCGCAGCTTCTCAAAAAGGCTTGACGATCACCATCACCACGATGACCACCATCAGGGCCGTCGGGACCTCGTTGACGATCCTGTAAAAACGCTCGGCGCGGCGATTGGCGTCGGCAAGGAAGTCCTTCCGCCAGTGGGAGAGCATGCCATGGAAGCCGCTCAGCAGAATGACCGAGAGCAGCTTGACGTGCCACCATCCCCGATCCCAGTCCACGGCACCCGGAGTCAGCACCAGGAGGATGCCAAACCCCCAGGCGGCGATCATCGCCGGCGTGGCGATCATGCCATAGAGCCGCGCCTCCATGACCTTGAAGCGCTCGCTCGCCACTGAACCGGGAACGGTTTGGCAATGATATACGTAGAGCCGTGGCAGGTAGAGCAGTGCCGCCATCCACGAAATGACGAAAATGACGTGCACCGCCTTGAACCAGAGGAAGGCAGGGGCAAGCCATGGAATGGTCATCCCGCCCGGGTCTCCTTGAGGCACGAGCGATGCCCCGCCCCGCAGCTCGCGCATCCTGAAAGAGTGGAAATGCCGGTCGGTCTGGCTCGGGCCCGCTGCACCAAGCCGGCAAGCGCGGTAATGAACAGCGGCTCGCATCCCGGCGTCGGAACACGGAAGAATGCCGGCACGCCCGCCTGCTCGGCCAGCGCGCGATAAT
The DNA here is from genome assembly GCA_050730175.1 of Acetobacteraceae bacterium. Classification (GTDB taxonomy): domain Bacteria; phylum Pseudomonadota; class Alphaproteobacteria; order Acetobacterales; family Acetobacteraceae; genus JAKAWQ01. Next base: position 15,245 of record JBOHMN010000075.1, on the reverse strand, counting down.
CGATGTCAAGCTCGACCAGCGTTTCTGAGTGCTCGGAAACAAAGGCGATCGGCACGACAAGAAGTGCCATACCCTCCGCGCCGGCCCGGCGGATTTCCGCATCGGTCGCCGGCTCGAGCCATCGCTCCGGCGTCGCCCGGGACTGGAACGCGAGCTGCGCCGGTGGCGCCTCGGCGCCAAGCGCTGCCACTACCGCAGCCATCGTTGCTTCCACCTGCATACGGTAGGGATCGCCGGCATTCACGATCCGCTGCGGCAATCCGTGCGCCGAGAAAAGCATCCGAAGCGGCACCCCCGGCGGAAGCTCCGCCTGCGCCTCGGCAAGCCCCCGCCGGGCAATCGCGGCAAGCGAGGCCACATATGATGCGTCATCGTACCAGCAACAAACGGTGCGTGTCTCTTTGGCAAGCCCAACAGCAACAGCCGCGTCGCGCCAGGCCCTGAGCGAGCTGCCCGTCGTTGTGGTCGAGAATTGCGGATAAAGCGGCAGTAACACAACTTCGTCCGGATCCCACTCCAGCACCGCATGCGCCGCCTCCTCGGTCAGCGGATGCCAGTACCGCATGGCGACGAAGGCCCGCGCTTCAAGCTCCGGCAGTGCCTGGACCAGGAGCTTGCCCTGTTCCTCGGTCGCCCGGAGCAACGGCGACCGCCCGCCCAGGTGCGCATAGGAACGCCGCGCCGGCTCGAGCCGGGCGCGCGCAATGCGCCGTGCCAGCAACGGCCGCACCGGCCAGGGAACGCTCAGGATTGCCGGATCCCGAAACAGGTTGCGAAGAAAGGGTGCGATCGCCTCCGGGCGGTCCGGACCGCCCAGATTGAACAGCACGATCGCTACCCGCGGGCGCGGCGCTGCCATCTCTTCCTTCATCTCTGGCCGCGCCACAGGGCAATCAGCTCAAAGACATGTTCCAAAGGTGTAGCGGGAAGCACACCGTGCCCAAGGTTGAAAATATGCGCGTGATCATGGACCGCTCTTCCGATGCTCATCACCTCCTCACGCATGTCCTGGCCGCCGCAAAGCAGCGCAAACGGGTCCAAATTCCCTTCCAGAACGATCGAGCCCGGAAGCAGCCGCCGCGCCAGCAAAAGGTCGGCCCCACTGTCCAGCGATACGCAGTCAACGCCGGCAAGCTGCCCGTAGGCTTCCAGCTTGAGGCCTGCCAGCCGCGGAAATCCGATCAAGGGAAGCGCCGGAAAACGCGCCTTGAGGCCGGCCGTAATCATCGCCGTCGGCTCGCTAACGAACCTCCGGAACAGCCTCGGCGAAACGAGCCCCGCCCAACTGTCGAACAGCATGAGAACCTCGGCACCTGCTTCCGCCTCGGCCAAGAGCTGCCCGAGAACCGCCTGCGTCAGGCACGCGATCAGCTCCGCAAAGAATCCCGGGTCATCACGCACCATGCGCCGGGTCCGGTCAAACCCGCCACCCCGACCGTCGACAAGGTAGCAGGCAAGGGTGAACGGCCCACCGGCGAAGCCGATCAGCGCGCAAGCAGGCGGCAGGGCTGTCCGGATCCCGCGAATCACTTGCAGAACCGGCTCGATCATCTCCGGGACGCGGCCCGGATCGAGCTTCGCAAGGTCGGCCCGACCGCCGAGCGGCGAAAGTACCGGGCCAATGCCTTCCGTGAAGGAAACCGGATAGCCCAGAGCCCACGGCAACAACAGGATGTCGCTGAACAAAATCGCCGCGTCGAACCCGAAACGGCGCACCGGCTGCAAGCTCGCCTCGATCGCAAGCTCAGGGGTCAGGCAGAAGGAAAGGAAGTCGGGCGCCTCTCGACGCAGCGTCCGATACTCCGGCAGGTAGCGCCCCGCCTGGCGCATCAGCCAAAGTGGCGACGGCCATACGGTTTCGCCCGCCAGGGCCCGCAGCAGTGGCTTTCCTTCCTCTATTGAAGAATCCTTAACTCTCTTTGAGAGTAGCTGTGGAACCCTGTGCAAACTGGGGTACCCCGTTCTGCCATTTTCCTCCCACTCATTCATCCCCAATTCCGCACCCTCGCAAGACCAGGAGCAACGGGGGCTCGGCCCGGATATGCACAGAGCCCCCACCAAGGGCCGCGCATTTCCGCGGCCCTGCAAACTTTCATCGCTTATCCCGGGAATACGGCACGGCACGACCTCAGGATGCACATCATCCCCATGACTCACACGAGTCGCACACTTCGCGCGGGCGCGTCTCCCGGCCTTGGCAGGAGCTTGCGCTCCGCGCTAGTGTCCTGCCCCCTCGGTTCGCCGCCATTTGCGGCGAACCGAGGGGGCAGGACACGGAAAATAAAAGAGAGTGTCTCGATTCTGGCCGGCAGGAAACGATCAGAAACTTCGGAATCGGGGCACTACAGCAATATCGCCCTGACCGGGATCGCTAGATGCCGGTCAGGGCGATGAAATTGCTCGAAAGAGCAGAACAGAGAGCATGTTCAGTCAACCTGAACATGCTCTATCGCGGGCGCGGAATGCCGGATGTGCGCGTTAACCTGCACCTGGTTTCGGACGCGACGGGCGAGACGCTGAATGCGATCGCCCGGGCCACCGTCGTGCAGTTTGACCACGCGCAGATTGTCTATCACCGCTGGAGCCTGATCCGCAGCGCGTTGCAGCTGCATCGCGTGATCGAAGGGATCGAGTCAGAGCCCGGGCCGGTGCTCTCGACGCTGCTGGAGCGAGCACTGCGCAACAATCTCGAAACGGTATGTCAACGGTTGGGGGTGCCTCTCCTGCATATCCTGGACCCTGTGCTCGCAATGCTCGCGGAAGAGGTCGGAGAACAGGCAGGTGCGCGTCCGGGTCGGCAATACGCACTGGACAGCGACTATTTCCGCCGTATCGACGCGATGCACTATGTTCTCGCACATGACGATGGCCAGGCGATGGCCGGGATCGCCGAGGCCGATGTCGTGCTGGTCGGCGTCTCTCGCAGCTCGAAGACCCCAACCTCTTTCTATCTCGCCAATCGTGGCATGAAGGCCGCGAATGTTCCGCTCGTGCCCGGCCTTCCACTGCCTATGGCGCTGCAGGCGCCGCACTGCCCGGTGATCGGCCTCACTCTCGAAGTCGAAAGGCTGGTCGACATCCGCCGCCATCGCCTGCGCATGATCGGGGGCGAAGAGACAGCCGGAGTCAGCGCTGCCCGTGGCAGCGACTACGCCGATCCAGAGGCGGTTGCCGCCGAGCTCCTGTGGGCCCGCCGGCTTTGCACGGCGCACGGCTGGCCGCTGATCGACGTGACCCGCCGCTCCATCGAGGAGACTGCCGCTGCCGTCATCCAGCACGCCGAACTGTGGCGCGCGCGCCAGGACCCGGGCACTGCCGGGCAGCCGGAAACACCAGATGCGCCTGCAACGTGAGTGGCCGGCGCTGGTACTGGCCAGCACTTCGCCGACCAGAGCAAAGCTCCTGAAGGACGCAGGGCTCGCCTTTACCATTGTTCCGGCCTCGTTCAACGAAGTGGGTGCACGGCGGGCGGCGCGGGAAAACGGCGCATCCGCCCAAGAGGCGGCAGCCATCCTCGCGGAGGGCAAGGCGCTCGAGGTCAGCGCTGCCATGCCGGAAGCGATGGTGATCGGCGCCGACCAGATCCTCGCTGCCGGAGAAAGCTGGCTGGAAAAGCCGGTGGGACAACAGCAAGCGGCGGAACAGCTCCGCGCGCTGCGCGGCCGGGAACATCACTTGGCAAGCGCAGTCGCTGTCGCCGCGGCGGGGCACGTGCGCTTCCTACACACATGCGAGGCAACGTTGCGCTTTCTTTCATTCTCGGATTCGCTGCTCGAAGCAGTGCTCCAGGCAGACAGGGCGGCCATCGGCAGCTCGGTCGGGGGCTACCGGCTGGAAGGACCGGGTATCCTGCTCTGCGAGCAAATCCAAGGCGACCACTTCACTATCCTCGGGCTGCCGATGTTGCCGCTGCTTGCCTTTCTTCGCACCACGGGGTTGCTGATCGCCTGAGCTCACGGCTTGCCCGGCCGGCCAATGCCAGGCTTCCGCTGACGGGCAGACCTGCCAGCGCCGAGCCCCCGGGTGGAGAGCCGCCCGGGGCCAGGCTCCTGGGTGCCGCATGCCCCGGCGCCGCGATGTACTCGTGATGGTGATGCCGGGGATGGTGATGCCGGACCGGGCAGCTACGCCATGACGGGCGCGTTATGTTACAGAGGCTCGACGTGCGAGCAGCGGGAACTGACCTGATCTGATGCTCTCTTCGGCCCGTGCTACCTTCGACCGGCACACTTGGCAGCACCCGACGGCGTTCGGAGCGAAGGTGTCAGTTGGCATCGCTGATCGGTAAGCGGACGTCGGGCATGCTCCCATACGACGGCCGGGGTTTGTCGGGCGCACAGTCGGCGCCATTGCCAGTACGGGTGATCCTGCGACCGGCGCACGACGAGAATGCACTGTGCGGGCCGTGGCGCGAGCTCGAAGCGCGGTCCGATTGCTCTTTCTTTCAGAGCTGGACCTATACCGGCTGCCTGATGGCCGAACGGTTTCCTGATCCCGTCGTGCTGGAAGCCTTTGTCCGCACGACCGAAAACACAGAAAACGAAGCGGAGGAGCGCGTGGCGCTGGCCCTTTTCAACCGGCGCCGGGGCCGCCTGGGTATCGAGCGGCTACGGTTGGGCGAGAGCGGCATCCCCTCTTTCGATACCCTTTTTATCGAACACAATGGTCCGCTGGTCGCACGTGGGTTCGTCCCAAGTTTGTTGCCAAAGCTTGTCCACGCCGCACTGCACCAGCCGGTCGGGCCTGCGCCTGCCCCATCGGCGAAACGAGTAGTGTCTCTGAGCGGGGTCGGCGGAGATGTGCTGGCCGCGGCACGCTCTGCCGGGGCCGTGATCAACCTCGAGAAGACCCGCTTGGCACCGGCGCTGGACGTTGCAGGCTTGCGGCGGAAAGGAATTGGCCACCTTGACTGCCTGAGCGCCAACACGCGCTATCAGCTTCGCCGCACCCTGCGGCGCTTTGCCGCCAGCGGGCCGCTTTCTGTCCGGCGGGCCGCGAGTCCTGCCGAAGCGCATGCCTGGCTCGATGCGCTCGCGAAACTGCACCAGCGGACATGGGAGGGCCGGGGCCAGCGCGGTGCGTTCGCCGAGCCCGACTTCCAGCGCTTTCATCACGCGCTGATCGATCGCGGGTTGCCCCGGCGCGAAGTCGATGTCCTGGAAGTTCGTGCTGGTCCCGAGTGCCTTGGTTATCTCCTCAATTTCGTATTCCACGGCACCGTTTACGCGTACCAGAGCGGCTTCGATTATGCGCTGGCCGGGCGGCATCAGAAGCCCGGCCTGACCTGCCATCACCTCGCGATCGAGATGTATCTGCGTGAGGGGGTGGACCGCTACGATTTCCTGGGCGGCGCCGAGCGCTACAAGTTGAGCCTTTCGGATGCATCGACGCCGCTCCACTGGATGTCGCTCGCTCCACGCTGGTCCGCGGCAGGTGGGCTGCTTCGCTTGAGCCGTGCGCATCAGGCGATCAGCGCGCGGCTGGGCCGGCACGGACGCCGCAATCCGTGAGGGTTTCCCCCGAAACCCGCGACACAGCTCCGGGCGGCACGGGGCCGCAGCTATCGCGGCGCCACTGTGGGCCCGTTGGGTGCCTCTCCGCTGTCTCCGGTGAGCACCATTGCCGCAACGTCGCTGAGGCGCATCGCGCGGCCGCCGCATCCGTCGAGGAAGAAGGAAAGGTAGCGATCGAGCACACCGAGGAACCGTTCGCGCTCTGCCGCCGTGCGCACATAGGGAGCACCTCCTGGGAGCAGCGAGGAGCTGTGGTAGGTCAGCATGAAGAGACGTTCGCCCTGTCGGAGAGCCGCTCGCGTCTGGCGCTTCATGTCGTCCAGTTCGTGGCCCTCTGGCGAGAGCGTCAGTCGCTCGATCAGGCGGAGCCGGGCGGCCACACCCGGAAGGTGCAGCAACCGGCCCCAGCGGCCGCTGAGGCGCGGGTAGAGGGACGGGCCCCACGCCGCCATGCAACCGGCGAAATGCACCGAAAGTGGCAGCGCCAGAACGCCCTCAACCGTGCGAAACGGCTCGGCTGGCAGGGTCGTGAAGTCCGGTCCGGCTGCCCCCGAGAAATTTGTGTGCGGGACGACGCTTGCATCGATACGGTAGCCGAGCGCTGCAAGCGCTCTTCCGGTCGCTGGGCCCACGCCGTAACGGCCCGCCTTGTATATGATTGGCCGCTGGCCGAAGCCCTGTCTGATGCATTCTGTGAGCGCCGCGAGTTTCGCGTGCTCCAGGTCTGGCGCGAGATTGCCCGGGTAGGAATGCCGGGCATCGATCGGCTCTCCGCCCGGCGGGTTGACCCAAGGGTGGAGGTGCGCACCGATTTCGCAACGACCGGAAGTGGCGAAGTTCACAAGCACGTCACGGGCGGCTGTCGACGCGGCCACCGGGTAATCGGCAACATAGGTTGGCACCGCCCCGTAACGATCAAAGACTCGCTGCGCAAGCGGCTGATGGAGAATGTTTTCCGTCGATGTTGCCGCAGGATCGAAGGGCTTTGACCAGTCAAACTCCTCTTCTGTGTCGATAACGATGGTCAGCACCGGCTGAAGGTGTCGAGGCAGATGCAGGCGTCGGGCCACCGCAAAAACTCCGCGCGCGCGCTGGCGTGTCATGCCGGGCCGCTCTCGTCGATCGCCGCCGCGAGGCCCTTAACCGCCGCGGCGACGGCCGCATAGGTCCACTCGAACGTCGCAAGATCGCCGCCATCCGGGTCCGGGATCGCGCATCGTGCCCCATTTCGATCCAGAAAGCTCCCAAGCATCACGGTCTTTCTGACAAGCTCAGGACTCCGCGTGCGGAGGTCCTCCATGTTGCGACGATCGAATACGACGAGGAGGGCTGCCTCGCCCGCGCATTGATCGGAGAGGTAGGCCGAGCGGTGGCCGGCAAGATCGATGTCGTGTCGTCGCGCGGCTTCAACCGCCGCCTGCGGTGAGCAGGCCCCTTCGCGTGGCAACATCCCTGCTGAGACGACGATGAGATCGGGAACGTGCGCGCCGAGCCGCCGGCGCAGCAGTTCGGCGGCAACCGGGCTACGGCAGATGTTACCCTGACAGAGCATGACCAGAGTGGCGCGGCCGTTCCCGTACCCGGCCATAATTCTCCGCACCAGGCGCCGGTCCCGCCTCCCGGCCAGCCGCCGCCCGCCCGGAAGCCATCGCAACAAGTGCGAGAGCGCTGCTTTTGCCTGGTGCCGAAGCTCAACCAATCCGGGGGCGGGATCGTCTGAAACCAGCACGTCGAGGTGCTCTCGCCCCGTCAGTATCCGGCCGTACTCGCTGCCTGCCATCCCCAGATACCGGATCATTGCCAGCGGAGTCGACCTGAGCTCCCGCGCTTCCGCCAGGATCTGATGTGCGTCCGGGATCAGGTTCCGCCCGTACACGCCTGCACGATATTCCACACTTGGCGTCTCCTCGCCCTCCACGAGGAGCTGGTACCAGCGGAATGGAAAGTCCACACCGAGTGCCACCGGCAGCGGCATCGAGCCCCAGGGCCGGGCGTTGACTTCGAGGAGGATCCAACGTCCCGATGGTGAGGCCACCTTGAACTCGAACATTGCAACGCCGGTGAAAGCAGTCGCCGCTGCCATCCTCTCGACGGCCGCTGTGAGATCCGGGGCCAACGGCTCGCTCACGCGGTAGAAACCTGCGCCGCCGCGCTCCCGTGCCCGCCGGTGCTGGAAGGCCTGCAGAACGCGGCCTCGGCTCGCCAGGATGCTGACTCCGGCGCCCGCGCCTGCGAAGTGACCTTCCGCGAGCGTCGGAACATTGGCGATATCAGCCAGAGCCTGCGTAACTTCCTTCTCGTCTAGGCAAATCGCAACGCCTGCCCGTGAATAGAGTGCCTCGAGGCGGAACGAACGGCATGGTTTGAGAACCAGCGGTAAGCCAAACTCGGCAACCAGGCCCGGCCCGCTGTCGCCTGCCACGATGCGGCGCCCCGGGGCGACAGGCACGGCACAGGAAGCGGCGAGATCGCGTGTCTTCGCCTTGTCGAAGAACACCTCCAGGGCGTGTCTGTCGGGCAGCGCCATGCGGGAGAGGTCGGCGAAGCTTTGGCGATAGAGAGCAATTGGCAGGATGGAACGTTCATCACACGGAATGACGAGATCGAACGACTCGCGGCGGAGCAGCCCGGTGAGCGCCGCGCACCACGCGGTGCCGTCGCCGAAATAGGGCGGGATGCGGTGGACAGCCGAAAGGTAGCGGGAGGCGAGGGCGGGCGAGCGGAAATTCGTCGGCGCTGCGTGCACTGCGATCCGCTTCCTGCCGAGGGAGCGCAGGATCGCGAGGAAGCTTCGCGTATCGTCCCCGAATACCAGAGCCCGTCCACGAACGGTCACCATGCGGGCGCCATGGTGGCACGGGGCCCGTCCGGTGCCGCGCGGCAGCATGCGGAGCGCAGAGCCAGTCCGCCCCGGCGGCGCTTCCAGCATAACCGCGGCTCTACGGGCATAACGGCGCCCCGTTCCTGTGATCCTTCGCGCCCCCATTAACCCAACCGCGTTGCGCTGCAAACCGCGCTTGCGTCCGTCCGTCCGGCCTGTTTCAGCGGCTGGCCCGGGCCCGCAGCCATAACCAGGCGGTATAACCCGCCCATTTGATGCCCGGTCCGGCCCCGAGCGCTTCGAGCGCGTACCACAAAGCTTCTTCCCTTCGCCCGGAGGCAGAGAGAGATTCGACGATCCTCTTCAGAGCATACGCCTTGTTGAGTCTGCAATGGGCGCGGATCCTGGGATGGCGGGCAAACAAGGCTGAGCGGTCGAGCAAGGGGAGCTGAGACAGCCGTCGTTCGAGCTCGGAGAGCGCGGTCGTCACGTTGCTGCGTTTCGCCGGGTCCGGAATGTTGTGACGCGCGACGACCACCGGCAGATATCGCATCACCTCTGCGCGATCGATCAGGCGGAGATAGAGGTCGCGGTCACATTCCCAGCGGATCGTCTTGTCCATGCCCCCGATCTCCCGAAAGAGCGCCCGCCGCACGATCAGCGTGTTCAGGTGGCAGAATCCCCAGCTTCGCATCAGTTCCTCGACCGTGACGGTGTAGGCGCCGAGCTCGTCGGGCGCTTTGCCGCTCTTGCTCAAGATCGCCGGCAAATCTTCGATCCAGATCGGGCCCGGCTTCCGCTCCCCGTTGAGAAAAGCGGCCTGATTGGTCATCACGAGATCAGGCGCCATTCGCGCTCCCTCGATCACCTTTTGCACCCGGGCCAGATGACCGGCGTCCGTCCAGCAATCATCGTCGTCCAGAAAGCACAGGTAGGGCTCGATCGCCGCGTCAGCGCCGATGTTGATCGCGTAGCTTTCCCCATGGCCGGCCGGTCGTTGAATGAGATTGAGGCCTCGCACTCGGATCTCGCCGGCGCCGGCGGTATCGCGGAGGATCGCGTCATAGGCGCACTGATGCGTGGCGGCAGACCCGTCATTGACGACGATCACCTCGAAGTCACGGAATGACTGCGCGAGTACCGAGGCAAGAGCCTGAGAGAACAGGGCAGGGCGGTCGCGCGTAGGCATGATAATCGAGAACATGACAAATTTGCTCCTGCCGGCTGACGGCGGAAATTACTCATCAGAAGAACGGTGAATATGCGCGTCGACATGGACCTGCTCGGCAGCGGGAACCCCGCAAAATTCCAGGAGTTCCGTCTGGAACGGTATCTCGCTTAAGTGCTCGGTATCAACGATGCGGAACACGTCGCCGAGAGCCCGCTTCAGAACCTCCGCTTGCTCGTAATAGTGATCCCAGTACATCCCGATTGCCTCACGCTTTGTCTTGGCGACAAATTTCGGAAAGCACTTGTCCCAGACGGGATCCTTCTGCCATCGGCTGCCATCATGCTCCATCCAGAAATTACGCGACTCATGGTAATGTTCGCGGGTGATCAGGCTGGAGAGACGATCGGCGATCCGTTTCGAACGCCAGCGCTCGAGCGCCGACTTGCGCAGCCAGCTGTTGACGGTCTGCTCGCGGTCCCGGCGCAGGCAGATGAACCGGATGTTCCGGTTATGCTGCGCCAGGAGCGCGACGTAAGTCAGGTAATAGAAGGCAATGTCGCCGATCATGCGCACGCGCGGCATCCGGCAAAGTTGGTCATATGCCTTCGCCGCCACGAGACGCGAAAGATCAACCGTCAGCATGGCCGGGTCGCCACCCTCGAGGATGGCCTGGAATTCATTGATCGTATTGAGAAACGGCCGAGGTGTGCCGGAGAACCGCACGGCTGAAGGATTCATCTCGTGGAAACAGAGAGCGTCGTGCTGCGCATTTAGAAGCTTGGCCAGCGATGCAGTTCCCGACCGCCCGCTGCCGAGCCCGATCACGATCATGCGCGTACTCCCACGGCCATCCGGTCCCTCATGCCACCCGCCGGATCACACCGCCGTGAACGACGCTTGGAATGTCGTCCGGGATCCTTCTCCGAGCCGTTCTGGAAAGCAATTCGCGAGCAGGTGTGTCTGAACACAAAGTCGTGCTTCGAATGTGTGGGCAGCGCGTCTCGGACGAGGCAATGGCGCGGCCGCCCAAATTTGGCCGAGTGCCTCTGCGGAAGCAAGGACTTCTTGATTTTCAGAATGTTACCCGTGCGCACGCCCGGCAGATCGCGGCCTCTCAACCGGGCGGCGGCGACGCCGAACCTCGGAAGCCGCCCGGGCTTGCGGGATGCGCAGTCAGCGACTTTGTTGGCTTCGCTCACGCACAGGCGGCTGTGTCGTAAGGATACCGCCTGCTCCGCTCATCCGCTCGGACTTTTGCATCATGTCTCTCGACCCCCTTGCGACCGCAGCCGTGGTGCCGCCTCTGGCGTTCCTGCCGTTGCCTGTGGTCGGCGCTCTGATCGGCATCCGCTGGCAACGCACGGGATTGTTGGTAGCCGGGATCGGCGGGCTGGTGTTGATACTCCTCGCCATGCCGGCCGTCGGTGTCACATTGCTGATCTCGCTCGAGCATGGGTTGCCGCTGGTACCATCATCCCGTGACCCGCCCCAGGCGATTGTCATTCTCGGAGGCGACGTCTCGCACGGTGTCGGCCCAGGGTTGTTCGGGGTAGGGCCGCTGACGCTCGAACGGCTAGCTGCAGGAACCGCGCTCTACCGCCGGACGCACCTGCCCATTCTCGTGTCGGGCGGCAAACCTTATCCGGGCCCCGAGCCGACACTCGCCAGCCGCATGGCATCAGTCCTCGTGTATGACTTCAACGTACCGGTAACCTGGGAGGAGCAGGCCTCACACAACACTTGTCAGAACGCTGCCCGGAGCGCCCCGATACTGGTCCGGCACGGTATCCGATCGATCTATCTCGTAACCCATGCCTGGCATATGCGAAGGGCGATCTTCTGCTTCCGACGCTTCGGCTTTCTTGTCACCGCCGCGCCAGTCAGGCGCGATCACCTGATGCTCAACGGTTGGGCCTTCGTGCCGACTGTCTCGGGTTGGGAGGATTCCTATTTCGCCTTTCACGAGTGGATTGGCCTTGTCTGGTATCATCTGCGCTACTGAGGGATCGGAGCGCTTGCAGGTTTCACGGCATGCCGCACTCGACGAACTTTCGCCTGCCGCAGTTCGCCTGTTTGCCAGCCCGAATGAAGACCTGTTCGCGAGCGAGCTTTGGTTCGCTACGCTGCTCCAGCACGCGCGACCCGCGGGTTGGGCGCCGCAGTTCGTCGAGTGCACCGCCAACGGCGTGCCGACCGCGCTGCTGCCGCTGATCGGTGCACAAAAGCGCGGCGCCGTACTGCAGAGCCTGACAGGGCTTTACAGCCTCACATTCCGGCCATTGCTGGCCCCGGAGGCTTCGCCGGCCGAGAACGGCGCGGCTCTCGGAAGATTCTGTCGTGCGATCGGTCTCGTGCGCCTCGACGCGTTGGCTCCGGAAACGCCTGGCTTTGCTGAGTTCGCGGCCGGCCTCCGGCGCGCCGGGCTCACCGTACTCAAGTTCGATAATTTCGGCAACTGGTACGAGCCGGTGGCCGGCAAATCATTCGGGGAATTTCTTGACGCGCGTCCCGGCGTGCTCAGGAGCACGATCCGACGCAAAATGCGGCACGCTCTCGGCGTCGGCGATTTCGCGGTGGTCACCGGCGAGCCCGGCTTGACCGCGGCCATCCAGACGTACGAGGCGGTCTATGCGCGGAGTTGGAAACCGGCCGAACCGTTTCCGAGCTTTCATGCGGCACTGATACGCGCAGCAGCGGCGCACGGCTTGCTGAGGCTCGGCGTTCTTCATCTTTCAGGCCAAGCGGCCGCGGTCCAGCTCTGGATCGTTTGTAAAGGCCGTGCGATCGTACTCAAGCTTGCGCACGATGAAAGCCTTGTACGGTTTTCGCCGGGAACGGTACTGACTGCCCTGATGATCGAGCGACTGCTCGGAGAAGAACATTTGATAGAACTGGATTTTGGTCGCGGAGATGACCCCTACAAGCAGCTTTGGACGTCACGGCGGCGGCAGCGGCTCGGTTTCATGTTGGCGGACCCCCTGAAGCCGCGCGGCTTGGCCGAGATTAGCCGCTCGGCTCTGGGTGCCGTCAGGCGGAAAGTTCTGGCCGTGAAACGCACGCAGCACACTCTGCGGCAACGTCGCGGCGCGAGCGATGCGGCCTGATCCGATGCAGCCTGACCGGGTGCATCCGCGCCGGCGCGGCGGCGTTGCCATGATCAGGCGTCCGTCCGGCCAACGCCTGCTGCTGCATGTCTTCCCGAGTTTCGCAGCAGGCGGAGCGCAGCTCCGCTTCGTTGCCTTGGCGAACGCGTTCGGTCCCGCCTTCCGTCATGCGGTGATCGCGCTGGACGGCGACTACTCGTGTCGATGCCGCCTTTCTTCCGGGCTTTCTACCTCTTTCCCCTCATTTGCGCGCGATCGTTGCTCGTTTGCCGGACGGCTGCGCCGTGCAAGGGCTCTGCTTTCGGACCTCCGGCCGGACGTGCTCATCACCAGCAACTGGGGTGCTATCGAGTGGGCGATCGCCAACATGCTGCCGCTGGCACGCCACATCCATACCGAGGATGGTTTTGGCGTCGAGGAACAGGATCGCCAGCTTCTCCGCCGGGTGCTGGCACGGAGACTGGCGCTTCGCCGCAGCACGGTCGTCGTGCCGTCCCGCACTCTGCAAAACATCACGCGGATGGTATGGCGCCTGCCGCCATCACGGGTCTGCTACATTCCGAATGGGATTGATCTCGCCCGGTTTGCTCCCGCTCCACTCCGGCATCACAACGGTGTCCCGGTGATCGGTTGCGTCGCCGCGCTCCGGCCGGAGAAGAACCTCGCGCGCCTGCTCCGCGCCGCCGCCGCCGCCGCCGCCGCCCATCCTCTGCGGGTCGTGATCGCCGGCGACGGCGCGGAGCGCCCCGCGCTGCAGGCGCTCGCCGCAGAACTTCCCGTTGCCGTCGAATTCCTGGGGGAACTTGCCGATCCGGCGCCGGCGTACCGTCATTTTGACATCTTTGCACTGGCTTCCGACACCGAACAGATGCCGCTTTCCGTTCTCGAGGCAATGGCGTCCGGTTTGCCGGTGATCTCGACCGATGTCGGCGATGTCGGCGGCATGGTTGCGGTCGAGAACAAGCCCTTCGTTGCAGGGCACGATCCCGAAACCCTGGCAGCATCGATTGGCCGGTTGCTGGAGGCGCCTGAGTTGCGCCTCTCTCTCGGCAGTGCAAACCGGCGTCGTGCGGAGTGCGAATTCGACCAGGAGCTCATGTTTCGCCGCTACCGCGCGCTACTGAATGCGAACGAACAGGGGATGGCGGAGGCGTGAGCACGTACCTGGTGACCGGAGGGGCGGGATTCATCGGCTCCCATCTTTGCGACGCGTTGCTGGCGGCTGGGCATCGTGTGCGGGTGATCGATGATCTCTCCACCGGGAAGCGCGAGAATCTGCCGCCCGAAGCGACCCTGATCGAGGGCAACGCCGCCGATCGCGCTCTTCTCGGGGATGTTCTGGACGGCGTCGCGGGCTGCTTTCATCTGGCCGCGATCGCCTCTGTTGAACGTGGCGCGCGAGAGTGGCTGCGCACGCACCAGACCAATCTCGGCGCGACTGTCGCGCTGTTGGACGCGATCGCCGCGCGTGCCCGGCCCATCCCTGTCGTGTACGCCTCTTCGGCCGCCGTTTACGGCGAGCCAGCGCTATTGCCGCTCACTGAGGACGCCGCGAAGCGACCGCTTTCGGCATACGGCGCCGATAAATACGGGTGCGAGCTGCACGCCCTGGTGGCCACAACAGTACACGGGATCCCTACGGTCGGGCTGCGCTTTTTCAATGTCTACGGGCCCCGGCAGGACCCGCACTCGCCCTACTCCGGCGTCATTGCGATTTTCGCCGAGCACCTCGGCAGACGCCAGCCGCTGACGATCTATGGCGACGGCACGCAGACCCGCGACTTCATTTTCGTCTCCGACGTAGTGCGCGCGCTGGTAGCGGCGATGGACATTTGCCCGCCCGGGGCGCCTGTCTTCAATGTCTGCACGGGGATAGCAGTCTCCATCCGCGACCTCGCGGATCACCTGGGAGCCATTGTCGGGACCACGCCCGATCTCCGCTTCGCCCCGGCGCGTGCCGGTGAGATCCGGCATTCGACGGGCGCACCGCACGCCGGAAGACAGGCCCTTGGCCTTGCCCCGCCGGTTCCGATCCACGATGGCTTGCAACGCCTGCTGCTCAGCCGCGAGAGTGCATGACGCACCCCGCCCGGACAGCGTAGACGGCCGGGCGAGCTTCGAACGAAAAACGAGCGAACCGCCCCAGGCAAACCTTCGCCGTAAGCGCGGCTATCAGGCGCTCACGCCGCGGCCTGGAGCGATGAGATCGAGGCTTCGAGCGCGTCGGCGAGGATACCAAGCCCCTCGTCGATCTGCGCCATCGGCGTGGTGAGCGGCGCCAGGATGCGGATCACGTTGTGGTGGGCGCCGCACGATAGCAGGACGAGGCCACGCTTCTGCGCCTCGGCCAAGAGCGCGTCCGCCAGCGCCGGGTTGGGCGCGCGGCTCGTGCGGTCCTTGACGAGTTCCATCGCGACCATCGCGCCCAGCTCGCGCACCTCGCCGATGCACTCGAAACCCTGGCGGCGCGAAAGCTCATGCAACCGTTCCGTGATCCGTTTGCCCATCTCGGTCGCGCGCTCGCAGAGGTGCTCCTCCGCGATCACGTCGAGCACCGCGTTGGCCGCCGCGACCGACAACGGATTGCCGGCATAGGTGCCGCCAAGCCCGCCCGGCTGCACGGCGCTCATCACGTC
>JBOHMN010000074.1:0-4508 GCA_050730175.1 Acetobacteraceae bacterium | reverse complement strand
CGCCGACAGAGCCGAGAAGATCAGTACGAGAACCACGTCGATGGCGAAGATGCTGAGCGCCGGCCCGGCCGTGCGCGGGCGCCAGTTCGCCGGCAGTGTCAGCGAATCGTCCTGTCCCTGGTCGGTCGGGTCGGCTCTCGTCCCGGCGGTCATGCGTCCGATGTCCCCGCCCGGGGGTGGGCGAGCCGGGACGCGCCGCCCAGCATCGCTTCCACGATCTCTGCGAGCGTGGTCGAGCGCGCTCTGAACTCGGCCACGATCGCGCCGCGACGCATGACCACGATGCGATCGGCGACCTCGGCCAATCGTTCCATGTCGTGCGAGATCAAGAGGACGCCGAGGCCCTCTCCGGCCACGTTGCGGATCAGGTTCATCACGATATCGGACTGCCGCGTGCCGAGCGATGCGGTCGGCTCATCGAGCAGCACGATCCGCCGCGCCCATTTGACGGCTCGCGCGATGGCGACGGCTTGGCGCTGGCCGCCGGAGAGCAGGCTCACCGGCACCTGGACGGTGGGGAGCCGGATGCCGAGCCGTTGCAGCGCCGCCTGGGCGTCGGCCGCCATGCTGCGCCGGTCCAGGAGGCCGAGCCAGCGCGGCCGTCCGCTGCGCAGCGCCTCATGCCCGAGGTAGACGTTCTCCAGCACCGAGAGGTGCGGCGCCAGGGCGAGATCCTGGTAGACGACGCCCACGCCCTGCGCCGCCGCGTTGAAGCGGCCGACCTCCACCGGCTCGCCATCGCCCAGCACGACGCGACCATCGTCGGGCGCAATCGCCCCGCACATGACCTTCATCAGCGTGGATTTGCCGGCGCCGTTGTCGCCGACGAGAGCGACGATCTCGCCCAGGCCGACTGAGAGCGATGCGCCGCGCAGCGCCTCGACGTGCCCATAATGCTTGCGGATGCCGAGCGCCGTGATCGCCGCCGGAGGGCGGGTTTCCGATGGGGATTGCGTTTCGCTCCGCTCCATACCCGGCCCCGACTACAGGATCTCGTATTTGCGATAGACCTCGCCGAGCGTCGCGCCGGCTCTGAGCTCGTTTCGGGTCACGTTCTCGCCTTTGATTTTCTCGACGGCCCTGGCAATAACCTCGTCCGAGATCGACCGTGGGATCACGACCACGCCGTCCCGATCACCGAACACGAGATCGCCCGGGCGGGCGGTCACGCCGCCGCAGACGACCTCGAGGTCACGCGCGACCATTTTGCTCCGGCCCCTCGAATCGAGCGGCCGGTGGCCCCCGTGAAACACCGGGAATTGCATCCGCGCCACGATCCGGGCGTCGCGGAGCAGCCCGTCGGTCACGGCGCCGGCCGCGCCGCGCCGCAATGCGGCCGTCGTCAGGAGTTCGCCCCAGGGCACGATGGTCTCGGTCGGTCCGCCGCAGGCAAGCACCGGAACGTCGCCGGGTTCGAGATCGTCGATCAGAGCGATCTCCATGTCGTACGGGTGCTCGCCCGGACGCTCGCCGTTGCGCGGCTCGAACAATCCGGTACGCACGCGGCCAAACAAGGTGCGTTCGGGATCGAGCGGCCGGATGAACGGCCGCATCGCCTGGTTCTTGTAACCGAGACTATCCAGGATATCAGACAAAACGGCCGCATAGAGGGTCTCGCTCAGGTCCCTGAGATTCATGCGCGCATCTCCGATCCTCTGTTCATCGGGTCGTTGCCGTCTCGAGCCGCTCGCCGGGTGGCGCGGCGGTCCCTGGCGAGAGCGAAGTGGACGAACGCATGAGGCTGACAGCGTGATCGGCGACGGCCATGGTCGGCGCGTTGGTGTTGGCGGTGACGATGCGCGGCATCACCGAGGCATCGATCACGCGCAGCCCGTCGATGCCGAAGACGCGCAGATTCGGCCCGACGACGGCGAACGGATCGCCGTCGTGTCCCATGCGGCAAGTGCCGACCGGGTGATAGTCGGTGCGCACGGCGCGGTGGAGATAATCGTCGAGCGCCGCGTCGCTCTCGGCAGCCTGGCCGGGCGCGAGTTCGCCCTGGACCACGGCGCTGAGAGGCGCGGAGCGCAGAATGGAGCGGGCAACGCGCAGCCCCTCGCGTAGCTGTGCTCTGTCCCACGCCTCCGCGAGATAGTTCGGGTTGACCAGCGGCAGAGCTTCGGGGTCGGCCGAAGCGAGGCGCACCCAGCCGATCGAGCGCGGGCGCATCAAGACCGGGTGCAAGGTCAGCCCGTCGATGCTGCCTGAGCCGCGGATCGTCGGATCGACATAGCCGGTCGACGGCACGCAATAAATCTGCACGACCGGATCGCCGCTTACGTCGTCCGGCACGTGAAAGGAACAGGCTTCGACACCATTGGTGGTGATCCGGCCGCGCCGGAAGAGCGCGTATTCCAAACCGTTGGCCAGCATGCGCCAACCGCGGTCCTGGCGGAAATAACCGAGGCCGCCGCTGCCCCTGGCGATCAAGGGCGCGCCGCAATGATCCTGCAGATTGGCCCCGACCCCCGGCAGGTCGGCGATCACCGCGATGCCGAACTTGCGGAGCTCCGCCGCCGGGCCGAGACCGGACAGCATCAGGAGTTTCGGCGAGATGAATGCGCCCGCCGCGAGCAGTACCTCGCCCTCCGTGCGCGCCATCTCAATCGCGCCGCGGCGCCGATAGGCGACGCCGACGGCGCGAGCATTCTCAATCAGCAACCGATGCACCCGAGCGCCGGTTTCGACGACGAGGTTCGGATTGCCGAGGACCGGGCTGAGGAACGCATCCACCGCTCCGCAGCGCCGTCCGCCGCCCGCCGTCACCTGCGGATAGCCGACCCCGGCGGGTGCGCCCTGATTGAAGTCGGGCGTGAACGGTATACCCATCCCCTGCACGGTTTGCACATAGATGTGGCTCAGATCACAGACGAACCCCTGGTCCGACACCCTGAGCGTGCCGGTTACGCCATGGAAATGATTGTTGAATTTCTGGTTGCGCTCGACGCGGACGAAATGCGGCAGGATGCACTTCCACGACCAGAGATCGGTCCGTGCGATCGTGCCCCATCCGTCGTAGTCGGCCGCGCGGCCGCGCATGTACGCCTGCGCATTGACGCTGCTGCCGCCACCCAGCACCTTCGCCTGCGGGATCACCGCGACGCGCCCGCCGAGCTCGCCCTGCGGAACCGTTGCGTGTTGCGTGAGATATTTGGTGCCGCTCAGGATGCGGCTGAAGCCGGCCGGCGCCTGCAGTAGCCAGCCCTTGTAGTCGCCGCCCGCTTCCAGGAGCAGCACGCGCGCGCCGAACTCGTTAACCAGCCGGGCAGCGGCGAGGCAGCCTGCGCTTCCGCCGCCGACGATGATGTAGTCATACCCTCTCATCAGGCACTCACACGCCTCGGCACACCGGCCAGAGGACGAAGAGAGAATGCATCGCGGCGGAGCGCCGGACAACGGCCAGGCGTTTCGCGACACGAAATGCCGCCTGCTTGACGCGTCGTGGAGCGGGGAACAGCGTTCCTCGAACGTCCGTTGCCCGGCGGGCCGGCGCTGAGCATTGCCGATCCGCCGAATTTGCGGGGCAGCAGCGGAATCTCGCAAGAGGAAGAGAGAGGCCCGTGACCAAGCTGACATCGCCGCGCATCGCGATCGCCTCGCTGATGCAGGAGACGAACACGTTCTCGCCGATTCCGACCACGCGGGAGGTGTTCGAGACCTATTACGTCCTGCACGGTGATGAACTGCTGGCAGGCTATGGCGCCGCGCGTGTCGAGGTGCCGGGCTTTCTTGCCGTGCTGCGTGAGGCGGGTGCGATCCCGGTAGCGCTGTTCGCCGCCTACGCTGCCGCCGCGGGAAGCTGTACGCGCGAAACGTTCGAGACGTTTATGGGCGAGATCGAGACACGCCTCAGGCAGGCAGGCCCTCTGGACGGGCTGCTGCTTGCGCTGCACGGCGCACTCGTGCTCGTCGACGAGCCGGACGGCGAGGGGGAGATCGTTGAGAGACTGCGCGCCATCCTGCCGGCAGGCAAGCCGATCGGCGTCAGCCTCGACCTGCATGGCCACATCACGCCGCGCATGTTGCAACCGGACACATTCCTGGTCGGCTACCAGCAGTACCCGCACACCGACATCTACGAAACCGGCGAGCGCACGGCCCGGCTGATGCTGGATGTCGTGGCCGGCAGGCGGCGGCCGGTCATGGCGCTCGCCAAGCGCCCTGTTCTGGTGACGCCCGTCGTCGCCCGCACGACCGATGGTCCATTGAAGCCGGTCGCCGACGCGGCGCGGCAAATGGAAGCGGACGGCACCGTGCTGCACGCTTCGATCTTCCCGGTCCAACCCTGGATCGACGTGCCCGGTCTCGGCTTCGCCGCGTTGGCCTGCGCCGACGCCGATGCGATCGCCGCGCGGGACGCCGCAGAACGCCTTGCCGACGAGCTGTGGCGCCGCCGTGGCGACTTTTCGCCCGATCTCTTGCCGCTCCCGCATGTGATCGCAACCGGGCTTGCCGCCTCCGGTGTCACGGTCGTGAGCGACACCGGCGACGCGCCGACCGGCGGCGCC
>JBOHMN010000073.1:0-8646 GCA_050730175.1 Acetobacteraceae bacterium | reverse complement strand
GCTCACAAGCAATTACCGGTGCTGCGGAAGGATTTGGCTGCTCTTCAGGAGCAGAAGGCTCAGCGCAATGACTCTTGCGCCACACGCTGTCGCCGCGTAGAGTGCTATCGAGCGATGACCGTTAGGCGATTTTCAACAGAGTACGGGACATTCCCGAGGACCCAGGGGCTCGCGCCAGTCGTTCGCTGGGAGTCCAGACTTCAAACCCTTGGAAGTTATCTTCCCTGCCACTGCGTGAGGGCATTGCGACATCACGCAACGGTATGCATTACGCGTCCTTCGGCAGCACCGAGCGAACCCGCGCGATGAACACGTGGAACGCCTGCATGAAGTTGCGAAGGAAGTCGGCGGTGCCGTCGTTGGTGACTTCGCCGTCGTCCGTGATGAGACCCGAGGTGAACTGGATATAGGCTTCCGGGGCGTTCATCTGGGGCGAATTGCAAAACCCAAGGACGCTGCGCAGATTCTGCTGCGCGACTGCGGTGCCGATCGCGCCCGGCGACGTGCCGATCACCGCCGACGGCTTGCGCGCGAACGAATTGGTGCCGTAGGGGCGGCTGGCCCAGTCGATCGCGTTCTTCAGCCCGCCGGGTATCGAGCGATTGTATTCGGGGGTGACAAACAGCACAGCATTGACAGCCGCGATCGCATCCTTGAACGCCTTGCCGGCCGGCGGATAGTCGGCATCATAGTCGTAACTGTAAAGCGGCAGATCCTTGAACGAAATCTCCGACATCTCAAGCTCCGGCGGGGCCAGCCGCACCAGCGCCTTGGCGAGCTTGCGGTTGATAAAGCCTTTGGCGAAGCTGCCGATGAGGTAGCCAACCTTATGCGTGGTCATGGGTTCCTCCTGTTCCGGTGGACGTGGCCGGTCCGCGGCGACCGGATTGCGCGCCCGAGCGATTGTTTGCTTGCTCGAGCCGGTTGTCATCCTGATTGCGCCTCGACAGTCAACAAAGCCAGCCATAGCCTTCCCCCTCAGACAGAATAACCTTCCTTATAAATTGCCGAGACGGCGGGCTACGGTAAGAGCCGGTCTTGCGGTTGCTGCCGATGTGCGTGATTATGGCCGTCAATCTTTCTCGGCTTTTCCAGAGAAAAGCCGCGCCTTGATCGGGAGATTGCCATGGTCGCGCAGACTTCGCTTCAAGGCGCTTCAGTCATCCTACGAGACTTGAGCAAGCTGCTGCCTGATCTCGAGGCGGTTTATAAAGACATCCACACCCACCCCGAATTATCGATGCATGAGACGGGAACGGCGGGCATTGCCGCCAACAGACTCAAAAAGGCCGGCTATGAGGTGACGACCGGCGTGGGCAAGACGGGGGTGGTTGGACTGCTCCGGAACGGCGAGGGGCCGACGGTGATGCTGCGCGCCGATATGGATGCGCTGCCGATCGCGGAGAACACCGGCCTTGCCTATGCCAGCAAGGTCTCGGCGAAGGATACCGAAGGAAACACCGTGCCGGTGGGACAGATGTGCGGCCATGACATGCATGTCACCTGGCTGGTCGGTGCCGCGACATTGCTGTCGCAAGCGCGCGGCGCCTGGAAGGGCACATTGATGGCCGTTTTTCAGCCCGGTGAGGAAACCGCGCAAGGCGCCCAGGCGATGATCGACGATGGCCTGCTCAAACGGTTCCCCGCCCCGGAGGTCGTGCTTGGCCAGCATGTCATGGTCGGCGCTGCCGGCACCGTCGCAGGCAGCGCCGGACCGATCACTTCCGCGGCGGACAGCCTGCAAATCCGTCTGTTCGGGCGCGGTGCGCATGGCTCGATGCCGCAGGCAAGCATCGATCCCGTCGTTATGGCGGCCTCGGTCGTCCTGCGGCTCCAGACAGTCGTGTCCCGCGAGGTTGCCGCAAACGATGCGGCAGTGGTCACGGTCGGCGTGCTGCAGGCCGGTACCAAGGAGAACGTCATTCCCGACGACGCCGTCATCAAGCTCAATGTGCGGACATTCGATGCCAGTGTGCGCAAACACGTACTGGCTGCGATCGAGCGGATCGTCAATGCCGAGGCCGAAGCCTCGGGGGCTCCGCGCAAACCGGAGATTACGCCGCTCGACCGCTACCCGCTCAACGTAAATGACGAAACCGCGAGCAATCGCATCGCCGAAGCGTTTCGCGGCTATTTTTCCGCCGACCGGGTCAAGCACACCGGACCGGCGCCGGCGAGCGAGGATTTCGGCTGCTTCGGTACCGCATGGCAAGTGCCTTCGGTGTTTTGGTTCGTGGGTGGCAATGATCCCGAAATTTACGCCAAGGCCAGGGCAGCGGGTAAATTGAACGAACTGCCGGTCAATCATAGTCCGCAATTTGCGCCAGTCTTACATCCTACCATAGAGACTGGCGTCGAGGCATTGGTCGTCGGCGCGCTGGCCTGGCTCGGCGCAAGCTGACGTCGTTTGTATCGAAAGCTGCGAACCGAATGCGTTGCGGGGTGGCGCTCACCTACTCCGGTGGCTAATGATCGGATTGGTCCTAACTGTTATTTCGTGCGGCGGGCTCGGTCCGCTACGCTTTCGCGAGCGGGGCCGTCGTGATCACCATTGAAACCTTCGTGCATATTCTCGACCTGGGAGGCACGTTCGTCTTCGCGATCAGCGGGGCGCTTGCCGCGGTCAATCGCCGGCTCGATATCTTCGGAATCCTTGTCCTGTCCTTCGTCGCCGGGAACGCCGGGGGGATCACGCGCGACGTATTGATCGGCGCAGTACCGCCGGCCGCTCTATCCGATGAGCGATACCTGCTGGTCTCCGTCTTGGCCGGGCTCATCACATTCTTCTCCTATGCCGGCGTTAGCAAACTGCACACTCCGGTGCTTCTGTTCGACGCCGTGGGGTTGGCCTTCTTCGCAGTTGCCGGTGCAGAGAAAGCGATCCAATTCGGATTGAGCCCGGTCATGTCGGCCCTTCTCGGCATGCTGACCGGCATCGGCGGCGGCATGATGCGCGACGTTCTTCTCAGCGAGATCCCTCAAGTGTTGCGTTCGGATCTCTATGCTGTTGCCGCGCTCGCCGGCGCCGCCCTCGTGGTCATCGGCCATGTATTCGGCATTCCATACGGCGTCTCTGCGCTGGTGGGAGGGGTGTTGTGTTTCGTTCTTCGGTACATGGCGATCTGGCATGGCTGGCACCTGCCGATTGCCCATCTTTCCGCCAGAGGCCGCGCCGAGACGGGTCACTCGGAAGATAAGGAAAAGCGCTGATCCTCAGTTCGCGGCGAATCTGGAATGCCGCCAACACTCGGGGTGATGCCGTCGCGATACGAGGCGCGGGGATGTCCCGGCGTTTGTTGAAACTTTTCTGGCGGCGTTGCCCGCCTTGAGCCGGTAGGCTCGGGGTGTGGAATCCACGAAGGAGAGCAACGCCATGGGGAAGGGTAGAGAGGCAGCGGCGCCGGTGCCAGAGGCGGCGGTTGCCGAAGCCTGGCAGCGGGTCGGGGCCAGCTTCGAGCGGTTTTGCCTGACGACGGGGGTGAGCGTGCTGAGCCGGATGATGGAGCAGGACGCGGTCGAGCTGTGTGGCCCGCGTTATGGTCTCGAGGATGGCAAGGCTGGCCAGCGCTGGGGCAAGACGCAAGACGAGCTCGGCTTCCACGGTGGGCAGGTAGCGCTGGACCGGCCGCGGGTGCGGGTCCGCCACGGTGAGGAGATGGCGTTTCCCAGTTGGCAACCCGCGCAGTCGGAAGACCTGCCGGGGCGGTGGGCAATGAATCTGAGGCTGATCAACGTCTCAACCCGGCAGTTTGGCCGCGTCATGCGGCTGCCGGGGGGCGACATTCTGGCGCCGCTCGGTGCCGGCCGGTCGAAGTCTGCGGTGTCGCGCCAGTTCGTGGCGCTATCAGCGGCGCAAATGACCGAATGGATGGCGGCGGATCTGTCGAACCTGGACCTGCTGCTGATCCGGATCGATGGCATTCATATCGAGGACGATCTGGTGCTGCTGGCTGCGGTCGGCATCGACAGCGATGGGGTGAAGCGCCCGCTCGGTGTGTTGGAAGGCGCGACGGAGAACGCGGCGGTGGTGCAAGCGCTGCTGGGCAATCTGGTTGAACGGGGGTTGGACGCGAAGGTCTGCCGGCTGTTTATCATCGACGGGGCGAAGGCGCTGCGGAAGGCGATCCGCCGGACGTTCGGTAAGCTCACGCCCGTTCAGTCCTGCCAAGTGCACAAGGGGCGCAATATCATGCAGCGCCTTCCCAAGCATCTGCACACCTCGGTGCGCAAAACGCTGTGCCAGGCGTGGGAACTCCACGATGCCAGAAGGGCGGAGCTACTGATCCGCAACCCGGCCCGCCGGCTGGAGCAGATGGCACCAGGGGTCTCGACTGCGCTCCTCGAGAGGGTGGACGAGTTGCTGGGGGTGGTTCGTCTCAAGCCGCCGCCGCCGTTGCGTCGCTCTTTGGCCCGCACGAACATCATTGAGAACATGATGGGTAGCATCCGGCGAGTGTGCCGCAACGTGAAGCGTTGGCGTGATGCACCGATGGCCCTGCGCTGGACCGGTGCGGCGATCCAGGATCGAGCCGCGAACCGGATCGATGCCAAGGGGTTCCGCCGGCTGAAGGCTCACAAGCAATTGCCGGTGCTGCGGAAGGCGCTGGCCGCCCTTGAGGAGAAAAACGCTAGCTCAATGACGTTTGCGCCACACGCTGTGGCCGCGTAGAGCGCTATTGGGCAATGACCGTTAGGCGACTTTCAACAGAGTACGGGACATTCCCGTAGCGAGAGGGTGGAGGCGTGAATGAAGCGACCAATTTGGACTACCATGCTGGCGATGGGTGCGTTAGTTGCAGGATGCTCCGCGGTCCCATTTACATCAGCGCGAGCCCAAGAGAACCTGAAATGTGCACCTCAAGACTTGGCAAAGGATTATCCGGCGCTGGTTGGCAAGACGGTCACCATCGGGGTTGACGGGGAAGAACAGCCGTACGCTTATCGGGATCCCAAGGACTTCAGTAAAATCATTGGAATTGACGCAGATCTATCTCGTGCGGTTCTGAAGTGCGTAGGCATACGCTACAAATTCGTCGTCGGCGGCTGGTCGGGCCTCCTGCCAGCCGTGATGGGCGACCAAATCAATATCATGTGGGACAATTTATATTACACGCCCGTTCGGGCTAAGAAACTTGACTACGTTATATACATGCGGGCAGCCGACGGGGTATTGGTAAAAGCTGGGAATCCCAAGCATATTGGGAGCTTAAGCGATGCGTGTGGTCTTCCGGGGGGAGCTCTCCTAGGCACGGTGGAGGAGCAAGCGCTCCGAACCCAGAGCGCTAAATGCGTGGCCGAGGGGAAACCGTCAATGCGCATTATGACGGCGCCGAATCAGGCAGACCTGACACGACTTTTGTCAAATGGACGCGCTGACCTGATCATGAATGATTACTTCATTATGAGCTGGTTAGGGTCGCATTTCCCAAAAGAATATCATCTAGCTGCCAAGGTCGTTACGGGAGATCTCCTGGGCGTGGGTCTGGCAAAGAGTGAAACTGAGCTAACCCAGGCCGTCTACCAAGGCCTGCGCGTCGAGCAGGCTAATGGAACCCAGAAGAAGATTCTGGAACGTTACGGGGTGGACCCTTCGCTTGTACTTCCAGCCAAAATCGTAACGAAATAGGATGCACGGGTTTCATACGACCAGCGAAGCCTCATCGGATCGCATCATCGCGGACCGTCCTGACGTTATTGGCGCCTGTACTCAACAAAGGTGGACGAATGAAAGTTCCATCGACGCGACAGCGCTTACTTTGGCCCGTAGGTAAGGAATGCTGACATGGAGGAAGCGATCAGCGACGTTACGCTTAGTCACGACAACCTGAACTGGAAACTTCGCGAGGAGGCCAAATTGTACGCGCCGGGTGGCGTGCACACCTCTATTCGCATGATCGAACCGCCCCTCTGCGTGCGACGCGCCAATGGTGCCTACATCTGGGACGAAGGCGGTAACCGGTACGTCGACTACCACGCGGCCTTCGGACCTATTATTCTCGGCCACTGCTACTCACATATTGTTGATCGTGTGTCCGAGACTATCCGCTCGGCGGACCTTTACGGCGTGAGCACTAATTATTTGGAGCTCGCGCTCGCCAAAAAGATCGTCGCGCACGTGCCTTCGGTCGATAAAGTGCTGCTCTGCTGCACAGGCTCCGAGGCCACGTTTCACGCGATCCGGCTGTCGCGTGCCGTGACTGGACGGCGAAAGATCATCAAATTCCAGGGTTGTTACCACGGGTGGCACGATTATGTGCTCCGCAACGTTATTAGCGAACCTCAGTTGACCAACGCCTGGGATCCAGGCTCGGCCGGTATGTTACGCGAGGCAATAGAGAACACACTCGTTTGCCGGTTCAACGATCTGGAGGACGTAGAGGCCGCATTTCAACGTAACCGTGGCGAGATCGCCGGCGTCATACTGGAGCCCGTCCCCCACAATGTTGGATGCATTCTACCAAAACTAGAATTCTTGGAAGGCCTGCGCCGGATCTGCGACGAGGACGGGGCACTTCTTGTCTTCGACGAGGTGATCACCGGATTCCGCCATCATATCGGCGGCTATCAATCGGTGTGCGGGGTTATGCCGGACATCACCACAATGGGCAAGGCTATTGCCAATGGCTTCCCGATCGCGGCTGTGGGTGGTAAATCCCAGTACATGGAGCGCTTCAATACTCACGTCAATGGCGATGTCTTCTTCTCTGGCACCTTCAATGGGCACGCCAGCAGTCTGGCGGCGGCACTGGCCACGATCACCACGCTCGAAGACGGTGCGGTGCACCGACATATCTTCCGCCTTGGCGACAAGATGCGGGAAGGCCTTCGCCAGATCGTAGCCCGTCGCAGCTATCCATGTACTATCGCTGGTTTCGGCTCGATTTACACTATGTATTTCATGACCGCTCGGGAAATCAGCAGCTTCGACGACCTGCTCGCGAATGATAAGGCTCTCTATATCCGCTACCGCCAGGAGCTCATCTGCCGCGGAGTACTCGAAATCCCGATGAACCTGAAAAGGAACCATATCAGCTACAGTCACACCGATGCAGATGTAGAACTCTCCCTTGCAGCGGCCGAGGAGTCGCTGGCCGCCGTTTTCGACGCCCGCGCGGCGCGCCAAATATGACGCGCCCGGCACGGCTGGTGTCCTGCCTCCGAAGCGCGGTGCTGTTTGCAGCGGGCGGGGCGGATCAGCGGGCCACTGAAGATGAAGAGCCCATGTCTCGATCGAGGCATCGGCCGATGGCCAGGAACTTCGGAACCGACACCGCGAGCATTACCTTTGACGCCACGAATTGCTGATCACCGGAATGGGCAATGATAAAAACTGGCAACACGTACCTCGCCGGCCTCCGCGACGGCCGTACAGTCTATATTGGGGGTGAGCGAGTCACGGACGTGACTGCTCATCCGGGATTTTGTAACGCAGCCCGCTCATATTCGCGTATCTATGACGCGCGCTTCGAAGAGCGTTTTCGCAATATCCTGTCATATGAGGAGGGTGGGGAGCGTTACGCCACCTACTTTCTTAAGCCGCGCTCGCAGGCGGATCTACAACGCCGCACTCGTTGCTGCGAGGCCATTGCCGAACTGACATACGGTATGATGGGTCGATCGCCGGATTTCGTGGGCGGCTACATCACCGGCGCGGCGATGCAGCCAGAGGCCTTCGATAACCCATTCGGTGCCCATGTCGAGAGGTTCTATCACTACTGCCGCGCCAATGACGTCTTCCTTTCGCATGCCGTGGCCCCGCCGCAGGGTACCCGCGACAAAAGGCTCTATCAGCGCGAATCATCGGTTGTACCGAGCCTATCCGTTACCGCTGAGAATGACTCGGGCATCACGATCAACGGCATGAAGATGCTGGCCACAAGCGCTGCCTTTAGCGATGAGATTTGGATTGGCAATATTCTGCCTCTTGCCGAAGGGCACGAGAGTGAATCGGTCACCTGTGTGGTACCGCCTAACGCACCGGGTTTAGCGCTGTGGTCGCGCAAGCCGTACGAGCGTTACGCGGTCAGCGAGTTCGATAACTATCTCTCCTATCATTTCGACGAAAGCGACTGCGTTGTTATCTGTGAGAATGTCAAAGTGCCGTGGGAGCGTGTATTCACTCACAATGATATCGAGCGATCGCGCCAAATCTATTTCCGAACGCCTGCACACACCCTGTCTAACCATCAGGCCGCCGTTCGTTATGCTGTCAAAGTGAAGCTCCTATTGGGCTTGGCGCATCGTATCACGCAGTCGATGGGTATCGATCGCGTACCGGCAGTGATCGACGATCTCGGCCACCTAGCCGCCCTTTACGGCATGATCGAAGCCATGATCCACGGCCAAATTCAGAATTGCGAGGAGCTTGGGAACGGTTTTGTGAATTACAATCGTCATTACATGTATGCGGCAATCTATTTTGCTACCCAGAACTACGATCAGATCTGCGCTAAGGTGCGCGAGCTGTCGGGCGGAAGCGTGTTGCAAATGCCAGCGGACGTCTCGGTGCTGAGCAATCCTAAAACGCGCGCGCTGTTCGAGAAGCTGTGGCAAACACCGACCCACGGTGCGGTTGAAAAATTCAAGCTCTTTAAGCTTGCATGGGATCTCCTCGGCAGCGATTTCGGGGGGCGACATCTTCAGTAC
>JBOHMN010000072.1:0-3857 GCA_050730175.1 Acetobacteraceae bacterium | reverse complement strand
GCTGATGGCGGAGTTGATGGTGCCCAGGATGTCGATCTCCTGGATCGCCTTGCCGATTGCGGTCCAATCGATCACAGGCATGTCGGCGTAGGCGGGGATGCTGTTGAACGCCACGGCGCCGATGACGATCCCGCCCGCCACGGCCGCACAGAGCTTCATGCGGTGCATCGCGGTTTTCCTAAAAGCTGCCGAGGGCAGTGGACGGCAGGCTATAGCCGGTGGGCGGCAGGCCGTTGCCGTTGATGTAGAGGCCGTTGCCGGAGCCGTTTGTTCCGGCGCCAAGCCCGATGTTGGCGATCGGCGGTCCGCCGCCGCCGAAGCTGAGGGAGGGGCAGGAGAGGCCGCCGCCGAGCCCGCCGAAGCCGAAGTTGAAGCCCGTGACCGTCAGTCCGCACTGGACCTGGCCGAGCCAGGAGTTCCAGGTCTGCTGCACGGCATTGCAGATCTGGCCCTCTACCGATGCAAGAAGAGTTGCCGGGTTAAGGAGATTGGTGACGAGGTTGAGGCCGACGCCGTTGAAGAAGTTGTTGAGGCAGGAGAGGTTGGTGACGCTGCTCGGCTGCTTGATGGTCTGGTTGTCGGCGGCCATGCGGGCGGACATGGCGTTGGCGGCGGATTGCACGAGGACCGCGCAGCCGGCGCTGCCGGTAGTCGTGGTTTGCGCCTGAGCGGAGAGCCCGGCGAGCAGCGTGGAACCGGTGAGAAGGAGGACAGGGAGGGGACGCATCAAGTGGATTCCTGCAGTGCCGCTTCGGCGGCGGACTTGAGCGCCGCGATACGGTCGGGGGCGAAGACGCGACCGAGCGTGGCCCGCCGGGTGACGACGGCGACCGCGGCGCGAAGCGCACGGGCCTCTGGGGTGTCGCCTCTGGTGAGGGCGACCGCGATGGCGTGGGAGTTCGGCAGGTCCTGCTCTGCGAGCCAGTGGAGCAGCCGCATCGTGCGGGCGGCGCCAGTCTGGGCAAGGATTGCCTTCAGATCGGCGCGCAAAGGGCGCGACTGCATCGCGCTCGCAAGGGAACCGGCGTCGAGTTGCCGGAGCTGATCGAGCCGCCTCCCGAGCTCTTCCAGAAGCGGAGCGGCTTCGGTGACGATCTCGATCGGGCGCACCGCTGGTGGCCATCCGTCCTTCACGTCGGGCGGACGAAGCTCAGTGAACCATTCGGTCACGGCGTTCTGTTCGAGGCTGAGCATCGGGCGGGCTCCACAGGTCACGCGAGAAGCTTGCCCGGGGAAAATGCGAATGGGGCTATCCGCGGATTTCGACCGTCGTCCGTGTCAGGACGAGGCGCAGTCCGAGTGGCCTGACCGCGTCGCGAAGCACCTCGGCCCAGGTCTCGCCACCTTTCCAGCTGACCCTGGTGTCGGGATGGGCGCCTGGGCCGAAGATGACGTCGATGCCTTGCGGAACGATCTGCCGGCAGGCAAAGGAGAGTGGAACGTGGTCACCGAAGCCGGCTGCGATCTCTCCGCTCATGACGGGCGGGGGGAGAGGGGGGAGCGGAAGGTGTAGCTGGGCTGGCCCTGGTCCGGGTCGGGAAACAAGAGCGGCCGGGCGGGTGAGCTTGGCGCCGGGGAGGAGAACGAAGTCAGCGCGTGCGGCGCAGGCCGCAGTCAGCATCATTGCCACGGTGAGGAGTGCGGGGCGCATCGTTCATCCCCTCTCGAATTTCACTCACCTAATTCGCGGAGGTCGGTGCGAACGGGGATTGCGAAACGACCGGGGGGTTGGATAAGCCCGGCAGGCGAGGGTGGTGCGATCCGATTCTCGTGGGGTCGAGGTGTCTGCGTTGTCTGGAGGAAGCACGGGAGGCGTGGCTGGGATGGCAAAACAGTCCAGAACGGACGGGGAATATCAAGAAGAAATCGTTAAGTATTTGAAGGGTATTGCGAGAAGGTTGTTTGCTGCCCGGAAAAAATCAGGATTGACGCAAGCCCAGCTCGGTGAGCGCGCCGGGGTCAAGCAATCTTATATTTTCGAGCTTGAGCAAGGCACCACGAATATTACGGTCGGGACATTGGTGAAAATGGCGAGCGTTCTTGATCTGGACCCCCGTGAACTCCTCCCGGGGAAGCCGATGCCGGCTTTGGCTCGAGCGGATGTTCGGGATCTCAAAAGCATGCTCGATCGGCTGGCGACAGCGATCGAAGAAAGGATCGAACAGGAGAAGCGGCGCAGCCGGAAGGAGGCTGAGTTCTTGACTGAGCTTGGAATTCTTGATTCTCTGCGGGATGTGCTTGGTTTGCGAGACGGCAAAACTGCTTCGCCGCCTTAGCTGCGTCAGCTTTGGGCGCTGGTTCTGGCGAGTAGACCGGTCCACCAGCGTGCGAATCTACGATAACAGTTTTTCGTTGACATAAAGGTAGAAACTTATTTAGCCTCTCCCGGTCGCAATGCCGGAGGAGGATGGTGTCGGCGGCGGTTGGAGCAGGATCGTCTCCACGGAAGGCCCGGATTTCCGAGCTTTTCAAGTCGTTCTGCTCACTCGCGTCGGAGGGTATGCATTCCTTCGACCGCTTGCTTTCGGGGATGGTGACCGCGGGGCAAGGCGCCGAAGCGCTTTGCAGTTTTCTCCGCCTCACGCGCGCGGCGCTTGACGAGCATCTGGTGCGGATCGGACTTCCGACGCCGCATGAGCGGCCGCTGCGCAAGGCCGGGCCCCGTGGCTGGTCGGTGACCGAAACGACAGTGATGATCATCTGGCGGCTTGCGGGAGTGCATTGCGAGATTATCGGGCGGCTACTCGGCAGAACCGTAGGAGCCGTGCGTGGTAAAGCGTGGCGTCTCGGCGTTCCGGCGCCGTCGCGGTGGCTTTTGCACAAGCCGGATCCGGACAGTTTGCGGGATCCAGAACTGGGTCTCGGGTTGGATCGTGAGCCTTGGAGATTCCTGGCTCGGCGGGAAGCTTGTTGTGGCCACGCAGCCGGGCCGGCGCAGATTGCGCACAGTAGGAACCCCGATGCGGCGCCGTCTGCTCCGGCGCGTCTGGCAGAGGTCGAGGCAACGGTGGCGCCGGCGCCGAAGATCCCGGTTTCGGTGCCAGCTGTCCGGGATGTTCGGCCAGCAGCGGAACTGGTTGCGCTGTCGCCGCCGGCTGCGGTGCCGATTGTTGCCGATCCATCGGCGCCGTTCGCATCAATGCCGGCGGCGGGGAGACGGGCCGGGACGGCGGATCTTCCCAGGGGACCTACGGAATCGCCATCGGCTGCGCCGGCCGCTCATGGCCGTCGCGGGCCGTTGGCCAGGATTACCCGCGCTGTGGGCCAGCG
Source organism: Acetobacteraceae bacterium (assembly GCA_050730175.1). Lineage (GTDB taxonomy): Bacteria > Pseudomonadota > Alphaproteobacteria > Acetobacterales > Acetobacteraceae > JAKAWQ01. The sequence goes on along the minus strand of JBOHMN010000072.1, from coordinate 587 downwards.
CGAGTTACCGCTCCTTGCTGTGGCGGGCGGCAGCGCGACCAGCCCACAAAAAGACGCTGATGCTTCGCCGCCGGATGCGCTGCCCCCGCCGCAGCCACTTCCGCCGGTCCCAAGGTCGGTGGAGGAAGTTGACCTGAACGGCGATCTCCGATGGTTCGCTTCTCTGAAACGGCGACAGACGTACCAAGTCGCGGTTTATGCCTGCGGAATGTTTTTCTTCGCCGGCGTTCACTGGAAGGAAGTGGCGAGGCGCTTCGGGGTAAGCCCTGCAACGCTGCGGACGTTCCGCTCCAATGTGCGGATTCCGGTTGATCCGGACCGCAGTAAGATCAGCCTCGCGTTCGACGAGCGGGTGGCACGGGCGACGCGGGAGGAATCAGGCTACGAGCTGCGCGAGTCTATGGGTTCTGGCGACAAGGGTTCGGGGCTGCGCAAATGGTTCTGGGTTCACAAGAGGGAACTTCGTTCGACGCACTTTGTGCCGGTTCGACGCCGGCGCGAGTCGTATGAACCGCGCAGCAACCTCATGAGGATCGTGATCGAAGCGGCGTCAGGGAGGGCGCCGCCCCGGTGCTCCGAGCGTGCGG
>JBOHMN010000071.1:0-2075 GCA_050730175.1 Acetobacteraceae bacterium | reverse complement strand
GGCAAGCCCGTGCGTCCGCAGCGCGTCAGCGATCGCTTCGCCGACTGTCATGCGTGGATTGAGGCTGGAGTAAGGGTCCTGAAATATCATCTGCATGCGCCGGCGCATTCGGCGTAGCTTTGGCTGGTTGAGGTGGGTTAAGCTGATTCCGTCGAAGCGTATCTCACCCGCACTGGGCTCGATCAGGCGCAATACCAGACGGCCGACCGTGGACTTTCCCGATCCGGACTCGCCCACGAGGCCCAGAACCTCACCCCGCCGCACGGCGAAGTCCACTCCGTCCACCGCCTTCAGGTGGGCCGTAATCCGGCCCATCAGCCCCTTTCGGATCGGAAAATATTTACGGAGCGCCTTTGCCTCGACGAGATCGGCCGCGCCGCTCATCGGAGCGCCCGGAGCTCCGCGTGGCGAATGCACCGCGACAGATGGCCCGGCTCCGCCACCAGGAAGGGTGGGGGTTTCGTCCGGCACTCTTCCACGGCAAATCGACAACGCGGGTGGAACCGGCAACCGTTCGGAGGATCCGCAGGATCGGCCGGATACCCTGGAATGCCGCGTAGCGTCCGGGAGCGTTTGGGCGAAGGCACGCAATCCAGGAGTGCGAGCGTGTACGGATGGCGCGGCTCCGAGAGGACGTCCTGGGCCCTTCCCTCTTCGACCACCTGGCCGCAGTACATCACTGCAATCCGGTCGGCGATCTCCGACACCAGTCGAAGATCGTGGGTGATGAAGATGACGCTCAATCGTCGCTCGCGCTGCAACCGCGCCAGGAGTGCCACAATCTGCGCCTGCACCGTCACATCCAATGCGGTCGTCGGTTCGTCGGCAATCAGAAGCAGCGGGTCACACGCCAGAGCGATTGCGATCATCACGCGCTGGCGCATTCCGCCCGACAATTGGTGCGGATAATCGGTTATTCTCTGTTCGGCCGCTGGCAAGCCGGCGAGGCGCAACAGGGACACGGCCTCTCCGAGCGCTTCGGCATGGCTCCGATGCTGATGCTGAACGATGACTTCGGCGATCTGCTCGCCCACGGTGAACACTGGGTTGAGGCTCGACATCGGATCCTGGAAGACCATCGCGATTTCGCGCCCGCGTATCGCTCGCATCGTGTCTTCGGGGATCCGCGCGAGATCCACGCGCATCCCGCTGCGACGGGCAAAGAAGATCTCACCGCCTACAATGCGGCCGGACGTCCGTCCCAGCAGGCGCATGACGGAAAGGCCGGTCACCGACTTTCCGGAACCCGATTCGCCGACCAGCGCCAGCGTTTCGCCGCGCACTACCCGGAGCGTTACCCCGTCCACTGCGCGTATCACTCCAAGGTCGGTAAAGAAGTGAGTCCGCAAGCCGACCGCCTCGAGAACGGGCGTCGTCTCTCCGGTCTCATCCCGCACTTGGGCAGCCGCCTCGGGCATGCCGGTTAGTCCGCCCGCAGGTAGCGCGCGGTCATGTCTTCATCAAGACGCACGCCGAGTCCCGGCCCCTCCGGCAGCTGCAGGCATCCTCGCATTGGCCGGATAGGCTCGACAAGCAGATCATCGCGAAGGGGGTTGTCGCCGACATCGTACTCGATGAAAGGCGGGTACGGTACGTTTGTGCTGTGGGGATAGTCGGGGAGGCTGGCAACGAAATGGCAGGCAGCGGCGAGGCCAATGGCTCCGCCCCAGATGTGTGGGGACAGTCGAACATGATTGAGGCGTGCCAGGACTGCGATTTCACGGGCCACTCTGAGACCGCCGCAGAGCGTGATGTCGGGCTGCACAACATCGACGGCCCGACTATCGAGGAGACGTTTGAAGTCCCACGCCGTGTACAGGGCCTCCCCCGCGGCGATGGGCATGGGTGCCCGCTGCCGCAACGCCGCGTAACCGAAAATGTCCTGGGGGGCGAGTGGCTCCTCGAACCAATGAATTCCGTAGGGTGCGAGGCGACTCATACTCTCCATGGCCTCGTCAAGCGTGTAATTCCCGTTCGCATCGACCATCAACAGCACGCCGTCGCCAAGTCTCTCGCGCGCTGCCTCTACGCGCGCCACGTCGGACGACGCTCCAAGGCCGATCTTTATCTTCGCT
>JBOHMN010000070.1:0-18790 GCA_050730175.1 Acetobacteraceae bacterium | reverse complement strand
CTGCTGTAACGAGTAGGCGCTGGCGGACGCATTGTTGGCGCCGATCGCGCTACCCAGAAGCAGCCCGGCCGGACGCGACTGCCGCGACGTCTTCCTCGGGTTGGCCAAAACCTGCCGCAAACTCGGCGCCGCCTTCCGAGATTACCTCGGCGCCGGGCTCGACACCCAAGCCTGCCGGAACGTGCCCTACCTTCCGGACCTCGTCCGCTGCCGCGGTCACCCTGCCTGATCCCGACGCCAACCCGCCCCAGGTTCTGCCGCGGTTATAAAATCCAGTCGGCAAGGCGAAGTCCGTTGTGCCGACGGATCAAGGGCTGGCGAAGAGCGAGCGCTTGTCCAGGAAACTGTTCGAGAGACCGCCGGGAGTGTGATACTCTACCGCTATGGCCCGCAGTGGCGCCAGCCCGTTGCGTTCGCAACTCGTTCCTGACCGCGGCGGGCTTAGCGTACGATTTTGAACAAATCCTGCCGTGATGCAATCACCGCTGGCGCCGCGCAAGCCGCCGCAGCATGACACCCGGAGATCCTGATGCTCTCAATCATCGAGATCAAGGTTGGTCCCTCGTTTGGGGGCCGATAGTCCCCAGTGGAGTGCCCCGATCGCTCGGGGGCGGCCTCCGGCCAAGAGGTCGGTGCCAAAAGAACCTCCTCGCCGCTCCCTGTTTGAACACCGATCGAGCAATTTGTGCCGAACCGTAGTGCGAGGCAGCTGCGTTCTCGGATATGTGAGGCCGGAGCCCAATAATCGAGCCGCCTGTCCGTGATCTGCCGTTGACTCACCGCACGGCACAAAGTCATTAATTCAGCAGTGAACTTTCTGGAACTCCAATGCGGTTTCTGGCCCAAACCAGTCTGGCCGGTCTTACGCCGCTTGTAGTCGCAGCTCGCCCGCTTCTCGAAGATTATGCACGGCTCCAGGAATTCCTGCGCGCCCGCGCTGGGGACGCCGCCGCCAAACTCTTCGCTGAACCTGTGATCACTTGGGGCAACGGCGCTAACCCCGGCAGCGTCGCGTGGTACACCGAGGTCGCGGGCGAGTCCGAACTTCTCGCCACGGTCCCCGCGGAGCGCCGTACTGTCGTCGGCGGTCGGCTGCGCGCGGCCCTTACGGCGCTTTGGCCGCTGCGGGCCGATCCCGCTGTCGCTGCGGCGTTGACCCTGGCGGGGCCGGAGGGCGTGCTCGCCGTCGGCGACGAGGCGGTGCTGATCGGCTGGGGCCTGGCCCCGTCCGGCCGGCCCGCTGCGGCCGGCGATTTCGAGCTCGCCGCTGTCTTCGGCCCCTACGTACCGACCGCCTCGCCTCCGGGCATCCCCTCGCAGGCCGTCCCCGCTACTGGTGGGTTCGCCGCCGCCCTGCCGTCGGCGCCACCTCCGCCATCGGGCGCTGGTCCCGCCGCCGCTTCGGCCTTCAATCTCGCGGCGGCAACCCCGCCGCACGGCCGCCCGCCGTGGCTGCTGCCCGCGGGCCTCGCGCTGCTGGCCGTCTGCTTGGCTTTCGGTATTTGGTTCGGTCTCGGCATATTCCCCCGGCGCACCAGCTTCGCTGAACTCGGCGATCCGGCCACGCTGCAGGCCGCAATCGGCCTCGCGGAAGCGCAGAACCGAACGCTGCAGGCGGAAATCGCAGCGGAACAGAAGTCGCTTGCCGGCAACGTTTGCCGCCTGCCGGCAGCCGCAAGCGGCGCTGTCCCGCTGATGCAGCCAGTGGCGCCGGCCGCCCTTCCGCCCAGCAAGTCCGCCACGTTCCATGGGTCCCTGCTGGCCCTGCTGCGGCAGGCGACGGTAATGGTGGCCGCAGACGCAGGACCCGGCCGCATCGTCACCGGCTCGGGCTTCTTTTTCGCGCCGAACCTGGTGATGACCAACCGCCACGTCGTCGCGGACGCCAAGGGCCCAATCCTGGTCGTGAGCGAGGCGCTCCGCCGACCAATCCCCGTCACCGTGCTGACTGAAACTGCTGGTTCCACCTTCTTCCATCCGGATTTCGCGGTCCTTGAGCTTGCCTCCGCGCCGGGAATCCAACCGCTCGCCTTCACGCCCGAGGCGACGCAGCTCGATCAGGTCATCGCCACCGGATTCCCGGCCGCGTTCCTGCTGGAGGAAGGAAACCAAGCGTACGCCCGGCTCAGCGGCGTGATGCACGGCGACATGGCCGAGATGCCGGCAATGATCGCAACCGAGGGCCGGATCAGCGCCATCCAGCGGGCCCCCACCGGCCTGATGGTCATGCCCCATACAGCGGAGATTTCGAGCGGTAATTCGGGCGGCCCGCTGGTCGATGCGTGTGGCCGCGTGGTCGGCGTCAATACCTTCATTCGCGACGCGACCGACCAGATTGTTCACATCAACTATGCGCAGAAGGCGGACTCCGCGATGGCGTTCCTCAGCGCCCAGCGGATCGCGTTCACCGACGTGCAGACACCCTGCGCGTCGCCCCCCGCCACACCGACCCTGTCCGGATTGCCGGCGACCCCGGGGCCGCCCGGCCAGCCGGCGCCGCAGTAGCGCGCGATGGCCGCAGTCCTCATCGCCACCACCCGGCAGGACGAACTGGAGCCCCTCGGGACCGGCGGGCACCGGGCGATCTCAGTCGCCCCCACCCTGCGCGCCACGCTGCTCCGCTCACTCTCGGCCGAGCATGCCGCGCTGCTGGCTGAGCCCTATCCCAATCCCGGGCGCGGGGAAATCGACTGGTACGCCGAATCCGCCGGCGAGGCTGTTCCGCTTCCCGTCCTGCCGCCAGCCGCGCGCGCCGAGGCCGAGGCGAAGCTCGCGCGGCTCGGCGACGATATCCGTGGGCTGGCCGACCGGTTGGCCTCCTCACGCAGCGACGCGGACCGGTTCCTGGGCGAGATGCTGCGCCTCGCGATTGTGGTGCCGGATCAGTCGTACGTCCGGCTGGCTGCCGGCCGGCCTGTCCTGGTCGGCTGGGGCCATCGCGGGGCCGATCCGCGCTACCCTAACCCCCTCATCATCGGCACGCACGCACTGGGCGAGTCGCGGATGCCCATCCTGCCGCCGCCATCCGCCATTCTCGGCGAGGCCGTGGGGCGGCCGTCCGCCTGGCTCTGGTGGGCCGCCTTCGCGATAGCGGTGCTGCTCTGGCTCCTGCCGGTGTGGATGTTGCGCCGCGCGATGGCGGCCCCGGTTCCGTGCGTGGTGGCACCCACCGAGGTTGCGCTCTTCAACCACCTGGACGCGGCCCGGACGGCGACGGCCGCGCTCTCGGCCCGGCTGGCGGTGCTGCGCTCGGAAGCCGCCACCCCGTGCCTGCCCGGAGAGGGACTCGGCACGCCGCCGCCTCCCGCGGCAGGCGGGGCCCCGCAGTGACGGTGCTGCTGACAACCCGGCCGGCCGATCTCCGCGACCTGCTGCCCTCCGGGCGCGACCGGCCGGGCTGGCATGCGGCGCTGTCGCATGAGATCGTGGCGCGCCTGTCCCCCGCGCATGCCGCGATCTTGGCACGTCCGGAACCCGACCCGGAGGGAACGGCTTGGCACGCCGACGGCGCCCACGCGGTACCGCTGGGCGCCCTCGCGTTGCCCGAGCGGCGGGCACTGCTCGCCGCCGCCGGATCGATCCTGTCCGACATCCGCCGGCTGGCCGAGAGCGGCCGGTCGCCGCTGGTCGCGTCCTGTTGGCCGGCCCTGCGCGAAATCCCTGATTTCGGCTATCTGTTCGCCGTCGACGGCCGGCCGGTACTTGCCGCCTGGGGCTATGCTCCCGCAGACGCTGCGGTGACGCCTGGTCTGCTCGCGCCGTATGACGACGGGCTCGGCTGGGTTATGCCGCCGCCGCGCCGGCTCCCTCCCGTGACGCTCGGCGCCCTGGCGGCGGTCGGGCTTCTGCTCGGCTTGGCCCTGGCCGCCGCCAACGGCGCCTTCCCTCCCGACGTCTGTCAGTTGCAGCCGGGCGTACGCGCGGCGCTGGCGGCGGGCCTGCGGGCCCATGCCCAGCAGGCGGCACTTGAGACGCGGCTGCAGGCCCTGCGCGCGGCGGTGCTGACCGGGCGCCAGCACTGTTTGGCCGCGGCGAAGTCGCCGCCACCCGTGATGCACGCCGCACTGCCGCCGTCGGCGTTGCCCTTGGCCATCCAAGCGCCCCCGAGCCCGGCGGCGGTGCCTCTCCCGCCCGCTCCTCCGCCTGCCTTGCCAATTCAGGCGTGGCGGCAGCACGATCTCGGCATGCTCAATGGCTGCTGGCACCGCTACACCAACATGGTGACGCGTAATCCGTACACCGGTGAAGTGAACCGCGTGGCGAGTTGGCTGCTCTGCTTCAATAATTCCGGTCAGGGCGTCCAGAAGCTGGTGTGGCGAGATGGCGTAAGCTGCACCAACCCGATAACCGCCCACTTCGACCCGGGCGGCAATCTGACCATCCAAGATACGATCCCGTGCGGGCAGAGTGCTTCGACGCCCAGGGGGCTGTTTCTGGGGCGTGAGAACTGTTCGCGCGTGTCTCCTTCAGTTGCGAGCTGTCCGCGAACTTGGCTGGCTGGACCAAATCCCGGCTCAATCAGTCCAGGAATGTTTCGACGATGAGGCACGCACGCTATCCGACGAGCAGAAAGTCGTTGTCGTGATGGCTTCTCTCATCACCCTCGTTCCGAACACTGGCGTCCAGTTCGTCGACGGCGATCTCGACCTTGACCGTCTTCCGAACCGTCGTCGGACGTACTGGGAGGAGCCGCTGCACGACGCCACCGCCGGCCAGGGCGGGCGGCAGGTGGTGCTGCGCGAAGTGATGGCCGACCCGGACAGCGGCGAAATGGTCGATCCTCTCAGTGGCCGCCAGCCGGGGGAGGAGGAGACATACGGCGTCGCGCGCGCTCAGGCGCTCGAACCGTTCATCGAGAAATGGGTACCGCTGCCCTGCCTGCTGATCCGCGGCCGCGAGCCTGGCGCCGGCGACGCCTACGAACGCGGGCCGAGCAACTGGGCACGCGGACGGCTCTGCTCGCTGCAGGGCAGCGCCGGGATATACCGGCTGACGCTCGCCTTCGACACCGCGCTGATGGAGCGGTCCAGCGGCCCCTTCCTCGCCCCGAGCCCCGATCACGCGGTGCTGCGCCAAGAGTTCGGCTTCCCGAGCGGGCTCGAGCAGCAAAGCTGGTTCCTTTGCGAGTCCTGGGTGGATCTTTGGCTTGGAGAGCTGTTCGACGAGCTGCTCGCGGCCCGGCGCCCCGGACGGCAGGCGCCGCCCCGCGCGCATGCGCTAGAACATATTGCCCGCTATGCCGCGCTGCTCGATTTGCTCGTCGAGGTCGCGGCACTGCCCCGGGTGCAGCTCATCGACGCCGTCTCGCTCAACGTCGGCTACAAGCCGGTCGAAGTCGATCTCGCCCTCGACATCGGTCACGCGCGAACCTGCGGCGTGCTGATCGAGCAGCATCCCGGCGAAGGCATGAATCTCGCAGACAGCTACGCATTGAAGCTGCGCGACCTGTCGCGGCCGGAATGGGTGCACGAGAAGCCGTTCGATTCGCGTGTCGAGTTCGCGCGCGCAAGCTTCGGCCGCGACGCGATCTCGCGCCGCTCCGGTCGCGCCGCCGCCTTCTCCTGGCCGAGCCCGCTGCGCATCGGCCCGGAAGCAGTGCGGCTCTCGGGCCTGCGGCGCGGCAACGAGGGCACCACCGGACTGACCTCGCCGAAGCGTTATCTCTGGGACGAGCGGCCCAGCCAGCAGAGCTGGCGTTTCGCTGATCCCGGCGATGGCGATCCGTTGGACCCCTCGGTGCGCGGCCCCTTCACCGCCTTCGTCGCCGAGGACGGCACCGTCCTGCGCGGCGCGCGCGCGGGGCTGCACCCGGCGGTGCGGGCGCGTTTCTCGCGCAGCTCGCTCTTTACCTTCATGCTGACCGAGATCCTCCTGCAGGCGCTCTGCCAGATCAACGCCCCGGCAACTCGCGAAACGCGGCGGGATAAGATCACCCCGCGCCGCCTGCGCCGCGTGCTGCTCACGCTGCCACCGGGAATGCCGATGTTCGAGCAGCAGATCCTGCGCAGACGGGCGCAGGCGGCGGTGCGGCTCGCCTGGGACCTGCTCGGCTGGACCGGCGGTCCGCCGGCGCCGCCCGAGCCGCGGATCGTCACCCAGCTCGACGAGGCGAGCGCCACCCAGATCGTCTGGCTTCACAACGAGGTGGCGGAACGCTTCGCCGGCGACGCCAAGGCTCTGTTCGCCCGGCTCGGCCGGCCACGCCCCGGGCTCGGTCTCGACCACAGCCTGCGCGTGGCGAGCCTCGACATCGGGGGCGGCACGACCGACCTGATGATCGTCACCTACAGCCTGCCGGGCGTTGAGAGCATCCGCCCGTTCCAGGAATTCCGCGAAAGCGTCAAGCTGGCTGGCGACGACGTATTGGAGCGCGTCGTGGTGCAGGCGATTCTGCCGTGCATCGAGCGCGCGCTCGCCGAGGCCGGCGCGCTCGCACCGCACGACCTACTGATCCGTGCATTGAGCCAGAACCTTTCGAACCAGTCAGAGCTCGACCGCCAGGCCAGGCGTACGTTCATCGGCCATGTCCTCGAACCGGCCGGCATCGCGATCCTGAACGCCTACGAGCACGCGGGCGGGGCGAGCGGCGAGATTTTTCGCCGCCGCCTGGGCGAGGTGCTCCCAGCCGAACTCGGCGCCGCCGACCGCTTGACTCATTACCTCGACGAAGCCGCCGCCGCCGCAGGCGCGGCGGCCTTCCGCGCCCACGACGTGGAGATCGTGGTCGATGTCGAAACGGTCGCGGCCACGGTGCGCGCCGGGCTGATGCGCGTGCTCGCCGATCTCTGCGAGGTCATCTGGCACTACGACTGCGACGTGCTGCTCCTGTCGGGCCGGACGTCGCGCCTGCCGGCGGTGATCGAGATGATCCTCGCCAAATCTCCCGTACCGCCGCACCGCGTGGTGCCGATGCATCGCTACCGCGTCGGTCCGCGCTATCCGTTTCGCGACGTTACCAACTGCATCGACGATCCCAAGACAACGGTGGTGGTCGGCGCAATGCTGTTCATCCTAGCCGAGGGACAGATCGCCAATTTCGCCCTAGAACCACGGGAATTCCGCGCCCGTTCCACTGCGCGCGTGATCGGGCGCATGAACAACGACAACCAGATTCTCGACGGGAACGTCCTCGTCCAGAACCTCGACCTCGACCGCAAGGCCGCTGCCGCCGACAGCTTCACCATGCGGTTCCAGACCACCACGCGGATCGGCTTCCGCCAGCTGGACATCCCGCGCTGGACCTCGACGCCGCTCTACGTGATGGAATTCCGCAATCCCGACACCGTCTCCAAGCTCGCCCTGCCGCTCTCGGTCAGGGTCGAACGGCGCAACGATCCCGACGGGGACGCCGCCGAGCTCGAGCGGCTGGAAGTGGTGGAGATCGAGGACGCGGCTGGTGCCCTGCTGGCACCGCAGGACGTGACGATGCGACTGCAAACCCTGGATCGAGAGGATGGCTACTGGCGTGATACCGGTCTGCTCTGGATGGCCTGATCGGAGGGCTGGGTCCGGGCGGCGCGTGCTTGCCGTCGTGCGGGCCGGCGTCGAGCGGTGACGATGGACGACACCGCACTCACGGTGCTGGCGGCCAGCGCCCACAGCCTCGCTGTGGCCGGTGCGGGCGCCGCCGCATTCGCGCTCGGGCATCCGACGTTTCTCGGCCAGCCGCCCGAACCGATCGCGCGCGAGTTCCGCCGCCACGCCCGCCGCGCCGAACGGCTGCGCGAGGCAGCCGAAAGTCCGCCCGCCGTCGCCGTCTTCGGCCCCTCGCAGTCCGGTAAGACCTATCTCGTATCGCGCCTCGCGATTGCGCGGGGCCATCCGTTGCTGATCGATTTCGAGGGAAAGCGGCTCGATTTCCTGCTTGAGATCAATCCGGAGGGCGGGCAGGAGGCAACCGGCCTGGTGACACGCTTCACGGTGCGACGCTCGGCCGCGCCACCCGAGACGCCGGTTGCGCTCCGGCTGCTGTCGCAGACCGACGTCATCCGCATTCTCGCCAACACCTTCCTCCGTGACTTCCAGCCCGCCGAGATCCGGCTGCCGACAGAAGCTCATCTGGCCGACCTGCTCGGTCGCCTCGAGCGCCAAGCCGGCGCGGCGGCCTGCGACGGACTGACCGAGGAGGACGTCGACGAGCTCGGCGAATACTGCGAGCGCCAGTTCCGCCAGCAGAACTTGATCGCCGTACTGCGCGAGCTCGGCTTCTGGCCGCGCGTGCGCGACCTTGCCCCTCGCCTGCGGGCCACCGAGCGCGCGCAGCTGTTCGCACCGCTCTGGGGCGAAATCGAGCCCTTTACCCGCTTGTTCGATCGGCTGATCCGCGCGCTCGCGTCCGTCGGTTTTGCAGATAGGGCGTTCTCCACCCTGACCGCGCTGACCCCGCGTGAGGCGAGCATCCTGAACGTGCGCACCCTGTTCGAGATCGACGCGCCGACAACCGAATCAGTGCTCGTCGCCGGCGCCGACGGAACCCGCGCCACGCTCGACCGCCCGGTGCTGGCGGCGCTGGTCGCCGAGCTCACACTCTCGCTCCCCGCCGCGCCCTGGCCGTTCCTGCAACGCGCCGATCTGCTCGATTTTCCCGGCGCCCGTGCGCGCGGCGAAATCCGCGACGCCGATGCCTTCCTGGCCACCCCGGGCAACCTCGGCTTCGCCTTCCTGCGCGGCAAGGTGGACTACCTCTTTCAGCGCTACAACGAGCAGCAGGACATCGCGGCGATGCTGGTCTGCGTCGGGCCCAGCACTCAGGAAGTGCAGAGCCTGCCTGGCTTGGTCAATGGCTGGGTGGCGCAAACCCTCGGCGATGTCCCGGAGCGCCGTGCCGGGATGCGCGACAGTCTCTTCCTGGTGCTCACCAAGTTCGATCTCGAGTTCGAGCGAAAAGGCGGCGAGGACGCCGCCTCGAGCGCCCGCTGGGACACCCGCCTGCAGGCCAGCCTGTTGGATTTTCTCGGTAAAGCATACACTTGGCCGACCCGCTGGGTGCCGGGCCGTGCCTTCGACAACCTGTTCTGGCTGCGCAGCACCGATGTCGCGTTCGATGCGCTCTTCGACTACGCGGGCGAAGGGGCGGGACGTCGGGAGGACCGCGTGGCCGAGCGCGCCGCGACGTTCGTCGCTCAGCGGCGCAACGACTATCTGGCGAGCGAACTCGTGCGTCGCCACTTCGCCGACCCGGAGGCGGCGTGGGATGCCGGCCTCCTGCCGAACGACGGCGGCATCTCCCGTCTGGCGGAAGCGCTCGATGCCGTCTGCGACCCGGCGATGAAGGGGGCGCAGATTGCGAAGCAGGTCGCCGATCTCGCGCGGGCAATGCGAGACCGGTTGCGACCGTTCTGGCGTTCGGACGACCGCGAGGTGGAGTTGTGGCAGGCGGTGGAACGCGCTCAGGGAGCTGGCCGGGCCCTCAGGGAGACCATACGCGCGCAGATGTTCGGCCCGCTGTTACGCGCGATGCAGCTCGGCGCCGAGGAGGTGCGCGGTCTCATCTGGCGGATCGAAGGCGAGGAAGGGCTGGGCGCGACGCCGATGGGCGCCTCCTCGCTCGACGAGGAAACCGAACGGGATCTCGAGGAGCTTCTTGGTGGGCCGCGAGCAGCCACCAGCGCCGCGTCGGTGCAGGACTATTTCGATCTTGTCGCGGCCCGGGTGATCGCCGCCTGGGACGATTCGCTGCAGGCGCTGGCGGCTGACACCGACCGCCTCGCCCGCTACCGACTCCCTCCCGACACGGCACGATTCCTCGTTGGCGAGGTCAGTGCCGCGGCCCGCCGCCTCGGCCTGCGCCGGCGGCTTGCCGAGGCGGAGCGCGCGGGTGCGGCCTTCCTGAGCCGCGATGCGACCCGATCCGGGCGCATGGCACTGATCGCCGAGGACGAGGTCAACGGTTTCGTTACCTGGCTCGGATTCCATTGGCTGGCCGCCGATCGGCGCAAGGTCCATCGGTTCATTGGTGCGGAAAAAAAAATCGACGCTGGGCCACCGATTTTCCCCCCCCGTCCGCCCTTGCGCGGGCTGCCGCCACTGCAGGCGCAACAGGTTCCGTACGACCGGGACTTCAACGTCGATTGGCTGCGCGCCTCGATCCAGATCTCCGCGGATAACGCCACCGACAACGGCGCCGAGCGGTTCGACCGCGCCACAAACGACGCTCTCGGCGGGCTGATCCGATCGATTGAGGCGGCATGACCCGGCTCACGGTCAGCCCCGATCCTGCTGCCGGGCCAGGCCATGCCCTGCTGCGCGTCACCGGCGCCGCCGCAGCGGCTTCCGATCCGAGGTTCCGGATCATGCACGGTGAGCGCGAAAGGCCCAATCTCGGCCCGCGGGGATGGCAGGCCGCGACCGCACGGCTAGAGCCGCTCGGCGCCACCGCCGACGGCGCTGATCTCGTACTCAGCCTCGGTCCCGCCGTTGTCGACGAGCTCGAGCCGGGCACGGTGGAGTTCGCCATGAGGGCCGCCGGAATCGCGGCAATGCCGCTGGTCTGGCCCCCCAATATTCCAACCTCGGGACCCGCGCCGCCCCCTCCACCTCCGCCACCGGTCAAGTCGGACGATCATTCGACCGGCGCCCCGGCGCCGCCGCTCCAACCCACACCAGAGCCGGCAGGCGCGCGCGTCCCCGTCCCGCCGCGGCGGCGCGTGCTGGTTGGCTGGGCGCTAGCCGGCGTCTTTCTGCTTGCCCTGTTCGTCGGGGCCGGCTTCGGCGCCTGGCGCTACCTTCATCCGGCTCGGCCCAGCCCGAAACGGCCGGCGGCGCAAAACCATGCCGCAATCCCGAAGGTTCCGGCCACATTCCTTGCCTGCAGTGGGACCGTCGCCGAGATTATGTCCTGCGCCAAGACCCCGGAGGCCCTCTACGCCGCCGGCCGCGACCTCTGGTCGAGCGACCCCAATGGCGCATTCGTGATCCTGCAGGGCGCGATCGACCGCGGATCAGCGGATGCGGCCTATTTCCTGGCGCTGCGCTATGACCCGGTCAGATTTCAGCCCGGCGGCCCGATCCCGAAGCCCGAACCGCGGGAGGCGGCGCTCGACTACCGGATCGCGGCGCATGGTGGAGTCGCCGGCGCGGCGGAGCACCGCGCGGCCCTAAAATCCTGGCTCGAGAGCCACGCGAAGGCGGGCGACATCATGGCGCCCCTGACCCTGCACGATTTCTGGAGCAAGCCATGATCCACCGCCGCCCCCTGCTCGCGCTTCTCGCGGTCGCCCCGGCCGCCTTGCGCGCCCATGCCGCCTCGACCCCGGCACCGCGCCGACCGTTGCCGGTTCCCGGCAGGCCCGCTCTCTATCAGCGCGTGATCTTGCGGCCGGGCGCGAGCCTGCATTCCACACCCGACCCTGCCAACGGCACCGAGTTGCCAGGATTCACCGTCTATTACGTCTACGCGCGAACCACGAGCCCAACTGGCGGCTGGATCGAGATCGGCCGGGCGGCGGATGGCGAGACGTCCGGCTGGACCCCAGCGGACAAAACGATCGCGTGGCGGCACACCATGGTCGGCGCCTTCACCAACCCCGCCGGACGCGGCCGGGCGCTGTTCTTCCGCGACAAGGCAACACTTGACGCGCTTCTTGAAGGATCCGACTGCGGCGCCAAGGCGGCCACTTTTCGTGCCGCGGCCCTGTCCGGCAAGCCTGGCCCCGTGATCGCGGTCGAGCCGGCACTCTACGTCGATATCACCAAGAATTTCTATCTGCTGCCGATCATTTCCGCCGAGCCGATTGACACCTATGACGGCGCCTCGGTGCGGCTCCTCGAAACGATCTCGGCCCCAGCCAACGGGTCGGAGAAAGGGGCGCCTACGGAAGCCGAAGCGCTCGCCAAGTTTCGCGCCGGCCTCGTGTTTCTGCTCGACACCACGGAGTCGATGCAGCCCTATATCGATGCCACCCGCACCGCCCTCAGGGAAGTTATTGCTCGCATCGGGGTTTCGCCGGTCGCGGCCAATTTCCGCTTCGGCGCCATCGGTTTCCGCGATTCGCTTAAGGATAGCCCGGCGCTGCAATACACCACGCGTGTCTTCGCTAAGCCCGACTTCTCCAAGCCGGCCGACGCCGTTCTTACGGCGATGGCGCGCATGCGTGCCTCGACGGTGTCCTCGCGCGAATTCGACGAGGATCCGATCGCCGGCATCAGGGCGGCGATCGACGACATCAACTGGGCGCCGCTCGGTGGCCGCTACGTCGTCCTGATCACCGATGCCGGGGCACGCGTCGCGAGCGATCCACTGAGCGCCACGGGCCTTGGCATCGCGGAAATCCGCAGTTACGCCAAAGCCCACGGCGTCGACGTGTTAGTGCTCCACCTCCTCACCCCCGAAGGTGCGCAGGCGCACGACCACGCGCGTGCAGCGGCGCAATACGGCGTGCTTACTCGGCAAGACGCCGGCGGTTCACTTTATTTTCCGGTTCCGGGCGGCACCCCGGAGGCGCTGCACCGGAGCGTGCGCGATCTGGTCGGCGCACTGCTCAAGCAGGTTGCCCACACGGTCGGCTATCCGCTGCCGGCCGTAGGCAGCCCGCCGCCAAAGCAGATGGCCCGCTCGCTCGCGATCGCCGCGGACGCGATGCGGCTGGCCTACCTCGGCCGGGTCGAGGGCACCCGCGCGCCGGACGTCGTGCATGGCTTCACCTCCGACCACAGCTACTCCCACCCCTCGCGGCGCAGCATCGACGTGCGCGTGCTGCTGACACGCGACCAGCTCTCGGATCTCGCCGCCGCATTGCAGGCTATCCTGCGCGCCGGCGAGGCGACCCGGATCAATCCCCAGCGGTTCTTCACCGAACTGCGCGCCGCCGTCGTTACCGCGGCCAGCGACCCGCAGCGGATTCCGCACTACGCCAAGCTTGGCGACGTGATTGGCCAGTTTCTCGACGGCCTACCGTACCGATCGGACCTGATGAACATTTCCCAGTCCGACTGGATGGCCATGGGTGGCATCGCGCAGGACGAGAAGCTGCAGGAAGTGGCCGCCAAGCTGCGCCTCTATCAGGCCTTCGCCGCCACTCCTGCACTGTGGGTCGATCTCGCCGGACCGGACAAGCCCGGCGAAGCGGCCTTCCCGGTGCCGCTCGAAGCGTTGCCGTGACCGCGCTTCTGACCGTACGGGAACTGGAACGGACACTGGGGAACCATGGGTTCACGCTCGACGTCGCCAGTCTTGACCTCGCCGCCGGCGACCGCGTTGCCGTGGTCGGCCCCTCGGGCAGCGGCAAGAGCACGCTGCTCGGCCTTCTTGCCTTGGCGCTCGCCCCCGACCGGTCGGCCCGGTTCGTGGTCTGGCCGCCCGGTTCCGGCCCGATCGACATCGCCGCCCTGTGGCACCAGCGGCGGAGAGAGGCACTGGCGCGGCTGCGCGCTCGATTGATCGGGTTCGTGCCGCAGACCGGAGGATTGCTGCCATTCCTCTCGATCGCTGCTAATATCGCGCTGCCCCTTTCGATCCTGGGGACGGACGGCGGTGTGGCGGCGGCCGCGCTCGCCGCCGCGCTCGGGATCGGCCATTTGCTAGCTCGCCGCCCCCACGAGATCTCGGTCGGCGAGCGCCAGCGCGCGGCGGTAGCACGCGCGCTCATCGCCGGGCCGGCACTACTACTCGCCGACGAGCCGACCGCGGCGCTACACCCAAGCCAAGCCGAGGCGGCAATGTCCCTCCTGGTCATCGCAGCGGCCGAGACTCGCGCCGCCCTGCTGGTCGCCACGCACGACGAGCCGCTCGCCCACGCCGCCGGCCTTTCGATCGTCCGGTTGGTGCCGGATGCGGGCGGGGAAGCGCGCAGCCACCTTGCCTGGAAGGGCGCGTGAAGCTGCTGGCCCGACTGGCGGTCGCAGATCTCTGGTCCGAGAAGGCGCTCGCCCTCTGCGTCGTACTGGCGATCGCCTCGGTGCTGGCACCGCTGCTGGTGCTCGCCGGCCTGCGCGCCGGCGTGATCGCGGGGCTTCGCGCCCAGCTCCTCGCCACCCCAACCGCGCGCGAAATCATCTCCGTCGGCAATCGCGAAATTCCCGCCCGGCGGCTTGCCGCTCTGGCCCGGCGACCGGACGTGAGTTTCCTCGTGCCACGCTTCCGGACCCTGGCGATGAGCCTGGACGCGACCCGCGCCGATGGGCAAGGCGGCGCGCAGCCGCTCGAACTGATCCCTTCGGCTCCCACCGATCCCCTGCTCGAGGGGCACGGGCCGGCCGCCCCCGCAAGCGTGGTGCTGTCCGCGTCGGCCGCGGCGCGTCTTGACGCCCGGGCCGGCACCCGGTTGCGCCTCGTGCTGGCGCGGGTTGAGCGTGACGGGGCCCGCCATGCGGTTCGCGTGCCGGTCACCGTGCAGGACGTGGCGCCGGCGTGGTCGTTCGAGCGCCCCGCGGCCTTCGTCGCAGCCGCCCTCGCGGCCTATGTCGAGGACTACCAGGACGGTCTGGCCGACCCGCCGGCCAAAGGCGCCATTCCATCGCCGCACGCCCGAAAGTATTACGCCGGTTTCCGGCTGTTCGCCCGCCGCCTCCGTGACGTTCCGGGACTGGCGGTCGCGCTCGAGCAACAGGGCCTGCCCGTCGTCTCGCACGAACGGGAGGTGGCAAGCCTGCTGGCCCTCGATCGCAATCTCGGGCTGTTGCTCACATTCGTTGCTGGTCTTGGTGGCATCGGTTATCTGATCGCGCTCGGAGCAAGCCTATGGGCAGCGGTTGAGCGCAAGCGGCAACCGTTCGCCATGTTGCGGTTCCTCGGCCTGTCCGCCTGGGTGCTGGCGGCGATGCCGGCGCTGGAGGCAGTCCTGCTCGGTGCGGCTGGCGTCGTACTGGCCCTGGCGGGTGCCGAGGGTTTGGCGCTCGTCATCAATCGTGCCTTCGCAGAATCCTTGGCTGGGCGGTCGATCTGCACGATCGGTGCAGGAATTGTCGCGCGCGGACTGATCTTCACGCTCATCGGCGCCGCGCTCGCGGCCGGCGTCGCGGGCTGGCGTCTCGCCCGGATCCAGCCTTGGGAAGAAATGCGATGATCGGGCGGCCGATGCTGCTCGGGTTGTGCGCGTTCGTTACCGTGGCGGCCGGGCCCGCACCGTGGGCAAGCCGCTGGTACAACCCGAAGCCGGCCGCGGGCGACCTGATCATGCCGCTTCCCTGCGGTGGGGCCATCGCCCTCCGTCCGGTCGCCGTGCCGGCCGGACCTGGCCCCCTCGCCGACCGGCCGGTTACGCTCGGGTCGGCCAGCGCAGCGCTCGGCTATAACCAGTATCAACGCCGGACATTCCTTGCCGCGCCGTTCAAGGCCAAGGACGGCGGTCGGGCCTTCTATCTCGGCAAATACCCTGTCACCCGCGATCAGTTTGCCGCGGTCACCGGCGCCTGTCCTGGCCACCCCGGCCCGCGCGGGCGTCTGCCGGTTACCGATGTGAGCTGGTTCGCCGCGGTCCGCTTCGGCGAGCGCCTTTCAGTCTGGCTTCTCGCACACGCGCGCAACGAGCTACCGCAGTTTGCCGGCACCTACGGATTTGTCCGGCTGCCGACGGAAGCGGAGTGGGAGTACGCGGCACGCGGCGGGGTGGCTGTGACGGAGACCCAGTACGAAGCAGATCTCTGGCCGATGCCAGGCGGAGATCAGCGCTATCTGCCGCAACAGTCGGACGGACCGAGCCAGATCGGGGTCGGACTGCCCAATCCTCTCGGCCTCTACGATCTGCTCGGCAATGTCTGGCAGTGGACACTGCGGCCGTATCATCTCAACCGCGTCGGCCGGGAGCAGGGTCAGCCTGGCGGGCTGGTTGCCCGCGGCGGCGGCTACGCCACCGCGCGCGAAGCCCTCAGCACGGCGCTACGCGAGGAGGTTCCACCCTTCGACCCGGTCACGAATGCGCCCACGCGACTCCCCTTCATCGGGTTCCGCGTCGCAATCGGCGCCGTCGCCGGCGGCGACCTCGCACACGTCGAGCAGCTCCAGTCGGCGTTTGCGGTCCTAATGCGAGAACCTGCGGCGCCCGGGCAGCGGGCGCCGGCGGCGATCGCGACGTCACTTGCCAGCAGGACTTCCGACACCACGCTCCGCATCCGGCTCACCCAACTGGCGGTGCAGCTCGCCGCCGAACGGCGCGCCCAGGCCGACGCGGCGGACGCCGCGTTGCATGCCCAGCTCGAGGCCGCGAGCGCTCTCGCCTATACGATCTGGCGCGTGGAGCGTATTATCCTGGTGCAGCGGGCGATGCTGACGGACCCGCGATACAAGCTGGCCCGCGATACCAAGCAGTTCGCAGAGCTAAAACAGGCGGTCGCCGGCAATCGGGCCGACCAGGATTCCGCGCTGGATGCCTATGCGGCGCTGCTGCGGTCTGCGGCCTTTGGCACCGCGCACCAGGACATCGGCAAGGAACTGCACCTCCTGCACCAGGAGTTCGCGGCGAGCACGGACCGCCGGCAGCGATTTCTTCCGGTGATCGAATCACAAGCCCTGACGCTGCGGAATGGGCACGCCGTCGACCCCTCTCTGATGCGACAGCAGATCACCGCTGTGCCCCCCGGATAGCGGCCAAGTCACATGTGGGCCATCAGGTCGAGGAGGTGCTGCTGGTCTGCTTTCAGCGCAGCGAGGGCGGCGGGATCCGGCGCCGAGGCTTCGGCCTGCGCCCTGGTCTTGGTCTGGAGCGCGGCCAGCGAGCGCTTCGCGGCGTCCAGCTGCGCGCTGGTTGAGGTATGCGCGGCTTCGGCCGCCGCGAGGCGGCGGGCGAGATCGCTCTGCTCGTGCTCCATCGCCGCAAGCTGGGTGCGCTCGCCGGCAAGCGTCGCCTCGGCCTGCTGCGCCGCTGCCTCATTCGCGCTCGCCTGGCTTGCAGCGGCCGCCGCGCTCTGCTGGGACTCCATCAGCGCGCTGCCGAGATCTTGACGCCGCGTCGCGTATCCGCCGCCAACCGCGCATCCGATTCCGGTGAAGAAGCCGGCCGAGTTCGGATCGCATTGCGACGCCGCGCAGCCGGCGAGCCCGAGGATCAGCAAGAGGGCGCCAATGCACCTCATGCCGCAGGGCGGGCTGCGAGCGCCTGCTGCATCTCCGAGTAGCTGTCGAGGAGATCGCTGCGGGCGCTATCAAGCTCTTGATCGGCCTGACCTAATTGCTGCGCCTGAGCTGGCGTTGCGTACCCGATGGCGGTTCGGTAATTCGACTCGCGCTGATTGATGTGCTCGATCACGCTGTGCATCTCGTCCGAGGCCTTCTGGTACCCGGCGATCTGCGAGTGATAGTCGGCCAGGGTGATCTGACCGACCTGCAGTTTGGTGGAAAGGGCGGCAACCTCGACCCTGGCCGCGTCAGCCTGCTGCGCGGCGGCAGCCGCGGCGTGCTGGGCCACCGCGGCATCCTGCTGCGCGGCTGCGATATCGGCGTTGAGATCAGCTTCCGTGTGGGCCTGCGCTGCGTTGTTGCTCGCCACTGCGTAGCCGGCCCCACCACCGGCGATAGCTCCGATCACGCAACCGAGCAGGGCCCCAAGCCCGCGGTTGTGGCTCTCAAGTGCGGCCCCGCCGGCGGCCCCTGCGGCGCAACCGACCGCAGCGCCGGTTGCAACCGTTCCGCTGAAATGGGAGTCCGCCGCCGCAAGCGGATCTTGTGGGGAGGCTGTCGCGCAAGCCGCTAGACCCAAAGATGCGAGCAGGCAACAGATACTGCAACCCCGGGTTGCGCGCATATGAGTTCCCCGCCTCAATCAAGCCGTCAGCGTAGGAGGTTAAAACAGACCCCCGAACCAAAAGATCATTGACCAGTTCTTCCGTCTAGGCGGTTTTTCCGAAACGGCATCAAAAATGCGCGAGAAACTGTCCCGGGTTCGCGGTGACGGTCGTGCCGCGAGATTGGTAGAAAATGCAGGGGGGATGGCTCCCGCGGGGTCAGGTTTTCGCCTCAAGCGGCGAGGTCAATGCATTGAACGGGGGTCGGTCGTGAGAGCGTTTCCCAACCGTCAACCTTGCGCATGGCGATTTGGCCGGAGGCGACGAGCGCTCAGAACAGCATTGCCGCGGTTTCTTCCGAGGGCAGCACGGGCTGCGTCTTGATGTGGCGCTTGGATTCTTCGTGCAGCCGCCGAATCGCATTGGTGGTTCTTGCCGAACGCCACTCGCTCTCTGGCAAACGGGTAAAAGTGAAGAGCCGATCCCCGGCTTCCTCCAGGCTTTCGGCTACCGCTTGGCATTTCAGCCGCCCCTTGCGGAGGAACACCTTGCGGCGTGTGGTGATCTCGTGCGGCGTCGCGGCGTAGATCAGGTCGTTGTAGTCGGCCGACAACTCCTCATGCAGCCGCTTGGGCGCGTGCACCAACAGGTCGTGATGCTTATGGACGGCCGTTTCCACGCCTCTCCGGACTGAAACCCGCGCCTTTCCCCAAAGGCTATCCCGGAGCACGGCAGGAAGGAGAAACGAAGCGTGTACCTCGAAAACTTCGATCTCGAGGGCCGAAATGCCCTGGCCACCGGCGGCGGCCAAGGCACCGGGCTCGCCTGTGCCCGGGCGCTGGCCGAGGCCGGGGCGCACGTCGTCCTCGCGGATCTCGGCGAAGCGGCCGCGAAGGGGGGCCAGGGGGTCCTGGAAGCCGGGCTTGCCGCCGAGGCGATCCGGCTCGACGTCACCGATTCAACCGCCGTCAATGAAGCGGCCGGCCCCCTCAAAGCGCGGCGCGGCTCGGTTGATGCCCTTTTCGCGCGCTATGAGCACCGCCCGATCGGCGAGAAGAAGCGGCTGGTCGGCGAGGCGGTGCCCTACGGGCGGATGGGGCGCCCCGCTGACCTCGCCGGCGCGGCGGTGTTTCTC
>JBOHMN010000069.1:0-2039 GCA_050730175.1 Acetobacteraceae bacterium | reverse complement strand
GATACACGGTCGATTCGAGATTGCTGCGAACCTCGTCAAGCGTCGCGATCGCCCACACGTTGGACGACTTGTCCGCATCTTCCAACACGCTCGCCGCCGACCGGCCTGACTTGACGGAGCGATCAACCGCTTTGGGCGGGGGCATCCCTCCGAAGGTGTCGTACAGGTCTAAATGGCGCAGATCCCCTTCCGCAAGAAGCGTCAGCGCCACCGCCATCATGCTGCCGCCGCGCCACACGCCGCATTCGGCGATGTCGCCGGGGACTTCTGCGCGCGCCACATATCGCGTGGCATGACAAAGCGCGGATATCCGCAAGAGGCTCGTCATAGTGAACGGTCGAACCCTCTCGATGATTGTCGCGACCCAGGGCTCGACATCCGGGAAGTTGGCAAAGATCGAGGGCGGCTCCTGGGGAAGTCTCCGCACCTCCACGCCGGCATGGCGTAGCACCCGATTCGCCATCCGGGCCCCGAGCGACGCGAGGCGATTCATGGCTGTCATCCGCTCAGCATCTGCAATCGATCAGGCCCCGTGTCCCTGAAACCTCGCATGTGCGAAGCAAGGAGTCCGGCTGTGACGGCAACGTCCGAAGCTTGTCATTGCGACGCGCCGCGCGCCCATGCGCGCTCCTTTTCCTGTCATTGCGAGGCGGCAACGCCGCCGAAGCAATCCACCCTTCAACCATGTTCAACCTGATCGGACGATCTGATAGGAGCCACGCCATGGCAACGCTCTCTCAGCACCGACAATCGCACTTGAGCGAATCGCTGGAGGCTTCATTCTGACCGCCGCGCAAGTAGCGGGGAGCAATCCCCAACTCGACATTTCACCTTGATTACCACCGCCGCCAGGCCTTCTCGCGACGGCCCGACACCGCGGACCACGAATGTAAGATGCGCGGTACTATGCATCCAATCTGGCGACTTAGAGAATTCCCACGAAATAGCCTCCCGCGCTCGAAATCTTCCACTTCCTTCATGCGATTGTAACCCCGCAACGGGTCGCGCAGCATCACAACATGGTGTGGACCATAACAACCTCCACACGCAAAAGCCCACTTCATTGCACCCGATCAGCGGACCCCGGTCATCGCGACCGCAATCATGTGAGGCGGGTTCGCACCCTGCTCAATCCTGCAGCAGGTAACGTCGCAGTTCCCAATCGGCGATCCAGGTGCGCAACTCCTGCATCAATGGTACGCCCCGGATCCCATGCGCAACAGGCCAATGACGCGCAGCGTAGGCACTTGGGCTGCCCGCGCGGAGTCGCTCATTTGCGCCGCGCATATGAGCACCGGCGGATACCCGAAATCGTCCGGCAACGACCGCAAGAATTGACGCCAAGGCGCACCGCATGATCGGCCGCGAAATGACCCACTCACCGACGGGCCGAGATCAGGATCAGCGACCGGCGCGTAGTTGCAGAGCAGCATCTGTTCGGCGGCGACGATGCCGCATCTGCGGTCGATCGGGACGTCAGTGAGAAAACCAGGCCCGTCCCCCCTACGGATGGCTTACAGTGTGCACAGCACGGACAATGCGCCGTCGAAGTCGCAGCGCAGCGTAACGCGCGGCACCCTGTACCTGCAGGACCAGGGAACCGGGCCCCACCCTGCCTTCAAGGAAGCGCGCGACCGTCCGATACGAGCTTTTCCAGAAAGCAAAGCCAGCACCGCTGGTCAGCAGCAACTTCATCCTGTAGGCACCGACGGCTATGGCGTAGGTACGCCGCAACGCACGCGCCTCGTCGGCTTTGCGGCCATGATGATGGGAGACCGCCACGTCGGGCGTATAGAGGCCCCAATAGCCGGCGAGGCTCGCCCGGGCCACCGCGTCGATGTCATCGCAAACGAATGGCGTCCCGGGCCCGAAGTCGGGGTCGAATCCACCGATCGCCTTCAGGACCTCGCGCTTGAACATCATGTTAGCGCCGAGGATCGGCCCGATGGTGAAGTTCCTACGCGGCTGCAAGAGCTCCTGCTCGGCGGAGGTGTTGATCGTGAGCGGGAAATCCGACGCGTCGAAGAGATCGACACGGC
>JBOHMN010000068.1:0-9628 GCA_050730175.1 Acetobacteraceae bacterium | reverse complement strand
AGTGTATGGCGTGAAAAGGTCTAGCCAATAGGTCATGGGAAACAACCGCCGAAAACTTCTTCCGTTCGTTTTTGCGCGTCCGGAGGCCGCTGTCAAAGTCGCGGAACGCGCATTATGGAATGGCTCCGAGGGTCGGACAAACGGTCCCTCCGGGACAGGCGCGCGTCGCGCTCGTGTGCCGGTTGTTCTTCGCCACCCGAGGCGAATTCCTCACCCGTTTGCCGTGTACCGCACCCGGTTTCTTGGACACAAGAGACGACTAGGCGGCCATCCTGAGATTGGCCTGGTTCCAGGCGGTTCTCGCAGCTGAAGGGCTTAGGAAGCCGTTCTTCTCGAGCAGCCAGGAGGCGTTGTACTGGGTGATGAAGTCGCGGACGGCGGCGCGGAGCGCCGCGATGTGCTGGAAGATCCGGCCGTGGACGATCTGCTCCTTGAGGGTTCGGAAGAAGCGCTCGGCGACGCCATTGGTCTCGGGTTCGCCGACGAAGGCGTAGCTTGGCGTCATACCCCAGAACCTGATCTGTTTCTGGAAATGGTCGGCCATGAAGTTGCTGCCGTGGTCGTGGCGCAGCGCGGTGCCGCGGGCGGCCCCGGCGGTGACGCTGCCGCGGATCGTCCTGACCGCCATGCCGACGGCCTGCGCCGCGGCGTATCGGTCGCCTCGCTTGGTAACATTCCACCCCAGAGCTTCACCGTTCCAATGCTCCACGACGCCGAACAGCCAGACCTTGCCATCTTCGACAGTCGAGACCTGGGTCGCGTCGGTTGCCCACATGATGTTCGGCGCGTCGGTCGTGATCCGGCCGGCATGCTCGTTCGGAGGACCGCACGGCCGGCGATGCGGCGAGAGCAGGTTGTTCTCGCCCATCACCCGCAGGACCCGGGTGCGGCTGACACGGATAGCGTCGAGGACCCGCAGCCGTGCCCAGACCTTGCGGTGGCCTTCGCCATGCCAGGGCGAGCGGGCGAGATCGGCCCGAATTGCCGCCACCAGATCGGCATCCGAGAGCGCCGGTTTCGGGCCACGGCGGCTCGGTGTCGCCGCCAAGGCTGGGGCCTGTTGCTGCGATCGCCACGCGTAGAAGGACGAGCGCGGGACATCGAAGGCGGTGCAGGTCCGTTCGATGCCATAGGCGCGGCCGGCCGCTGCCGAGATCGTGGCGGCCGTCACCGCGACCTCCTGTGGGCCAAAGGGCCGGCATGACCGATCCGTGTGCGCAGCAGCTCAACCTCCATTGAGAGTTCGCCGATCCGCTGCATGGCGGCGGACAATTCTGCGGTGTCGCCGTCGCCCTCGCGCTCCTTCAGCGCCGCGTCGATCGCCGTCTGCGCCCGGTCCCGCCAGCGTTCCAACCGATACAGCGGCACGCTGAGTTCACGGGAAAGCAGTTCCGCCGACTCGCCACGCAGCAGCCTCAGCACCACCTCGCGCTTACGCGCCACGCTCCATCGCTGCCCCGGTGCAAGCGGGCCACACGGCGCCATCGGCTCCGCAGCCCGACCTGGGGACAGCGTGGACGGGCTGCGCCTGCCCTCGCTGCCCACAGGCCCATCAACCGGCGCACCCACTCTCTTTTCCTCGATCAAAGCCATACCTCTGCTCCCTTTTCTCTCGACAATACCGTGTCCAGAGAAACCGGGGGCAGCTCACTCCGACCAGACCGAACGGGACCGGCAGCCATCCTGACCTGCTGCCGGACCCCTCCAAGAACATCTGAGGCGATATTCTTTGGCACGAGAGCGTACATTAATGTAAACGTATTCAGCCCGCGGCGAAGCCGCGTTGAGGAGGAGAACAAGCGCGATGTTGCTTGACGGCACGCGCATCATCAGCTTCTGCCATTTCCTGCTTGGCCCGGCCGCCGCCCAGTATCTCGCTGACATGGGCGCCGACGTGATCAAGGTCGAGCCGGTCGGCGGCGGCTACGAACGGCACTGGTCAGGTGCACGCGTCTTCGCCGATGGAGTGAGCGGCTTTTTCCTGGCGGCCAATCGCAACAAGCGGAGTATTGCGCTCGATCTCAAGCATCGTGACGGTCTTGCCGTCGCACGCCGTCTCATCGCCAGCGCCGACGTCGTCATGGAGAATTTTCGCCCCGGCGTGTTCGAGCGGCTCGGCCTGGGCTGGGAGGTCCTGCAAAGCATCAAGCCCGATATCATCTACGCGTCGGCCAGCGGCTATGGCCCGACCGGGCCGCTTGCTACCAAACCGGGCCAGGACCTGTTGATCCAGGCCCGCTCCGGCCTGATGTCCGTAAATGGCGGCACGGAACGCGCGCCGACAGCGGTCGGCTTCGCGCCGTGCGATCAGCATGGTGCCGCACTCTTCGCGCTCGGCATCGCCGGAGCCGTCGTGCGAAAACTGCGTGAGGGGGTCGGGACACGGGTCGAGGCAAGCCTGCTCAATGCTGGCATCGATCTGCAAACTGAGAGTGTCGTCAACTGGATGACCGGCCGCATGCAGCCCTCCCGGTTGCGGCGACAGGAGAATCTGGCGACCTGGTTCGTTCAGGCTCCGTACGGCGTCTACCGCACCGAGGACGGCAAGTTCGTCGCGATCTCGCTCAACAGCATCGAGGCCATGGCAGAGGCGCTTGACGACGATCACCTCCGCGCCCTTATCAACATCGATGTCTTCGAAGAGCGCGATCGCTGCGCGGATGCCGTAGCA
Organism: Acetobacteraceae bacterium; assembly: GCA_050730175.1. Taxonomy (GTDB): domain Bacteria; phylum Pseudomonadota; class Alphaproteobacteria; order Acetobacterales; family Acetobacteraceae; genus JAKAWQ01. The sequence goes on along the minus strand of JBOHMN010000068.1, from coordinate 6,957 downwards.
CTCGCTGTCGGCCGCTATCCCGCGAACGCGATTGCTGAGCGCTTCGACGCGGCTAAACTCTGGTGGGCGCCGGTCATGAACTACGCGGACGTCGCAGCGGATGCACAGGTAGCGCACAATCACATCCTCGAGGAAGTCCCGGTGCGCGGCGCCTCTGCAGTCCTCGTCAACCACCCCAATCGCTATGACGGAAAGGTCCCGCCGCTCCGCGTCCTGGCAACCGAGGTCGGCCAGCACAGCCGCACGATTCTCGCCGAACTGGGCTACGAAACCGCCGATATTGAGCGCCTGCTCGCCGGCGGCGGAGTCGGTGCTGCAACGGAAGTCGCTGAGGCCGCGTCCTGATGCCACCCGAAGACTTTGCCGCAAACCCTGCCTCCGCCGCAGAGTCCGCGCCACGGCCTGCGCGGGGTGCCGCGATCGTCACCGGCGGACGTCGGGGCATCGGCGCCGCCACGGCAATGGCACTGGCGGCGAACGGATTTTCCGTCGCCATCGTCGACCTCGAGGAAGACCGCTCCGCCGCCGCAACCCTCGCGGCCATCCGCGCCCGTGGCGGACGCGGGCTCTTCATCCGCTCCGACATCTCTGACCTCGAAGGGCACGACGAGATCGTCGCGCGAACTACCCGCGAGTACGGGCCCGTCACGTGCCTCGTCAACAACGCCGGCTTGCAGGTGCCGGTCCGCGGCGATCTTCTCGACACAACGCCCGAAATATTCGACCGGCTGCTCGCAACAAACTTGCGCGGCACTTTCTTTCTGACGCTCGCGGTCGCCCGCGCCATGATCTCCCGCCCGGCGCCCGCGAGCTACCGCTCGATCATCATCGTGAGCTCCGCGAACGCCGCGCTGGTCTCACCGGAAAAGGCTGCGTACTGCATATCGAAGTCGGCGCTGCCGATGCTGGCGAAGCTGTTTGCAACGCGCCTTGCCGCACACGAGATCGACGTCTTCGAGATCCAACCCGGCTTGATCCGCACCGACATGACCGAACCGGTGCGCGCTGCCTACGGGCAGGCGATCGACGCCGGACTTTCTCCTTATCGGCGCTGGGGCGAGGCGGCCGAGGTCGGCGCGGTCATTTCGACGCTTGCCTCAGGCTTGTTGCCGTTCTCTACCGGTACCATGGTTCCTGTCGGCGGTGGTCTCCATATTCACCGCCTGTGATAACCTGATCTGGAGGTGTTTCCATGCCCTCATCCAAATTCATCTTCAATCCGAAAGGCGTGCTGCCGGCCTGCCTGATGCCGTTCTCCGCCGACCTCGCGATCGACGAGAAGGCGTACCGTGCGCACCTCGATGATATCGCGTCCGTCACCGGCCTGACGGCCATGGTCACCAACGGCCATTCGGCCGAAGTGCACACACTCACCATCGATGAGCGGCGACGCGTGGTCGCCATTACCGTCGACCAGCTTGGCAGCCGCTTGCCCACCGTCGCAGGTGTCTTCACCAACTCGAGCCTCGAAGCCGCGCGGATCGCGCGAGCTGCCGAAGCCGAAGGTGCGACGGCCCTGCTGGTCTTCCCGCCGGATCTGATGACGCTCGGCGGCGCCCTCAGGCCGGAGATGATCTACAGCCATCTTGCGCACATCGCCGATGCTTCCACGCTGCCCATCATCCTGTTTCAGTACCCGCTCGCCTCCAATCTCTCGTACCCGCTCGATACGCTGCTCGAGCTTTGCCGCCGCGTGCCCGCCATCCGTGCCGTCAAGGACCAGATCGGCGACGGCAGTCTGCATGAACGCCACATCCGCGAGCTGCACGCGCTGGAGCCGCGGGTCAATGTATTGACCACGCACAGCTCTTGGCTGCTCGGTTCGCTCGCGCTCGGCTGCGATGGCCTGCTTTCCGGAGCGGGCAGCGTCATCGCGGACTTGCAGCTCGCGCTGTACCGCGCGATCGAGGCGGGCGACCTCAAGGCCGCACGCGCGGTCAACGACCGGATTTACCCGACGGTGCGCGCCTTCTACGATCCGCCGCTCCTCGACATGCACAACCGTATGAAGGAGGCGCTCGTCCTGCTCGGGCGACTGCCCCACGCCTACGTCCGCCCACCCCTGCAGAAACTCACAGCGGCAGAAATCGCCAAGATCCGTCGCCTGGTGACGGAGGCCGGGCTCAGGCGCGGCGAACTGGTCCCGAAAGCCGCGTAGCAGCGCGACGCCGCGCCCCCGTTCGAGCGGATGATCCGATATGCCTGCGGACGACCTCGTTCTTGTCGGTCACCCGGCGTCAGGCGTCGCGGTTCTGACGCTCAATAGGCCCGGCAAGCTGAACGCGCTTTCCAAGGCACTGCTTGCAGATTTGGATGCGCGCCTGAGCGAAGCCGGGGCGGACCCGAAGGTCGGCTGCGTGATCCTCACCGGCGCCGGAAGGGCGTTTTCAGCCGGCGCCGATATCTCCGAGATGCTGTCACGTGGCGTCGACGCCTACGCGGATCCGGAACGCATGCGACGCTGGCAGCGCATCGAGCGGTTCGCGAAACCGCTACTCGCTGCCGTCAACGGATTCGCGCTCGGCGGTGGCCTCGAGCTCGCTTTGCTGTGCGATATCATCATAGCCAGCGAGGCTGCCCGGTTCGGAGCCCCCGAAATCAACATCGGCGGGTTCCCTGGAGACGGTGGCACGCAGAGGCTGCCGCGAGCGGCCGGAAAGTCGTTCGCGATGCAAATGGTGCTGACCGGGGCCCTGGTTGATGCCGCCGTCGCGGAGCGCAAAGGACTGGTCAGCGAGGTGGTGCCAGCCGAAAACTTGATGCCGCGCGCAACCGAGATCGCCACGCTGATCGCCGCCAAGTCGACGGCCATCACCCCGTACGCCAAACGCGCGGTGCAGGCTGCATTCGAGGAGCCGCTCGAGAGAGGGCTCGAGACAGAGCATCGACTGGCGGTCGAAGCTTTTGCGACGGCGGATCGTGTCGAAGGACTGCTTGCGTTCACGGAAAAACGTCCGCCGCATTTCCGGGGGTGCTGAGATGCCAGCGCCATACGACTACATCATCGTGGGGGCGGGATCGGCCGGCTGCGTGCTCGCCAATCGCCTTTCGGCAGACCCAACGGTCAGGGTTCTCCTGCTGGAGGCGGGCAGCCGGGACTGGAATCCTTTCATCCACATACCGGGTGGCATCGCGAAGCTGTTCGGACCGCGCGTGAACTGGCGATTCTTTACGGTTCCACAGGAAAACCTAGATCACCGCAAAATTTGGTATCCGCAGGGCAGGACGCTCGGCGGATCGAGTTCGATCAATTCGATGGTCTATATCCGCGGCCAGCGCGAGGACTACGACGGCTGGGCCGCGCTCGGCAACGACGGCTGGTCCTACCAAGACGTGCTCCCCTACTTCTGCAAAGCGGAGGATAACGAGCGGCTGGCTAATCAATTCCACGCTCAGGGCGGCCCGCTCTGGGTCTCCGACCAGGTCGGCCCGCACGAGCTCTCGAAGGCGTTCGTGCGGGCGTGCCAATCCTGGGGCCTTCCGTACAATCCGGACTTCAACGGTGAAACGCAGTATGGTTGCGGGTTCTATCAGGTCACGTGCCGTTATGGCCGACGGTGCAGTGCAGCGACTGGCTATCTGCATCCCGTCATGCATCGGCGGAACCTGCGCGTGCTCACCGGGGCACGCGTAACCCGCATCCTGCTCGAGAACGGTCGTGCGGTCGGCGTCGAACTGGCCAGCGGTCGCGCGAAGCGGACCATGCGCTGCCTCCGCGAAGTGCTCGTCTCGAGCGGTGCAATCAATTCGCCGCGGCTCTTGATGCTGTCAGGAATCGGCGACCCGGATGATCTCATGCGCCTCGGTATCAAGGTCGCCGCCGAGCTGAAGGGCGTCGGCCAAAATCTCCACGACCATCTCTGCACCAACGTGCATATGACCCTCAAACGCCCGATCAGCTATGACCGCCAGGACGAGTTCCCGCACTCCGTCCTGAACGGCTTCCAGTGGCTGTTGTACCGCAACGGCCCCGCCGCGTCCGTGGTCGTCGAGGGTGCCGGATTCGTAACGAGCGTTGCGGGTGGCCGGCCCGACATCCAAATTCATATCGCTCCTGCGATGATTGTCCGCGGCGGCCAAACCAGGCTCGATGGCTACGGGTTCACGGTGAACACGACGTTCTTGCGTCCCAACAGCCGGGGCACCGTTCGCCTGAAATCCGCTGACCCTTTTGCCGAGCCGCTGATCGACCCGCATTATCACGCCGACGCGCACGACCGCGAAATGTCGCTCACCTCCATCAAAGCCGCGCGCGAGATCCTCGCGCAACCCACCATCGCCCGCTATATCAGGAACGAGCGTTTGCCGGGACCGCAGGCACGCGAGCCGGCCGATATCATGGCTTACGTAAGACAGTATGCGTGTTGCGATTATCACCCGGTCGGCACATGCCGGATGGGTCCTGATGCGAACGCGGTCGTCGATCCCGCCCTCCGCGTGCAGGGTATCACGGGCCTCAGAGTGGTGGACGCGTCGATCATGCCGGTTCTTATCAGCGGCAACACCAACGCGCCCACCATCATGATCGCCGAAAAGGCCGCCGATCTCATTCGCGGTGCCACGGCAACCGAAAGCCCGGCGACGCACCCGAGCCAGATCGCTGAACCCGCTACGCGGCAGCAGACCTCGGCTTCGGCTGGTCATCGCGCCCCGGCCACCGCTTCCTTGTCGCCACAAGAACCCGCGCATGCTCCAGCAAGCGGCTGACAGGCGCCCCGGTCGCTCGCTCCGCACGCGGGCGCCGCAGAACGGAAGGCGGAAAGGCACGGGCGCCGCAAATGCGGGCCACGGCGGGCATTCCGCCATGGCCGAACCAGGTGCGCCGAACGGAGGCAGGCGACGCTGACCGCGCAAGTGCGAATAACAGGCCCACGCCGTTGACAAGGCAGTCGCCAACGCGCTCGCCCAACCGTGCTCGAAACCCAACGGTGCAGGACGTGGCGAACACGGCGGGCTGCTCGATTGCAACCGTGTCCCGTGCACTCACGCAACCAGATCTTGTCAGTAACGGAGTCCGCCAGCGCATCACCGACGCCGTGCGCACCCTCGGATACGTCCCGAATAGCTCCGCACGGGCCTTGCGCTCGCTCAGGACGAAGGTCGTAGGCGCCATCATCCCGACGCTCGATCACGCCATCTATGCGCGGTTGGTCGACAGCCTGCAGCGACGCCTGGCAGTCGCGGGGGTGTCGCTGATCCACAACACCAACGACTACAACCTCGATTTCGAAATCGACCGCGTACGTCTGCTGCTGGAGCACGGGGTCGAAGGCGTCTTGCTGGTCGGCGCAACGCACCGCACCGTAACACTCGATTTGCTGGCCGAGCGCGAGGTGCCGTTCACGGTCACCTATGCGCTGCCCAAGGATGAGCGGCTGCCTTGTGTGGGCTTTGATAACGCGAAAGCGGGCACTCTCGCCGCGCGGCACTTGCTCGGCCTCGGCCATCGCCGTCTGGCGATGATCGCCGGCATCACGGCCGACAACGACCGCGCCGCCGACCGGGTGGTGGGGTTCCTCCAAGGTCTCGCAGCCCAAGGAATTTCGAACGAGCAGGTAGCGGTCGTCGAAGCGCCGTACCGGATGGATAGCGGCGAAGCCGCGATGGCGCACCTGCTGCGCACGCGTCCAGGCTTCACCGCGATTTTTTGCGGCAGCGACATACTGGCGACGGGTGCCATCAAGGCGTGTGGCGACGCCGGCCTGCACGTGCCGGGGCAGATGTCGGTGCTTGGTTTCGACAACCTGGAAATCACCAGGTTTTTGACGCCACCGCTGACGACCATCGAAGTACCGGCCAGAGCAATGGGCGAGCAGGCCGCGGAATACCTGCTCGCCAGCGCAACCAAGCGGCAGTTTCTGCGGCGTATCGAATTGGAGACGCGGCTGGTGCTCCGTGAGACCACTGCCCCGCCCGCGACGTGACCGCAGCACGGAGGGCGGAAAACCGAAGCGCATCCCGCCACCTCACCCCACCCGCGGCGGAGAGGCTGCGGAAAATCAGACTGCTGGCAAGCGACATCGATGGCACGCTGCTGACTTCGGATCACCGCGTGCTGCCGGAGGTGCGGAAGGCCGTTGCCGAGGCGGAAGCGGCCGGGCTCACATTCGTTCTGGCGAGTGCGCGCAGCCCCACCGCGCTCGCCGGGATTGCCGCCGAGCTCGACCATGATGGCCCCGCGATCTCATTCTCGGGTGGATGGACCGGCGCGATAGAGCCGCGCCGAGACCAGATGTCGGCGACCGAGGTGTTCCATATCCGGAAGGCCGCGGCGCTCGCAGTCGCCGAGCGAGCACTCGCTCTCGGCCTGGTGCCGAGCTGGCACTCCGAGCAGGCGTGGCTGGTGCCTCGCTCCTCGCCTGAAATCGAACGCGAAGCGCGCGTCACGCACGAGCTGCCCCACGTAACACCGCACCTTGCGGATGCGCCGGAACCGAACAAGATCCTCGTGATCGGCCCGCCCCCCACGCTCCTCGCGCTGCGCGACAGCGTGCAAAAAAGTCATGGTCTGTACCTCGAGACCACGTTCTCGCACCCCGACTATCTGGAGGTCTTGCCCAAAGGGGTGGACAAGGCGGCTGCGCTGCTGCGCCTCGCCACGCGACGCGGCATCCGGACCGAGGAAATTGCCGCGGTCGGCGACGGCGAGAATGATCTTGGCATGATCCAAGCCGCCGGGCTTGGCGTGGCAATGGCGAACGCCCTCTCGTCCGTACGGGACGCCGCGGATTGGATTACGGCGAGCAACGACGATGCCGGGGTAGCCCGGTTGATCCACCTCATCATCGAAGCGCAGCGGCGATGACCGAACGCACGTCTGGCGGAAGCGCGTCAACCTGCATCCTGGGCCACCGAGCGTTACGCCGCGGCGCCACAACGGCGTTGCCCCACAACGGCGTTGCCCCACAACGGCGTTGACACTGCGTTCCCCGCTTCCTAGTGTACTACCCTCGAAGT
>JBOHMN010000067.1:0-10979 GCA_050730175.1 Acetobacteraceae bacterium | reverse complement strand
GTCCGGGGGTCGTCACCAGCCGGCCGAACTGCGTCTGAAGAATTAGCCCGTCCTTCTCACGCAGGCCAGCGGCGTGGCGGCGGATTGGTCTCACTGGAGCGGTGGGCGCGCCGGGGAGCGGGCGGGGGCGGCAGAGTTGCAGTTTCGGCAATGTGTCGGCGGCGCCGCCGAGATTGGCAGCGTTGGGTCAGAAGCGGCAAGCGTGCGGAAACGCACGGTAAGAAACGAGAACACGGACGGGAGTCCGGCGATTTCGACCTCAAGAGGGGCGCGTACGTTCTGGTTCCGGCACAAAGTGGCCGTTTATTGCGTGCAATCATGGAATGCAATGCGGAATGCACGCCACGTTTGGGATCGAAGCGCCATATTGCACGCCATAAACGGGGCTTCTAGCGTGGGGGTCTACATGGCGTGCAATACAACAAAGCCCCGCGATGGAAGCCCCGCCCGACTGGCTGCAAACGTTCCTTAACCGCCTGGCCGCCGACGACTTGTCGGCCGCCACCCGCCGCGGCTACCGCTACGACCTGCTGCACTTCGTCGCGTGGTACACCACGCTGAACAACGCGCCACGCGTGTTGGCGCGGCTGACCGAGCACGACCTGATGATGGCGAGCCCATTGGCAGATAATGTGAGCAGACCCGCCGCTCCATTGTCAGCTAATCCGAGCAGAAATCCGCTCTGTTTGCGAGCACGAGCGCCGATGATTGCAAGCGCTACACGCAAGCATTGATGTGCTTCGCCCGGCCCTTCCAGCCCGGCTCAGACCGTAGGCTGCCAGCACCCCTCGACCGCGTAGGCCTCTGCTTCGCCAGGCCAGGGTGGCATGGCTGCGCCGATCGCTATGATCGGCGCGTCGTCACTGTCGCAGCGAAACTGAAAGTGCGTCCCGACCGGGATGGTGACGGAACTGCCGGGACCAACTTCGGTGATCTCATCATGGCCATCTAGGAGCCGCCACATCCGCCCATACCCGGAAACGAAGCACCAGATTTCCTCGACAGTGCGGTGCGCCACCGCACGGGAGACAGCCTTTGCTGGCAGCACGAACTGCGCCATGCTCCCTCGAGCCGTTTGGCAAAGGACACGCACTTCAGAGCCGTCTGGGGCGATGGCGTCCGGCCTGCTGCCGATCTGCTTGGTGCGGAATGACATCAAGATCACCGCTTTGTTGTGATGCTGACCCACCATATCTGAGAGGCTGTACCGGAATCAATGTGCAACGAGAGGCTGGCGGGGTTGAGTGGCCGGGCGAGGTGTGATTCCAAGCGGGTGTTTGAAACCGTACTGGAAAGCCTCATGTGGAACCCGACCACCCGGGCGCGGCATAGTCGCCTGGGGCTGCGCTATGGGACTCTGGTGCAAAGGTCTGTTTTAGGTGTAAAACATAACGATTTGGTCAATATAGATCGATAGGTTATACATTCCGTATTCGCACCATGCTGGCTATTTGCACCAGAGCCAAAGCCGAGTCCTTGCCTTGCGACCGATTTGCCTCGGGGCATCCTTGAAGTGGCTTCTTGGACTTTGACACAATGGGCTTGGTGCCATTACAAGATTGACACTGTGCCTGCGCGGATACGTAACATAGAGAAGTCCCCATGCGACAGACCCCAAAACCATACTACGATGTGGTCTTTCATCCGGTATCGGCCGGTGTCGGCGCGGGGAATCGAGGCCCCCTGGCGGAAATTTGTGTCCGCCACCCGACCTTGAAGGTAGCAGTCCTCCGCCAAGACGGACCGCCTCCTGCAAGTGGCTACGTCGCGGTCAAGATCGTAGACAATATGAGGAAAATCTGCCGAGAGCGATCTCTTGGTCAGCATATCGCTGCCGTCGGTTCCGTCTGGTAACGCAGAAACTGACACACGCGATGCGCAGCTTGAAGCCACCCGCAGCAGCCTTTTGACCAGCTAAGCCTATGACGCTATTGGCGACTACGCACAGGTGGGAGGACCGGCCGCCTGGGCTTCCAACGGACCACGGCCTTTGGCTTGAAGCAAGATGCGTGGAGCCTGGGCGGCAGGTGGTGACGCCCGGCAGCTACGCGCAGCGGCAGTCGGAGCAAACCACGGGGCTGGCGGTGACCTTGCCACATTCGAGATGAGCGGTCAGGAGCGAGTTTGAGCACGTCATGCCTCAGTCGGTGACGCCCCTGATGTCGCTCACGTCGCCCGACCAAACCGCTGTGATAATAGCGGACTTCGGGCCGATTTTGCCGAACGGTGTGACCCTCGTGGCCGCCTCATTTGTTTCGATGACGGTCTGGCCGGCTCCCGAGTTCCCAGCGCAGGACCAGAACCCGTCAAGCCGAATACTCGGGGCTCCGGTCGTCGTACCCAGTCCGTACACTCGCACGCAGAACGCAGCGATCGCACAGATGGTCGGCCACTTGCAGCCTGACGTGCGCTACGCGATCCAGATCGCCGGCTTTGCGACCGACGGAAGCGAACCGGAGCTTTGGCAGTATCTGACGGCAGATTATCCTGGCATGCTGGGGCCTTAGTGTGAGCGCCGAAACTTACGGCAGCGTGTCGGTTGCGATCGACCCGGCCGCCTGGGCCGTGTGCAATTTCAGCCCGGGCGAGGCGCAGGATGTCGGCTCGATCCAGAGCGCAATCGCGGGGCAGTTGGAGCCCTACTTCTCCGGGGGGCTCAGGTGCAAACATCATTCTGTATCGCATACTGCAACGACACAGCGCAAGAGAATCAACGGTTTACGATTGTCTGAAATCACAACGACGTGGAGTGTGCACCAGAGCCCTCGGATGCTCCTACTCAGCGACCCCCTGCGCGACGTCGATGTCAAAGCAAAGGCGACGATCCATGATCTGATCGCCGATCTGGAGCGAGCAGGCCTCGTGGTCTGTGTGGCCGGATCCGATATCGACGAGATCCTGATGCTTGCCCAGCGGATCGTCTGCATACGCGGGGGCCGGATCGTGGTCGCCGGGGATCGAGCGGAATTCGACGCCATTAAGGTACTAGAGTACGTCTCCGCCAAACAGGCCGCGTAAGCTCCGCGCAGACCGCGCCAACGCCAACGGCGCCGGGACGAACGCGCGCTGCCTCAGCAGGTGTGGCCGCGCCGCCCGCTCCCCACGGCATGCTTTCCATCAGATGTCGTCGCCACGAACGACCCGACGAAAGCACGATAATCGCTCCCCGACGATGTAATCAACGCGTCGCTGGAAGACCCCTTGCTCCGGCACCGGTGCGGATCACTCAACACCAGGGCCACCGCCGCGGTTGGCGATGCGTGGCAGATCACGTGACCACGCGGGGCTTTTCTCCTACATCCCGCCCGCCGCGTGAGCGGTGACCTCCCCTCTCCGGCTGCACTCCCTCGCGCGCCAGCACCCGCAACTTCGCGCACGTCTTCTCGCGCGCAGGTATCCTTGCTGTCGGGCGACATGGAAAACTGGTCCTCCGTGTTGTCCCATGACGGAATGTTACCGAGCGTTCTGATGTCGTTTGACACTTGCGATCGGCGCGCTCCTCCGTTGCGGCCGGCGCCACACCCGGACTCGGTTGATCCGCCACTCAAGCGTGCCCGAACCCCAGCGCTTTCCCCAGCAACTTCTGCACGTCACCCCGGTCTTGGCGCCCGGTCGGACCGCCACTGCCGGAGATGGCCGCCGCCTCGCGGCTATCGCGCCATGCGCCGGAGTCAAATCGGGTCGAGAATGTCCGGGGATTCTTGCACGGCGACCTGCTGAGCCAGCATGTCTGGCATCGGCGGAAGGCGCCCCTCGACGCTTGCCGCCATGCCTCGAATGTATGCGCGCGAATATCCGCCTGCCTCGCTTCCCTTAAAAGGAGTCCCTGGGCCAATCGGATCACCGGATTGACGGGCTGGTATGAACCTTCCTGGCCATCGGATCTCGAGGCATGCAGGAGTACGATCGCCGGTGTCGCTTCGATTTCCCCAGCGAAGGAAGCATCAAGCAAGCCTTTTCGCTTCGGGGCCTGCCACCTCTTGTGCGATCTGCATGAGGGCATCCGCCATGCCGTCAAGAGTGCGAGCGGTCCCGCGATCCGCTCCATGACGCTTCGCAAGCCATGTCGGATCGTTGTACGCAAGCCACGTCTGACCGTTTCCGTCTTCCCAGACCAGCGCCCGGAGCGGCAGATCAATCGCGATCGTCTGGGCCGCCTGCATGAGTGGTGTACCGACCTTCGGGTTGCCGAAGATCAGAACCTCGGTCGGCGGTAATTCCAGGCCGACCTTCGCGGCGGCACCAGCATGGTCGACGCGCGCGAAAATCGTCATGCCCCGGCTCGTGACCGCCGCGGCAAGCCGTTCCATCGTTTCTTTCGGACCAAAGCCACTCGAAAGAGCAACCATTCCATCCGGCGCCATCGGCATATCTCCGTGAGCATCGTTCGCGTCTCAACAATTAATCCTCTGTCCCTCGAACGGACACACACGCGCAATCGCAGCCAGCTTCCTGCACGTCGGCAGCCACCCACCCCCCAGCGTGGAACTTATGCTACCATAGGCACCTGGACGAGTTGCCGGCGGTGACGTGACCCGGGCCAAGCCGCCTCAGGGAAATTCGACGTGATTCATCGCCCAGGCCCGACGGGCTCTGGAGGGCCTGCAATGTCTCCGTACCCACTGGTGCCGGAATGGCGCACCACGCAATGGTTCAACATCCCGGAACCTCTTTCCCTGGCAGCTCTGCGCGGTCGGGTCGTCATGATCTGTGCCTTCCAGATGTTGTGCCCCGGCTGCGTGAGCGAAGGCCTGCCCCAGGCAGAGCGCGTCGCAAGCCTGTTCCGGCCCTCCGACGTCGCGGTAATCGGTCTGCACACCGTCTTCGAGCATCACGACGCCATGGGACCGAACGCACTTCGCGCCTTCCTGCACGAGTATCGAATCCACTTCGCTGTCGGCGTCGACGAGCCCGACGGCATCCTGCAGCCCCACACGATGCGCGCCTACCGGCTCGAAGGGACCCCGACAACGCTTCTGATCGACCGCGAGGGGCGGCTGCGTCGCCAGACCCTCGGCCATATCCCGGATCTTCAGCTCGGTGCCGAGATCATGGCACTGCTCTGCGAACGCCCAGAGCGCACTCCGAAAGACGAAGCTGCTTCCTCTGACGCGACCGCTCCCGACGGATTGCGCGTAGGCTGAGGGCACCAGTAACGACGATCGGTGACGACATGCCGCTTTCTCCCGAAGATATCCAACGCTTCGGCCCTGATCCGCTCGCGGCCTTCCGCACGAATCTCGCGTCCGTCGAAGGCCGCATTGCCCAGGCCTGCGCGCGCGCCGGACGAGACCTCGGCTCGGTCAAGCTCCTTCCGGTCACCAAGACCGTGCCGGCCCACATCCTGCGCTTCGCATTCGCCGCCGGTATCCGCTCCTTCGGCGAAAACAAGGTCCAGGAGGCAATCGCTAAGCACGAGACGCTCAGCGACCTCGCTATAGACTGGAGCATCATCGGGCATCTCCAGAGCAACAAGGCTAGGTATCTCGCCCGGTTTGCCAGTGAGTTCCACGCCCTCGACAGCCTCAGGCTCGCCGGCCTCCTCAACACGCGTCTGGAGCGCGAAGACCGCTTCCTCGACGTCTACGTCCAGGTCAATACCTCCGGCGAGGAGACCAAGTTCGGCCTGCATCCGGATGCACTCCTGCCCTTCGTCGACGCGCTCGCGCAGTTCGAGCGGTTGAAACCACGCGGCTTGATGACACTCGCGCTGTTCAGTTCAGACATGGCGAAGGTGCGTCCGTGCTTCGTGCTGTTGCGCCGCCTGCGCGACGAGGCCGTCAAGCGCAACCCCGCGCTGACCGGGCTGTCGATGGGCATGTCGGGCGACTTCGAGGAAGCAATCGAGGAAGGGGCGACTGTCGTGCGCGTAGGCCAGGCCATCTTCGGCAAGCGCCCCACGCCCGACGCCTATTACTGGCCGGGCTTGGCAGGGGCCTCATCACGCGCATGATCTCCATACCAGATCGGGCGGTTCGATCACTGCAATAACGCGGATTGTTCGCCGCACGCTTCGACCGGCATCGCAGCGCCGCGGAAAACGCCGCCTGCGCCACCTACTACATCGATTTCATGAAACTGATCAGTTCGTGCAGCTGCCATGCCCGTGCCTTGTGCACCAACCCTGGCATCGTCATCGCAAGGAGCGCCGCGCGCGCCCAGCGCGCGGCGTGACGTCGCGATCCAGCCTTTTGGCCGCACCAGCGGTCAATCCCGTCAGTTCATACGATTCGCTCCTCAGAAACGCTGAAAACAAAGAGATGGTGGTTCGACCCCGGAGCCTGCTTGAAGGCCAACAAGCGTGCAAGCCGGACCAGTAGCACCGACAGAGTTTCACTCACGCGTGGCCCGCGCAGCCGAACGCGTCCTCTCCACCAAGCCGCACCAGGGCGGCCAGCAGGCGGAGCGCATTCGGGCCGCCGTGATCGGAAAGCGCACCTCCTTCGATCTCCCCGGCCAGCAATTCCGCCTGACCGGCGATCGTATCCGAGGCACGGCGCATGGCCTCGCGAGAAAGGGCAATTTGTAGGTCTTCGGGCAACAGATTCCAGTCGGCGAGCATTTCGGCTCTCTCCGCTCTGGCCGTTTTGGCGAGGGGGTCCGCCGCGGGCAAAGGAGTCGCGCGGTCGATCCGGAGCTTGCGCAGGGCGAAGTTAACGAGCCCTTTCGGCACCGCTCATTCCAGCGTGAGCTGAACGCTCGCAAGCGGCTCGAACACCACCTCGACCGCCGCTGGCCCCATCAGCCACACCGCCGGTGTCACGGTGCCCAGCATCACCACCTGCCCCGCCTTCAGCCCGCCGAAGGCCGCGGCGAGGGGCGAGGATGCCAGCCAGGCAAGCGCCGCCATCGGATCGCCCAGCAACTCCTCACCCTTGCCGTCTCCGCATGGGCTCTGGTTGACGAGAATGCGACCCGCAATGGCTTTGAGATCAAGTCTTCGCCACGCCGCCTCTGGAGCGCCGATCACCGCCCCCGCGTGGAACACCTGATCGGCGATCAGTGCCGGCACCCCGAATTCGCGCAAATCGGAATAACGATTCTCGACAATCTCGATTGCAGCGGCAACCGAGCCGACCGCAGCCGCCGCGCGTTCGGCCGAACAGCGGCCGGGCACAAGATCGCTCGCGAGCCGGACCGCCAGCTCGCACTCCACGCCGGGAGACTGGAAGTCCTCGAAGCGAAGGCGGACACCGGTCTCATGAACGCCACTGCCAGGCATGAAGCCGGCGCGCGGCCCGTCGAGCCCGAGATACTCCTGCATGTGCTTCGCCGTCGCGCCAATCTTGAAACCGGCCGGTGGCAAGCCTCCCAGGCGTTGCGCGAGCGCCCGCTGCGCCGCAATCCCTTCCGCCTCGTTGGCCGGGCCCACCCCTGCAACGAACGGCTGCAGCTTGTGATGCGCGCGCCGCTCCTTGAGCAGCAGCTCGGCGATCGCAGCCGGATTCGAACTCATGGGCTTTTTTCTCCGTCCCTCCCGCGGCAAAGCTCGTAAAGCGCAATCGCCGCCGCGGCGGCGACATTGAGGCTCGGCATCGCCCCGCCAGGTATCGCAAGCGCCAGGCTCTCGTCACAGGTTTCCCGCGTCAGCCGGCGCAGCCCTTCATTCTCTGCACCCAACACAAGCGCAACCCGCCGCGAGGCGAGCTCCGTGCCCGCAAGCACGCCCGGCGCGTCAGGCACCAACCCGACCGTCCAGCAACCGGCCGCCTTGAGCGCAATCAGCGTGCGCGCGATGTTGACCGCCCGCAACAGAGGCACCGTCTCGAGTGCGCCGGAGGCTGCCTTGGCCATCGCACCGGTCTCGTCCGGCGCATTGCGTTCTTGGCCAATCACCGCTGCGGCGCCAAACGCCGCCGCCGCGCGCAGGATCGCACCGACATTGCGCGGGTCGCTCACCTGGTCGAGCACGATCAGGGGCCCGGCACTCGCCAGCACATTGGCAAGCGGCGGCGGCGCCAGCGGATCTGCAAGCAGCGCCGCACCCTGATGCGCAACTGCCGGCCCGAGCAGCTGATCGATCCGACGCCGATCCGTCCGCTCCGGCGCAATCGGCCAACTCGCGCCAACCAGCGGCCGGAGCGCTGCTTCAGCTTCCTCCGTCAGCATCAGCCGACGCGCCCGCCTGTGCGGATTGAGAAGCGCCGCAGCCACCGCGTGCAGACCGTACAGCCAGACCGCACCACGCGGCGCTTCCGGGCGCGCCACCTCCCGCCGCGCGAAGTGCCGTGCCGGCGGAGGCCGGTGAGAGAGGTGCTGTGCCATCGCGGGACCCTTAGAGAGCGGTCGCGGCGCGTTGACAAGCCCGCCCGTCCGCCATAACCCGCCCGGCGGAGGGGTGCCCGAGTGGCTAAAGGGGACGGACTGTAAATCCGTTGGCGCACGCCTACGTTGGTTCGAATCCAACCCCCTCCACCAATGAGTTGAAAACCAGAGCCGCGATGAAAGCCGGGCGGATAGCACGCCGTGCCGCAATGGCACTGGGAGCTCTCGTGCTCGCGAGCGCCTCGGCGGCGGCCGGCTGGGCCGGGTATCTGCAGGCAACCGGCAACGTCCACACCGTCGTCAGCGGTGCGCTCTACCGATCGGCGGAGCTCGGCGAGTTGGGCTTCGAGCGGGTGATCGCGCACGACCATATCCGAACCGTCATCAATCTCCGCGGCGCAAATCCGAACCGGGCCTGGTACAAGCACGAAATCGTTGCGACGCAGGTAACGGGCGTCCGCCATATCGATCTCGCGATGTCGGCGCGACGCGTGCCAAGCGCTCGGACGCTCGCAGAAATCCGCCGCGTGCTGGAAACCGCGCCGCGGCCGATCCTCATCCATTGCCAAGGTGGGGCCGATCGCACCGGGCTGGTGGCCGCGCTCTACGAGTTCTGGATCGCCAGGCTTCCGCCCGCCACGGCAGGCGGGCAGCTTTCATTCTACTACGGGCACTTTCCCTGGCTCGGCAGCGCAACGAACGCAATGGACAAAACTTGGCACGAAGTACTGCACGAATCACCCGCCGCGCACCGCAGCACGAAGTAGGGCGGAATGCCCGTGTCTTCGCCCGCCCTACTCCGCAGCTCGGCGCCCCGCATCTTCTGACGGAAGGGTCAGAGAGAACAGCGTCGTCCGTTCCAGATCGTCTTCGAACCAGGCGGAAATCGCCGCCTCCCGGGGCCCGATATACGCCGGCATATTGTTCTCGAGGCGCATCGGAACGTCATGTCCCGGAATCAGAACGGTGCCCGGGCGGCGGCGCCAGATCTCCCAGATTTTCTCCATCGAACGGCGGCTTTGTGCGTGGTCATAGGTCATGTCGGCGGTGAGCGAAACAAGCTCCGCACGGTTCTTGGCGGCATCGCCGGTGAAAAGAACGTCGAAGGACGGGGTGGCAAGTACGAAGAACAGATGGCCCGGCGTGTGGCCGGGCGCCGCATGCGCGGTCATGCCGGGAAGAATCTCCTCCCCGGGGCGGAGGCGCCGGCAGCGTTGCGAACGATCAAGCTCGCGCACATAAAGCTCCGGAACGGTCGCATGGCCAAACGGCTGCGCCACCGACCACGCGAGTTCGTCGGCGCCGATCCAGACCGTAGCCTTGGGGAACATCACCCAATTGACGGAATGATCCCAGTGCGCGTGGCTGAGAACAACGTCTGTCACCTGCTCGGGCGAAAGACCATACGCACCGAGACGTTCGCCAATCATGCCGCGCTGGGCGAAGCAGCCGACATCGACAAGCGCAACCCGGCCCCGACCGCGGATCAGCCCGATCGTGCTCCATCCCAGCGCGCCGTGGCAAACCGCTTTACCAGGGTAGCCCTGCACGACGACATCGATTTCGTATGGCCCGATCCGCATCGGCTTCTTCCTATCGCGAAACGTTCAGCAGCGGAAAAGCGCTGTTGAGAGATCGGACGCTCACCGCCTGGGCGGGCCTGACGCAAGAGCGATCAAGCGCGGCAGGCGTGGTCAAGCCAAGCAGCGCCAGGCACTCGGTCATCTCGATCTCGAGCAGTTCGAGAACGCGGATCACTCCGGCCTCGCCCGCGGCGGCAAGCCCATAGCAATAGAGGCGCCCGATACCGACGGCCTCCGCGCCCAGGGCAAGCGCCTTGACGATATCGCTGCCGCGCGAGATGCCGCCATCGAGGAAAATCCGGGCCCGGCCGGCGACCGCCGCAACGATCTCGGGCAGAATCTCGAGCGTCCCGAGCCCGTGATCGAGCTGCCGGCCGCCGTGATTCGAAACATGAATCACCTCAACCCCATGCTCTACAGCGATCAGCGCATCCTCCGCCGTCGCGATTCCCTTGAGGATCAGCGGCAGCGCATGCTTGTCCTTGTAGCGCTTGACGTCGTCCCAGTTGAGCGCGGCCTGCCTCTCCATGCCGGCGCCGCCATGCCGCCAGGGCTTGGCGAAGCGGCGCGTGATATCGCGTTCGCGCCGCGAATAGACCGCAGAATCGACCGTGAAGCAGAAAGCGTCGTAGCCCGCTTCACTCGCCCGGCGAACGAAATCGTCCGTCGCAGCATCATCCCCGCGCCGATAAAGCTGGAAGAAACGCCGCGCCGAAGCAGCCTCCGCGGTCGCCTCCAGCCCGGGCTCGGTGACGGAACTCACCATAATCGGCACACCGAACAGTGCCGCGGCGCGCGCCGCGCTCGCAGCGCCGCCGGCTGCGAACGATTCAAGCGAGCCGATCGGCGCCAGGAACAGCGGCAGCCGCGCCGGTTGACCGAGGACCGGGCCCGCGGCAGCCACCTTGGAAACGTCGCGCAAAACGCGCGGCCGGAACGCAACCGAATCGAGTGCGGCGCGGTTGCGGCTGAGCGTCGTTTCCGTCTCGGCGCCGCCCACCAGATAGTCCCACGAATGATCCGGGAGGCGCGCACGGGCCGCCGCGATCAGCTCGTGCAGGCACTGATACGCGCCACCGATTTGATCGAGCTTCGTGATATCGACCATGCCTGCCCGCCCTGGCGTCCTGC
>JBOHMN010000066.1:0-4545 GCA_050730175.1 Acetobacteraceae bacterium | reverse complement strand
GTGGAACGCCATGTGGCATTCGTCGCCGGCGCCGAAATATTCCTGCACGTCCTCCGGCCACTGGTTGGCCTCGGCGAGCAGCATGCAACCCGGGGCGGCCCGATCAAGCGCGGCACGGATGCGCTTGATTACGGCATGCGTCTCCGGCAGGTTCTCACAACTCGTCCCTTCGCGCTCGACGAGGTAGGGAACGGCATCGAGGCGGAAGCCATCGACGCCAAGATCGAGCCAGAATCGCATCGCCCTGAGCACCGAGACAAGCACGCGCGGATTCTCGAAATTGAGGTCCGGCTGGTGCGAATAGAACCGGTGCCAGAAATACGCCCGGGCGACGGGATCGAAACTCCAGTTCGATTTTTCCGTGTCGGTGAAGATGATCCGGGCATCGGCATAACCGCGATCGTCGTCTGCCCAGACATAGAACCTGCGCCAGGTCGATCCCGGCTTGGCACGGCGTGCACGCTGGAACCAGTGGTGCGCGTCCGAGGTATGGTTGACGACCAGCTCCGTGATCACCCTCAGTCCGCGCGCATGCGCGGCGGCAATGAAGTGCCGCATGTCGCGGACGGTGCCGTATTCGGGATGTACCGCGCGGTAATCGGAAATGTCGTATCCGTCATCACGCCGTGGCGAAGGATAGAACGGCAGCAACCAGATTGCGTTCGCCCCAAGCTCTGCGATGTAGTCGAGCTTCTCGGTCAGCCCCTGCACGTCGCCGATGCCGTCGTTGTTCGAATCGAAGAACGACTTCACGTGTACTTGGTAGATCACCGCGTCCTTGTACCAGAGCGGATCCTCCGCCATGGTTTTGCGGCGCACCGCACCTCCTCCTTGCGACACCTTGCCGCTCTTCGTCATGGCGTCCTGCCGTAGGGACGACCGGCCGGATTGTCGAGCCGCCAGATCGCGAACGGCAGATCCGCCGGATCGAGCCGGACGCGCTGGCGCTTGCCGTGCCAGACCACCGATCGCCCACGCATCAGCTCCTCCGCCCCCATCGTCGCCTCGTCCGGCAGGCCGAAACGCCAAAGCGGAATTTCGAGATCCGTCTCGACTGCCCGCCCGGGATCGAGGTTGACGGCGACCAACAGCGCGTTGCGCCCGTCGGGCGAGCTTCTTGCGTAATAGAGCACCGCATCGTCGAAGGCATTAAGGAACTCGACGTTGCGATGGCTGTGCAGCGCCGGGTTGGTGCGGCGGATCTGGTTGAGCCGGCTGATTTCTGCCGTGATGTTGCCGGGCCGATCCCAATCCCAGGCGCGGATCTCGTATTTCTCTGAATCGAGATATTCCTCCCGTCCCGGCAGCGCCCGGGCCTCGCAGAGCTCGAAGCCGTTGTACATGCCCCACAGCCCCGACAGCGTCGCGGCCAGGGCCGCCCGGATCAGGAACGCGGGCCGCCCGCCGGTCTGCAGGAAAAAGGGATTGATGTCCGGCGTATTGACGAAAAGATTTGGCCGCAGGAAATCGCCGACCGGCGCGGCGGAAAGCTCCGTGAAGTAGGCCATGAGCTCATACTTCGTCTCGCGCCAGGTGAAGTACGTGTAGGACTGCGAAAAGCCGATCTTGGCAAGCCGGTACATCATCGTCGGCCGTGTGAAGGCCTCGGCAAGAAAGATCACATCCGGATCGTGCGCGCGGATATCCTCGATCAGCCACTCCCAGAACGGCAGCGGCTTGGTGTGCGGGTTGTCCACGCGGAAGGTGCGCACGCCCTGCCCGATCCAGAAGCGCACTACATCGCGGAGAGCCTCCCAGAGCGCCGGTACCGCGCCCGGCCCATAGAACGCGACGTTGACGATGTCTTCGTAGCGCTTCGGCGGATTTTCGGCGTAGCGGATCGAACCGTCGGGTCGCCATTCGAACCATTCTGGATGTTCGCGGACCCACGGATGGTCCGGCGCGCACTGGATCGCGAAGTCGAGCGCAATCTCCATCCCCTGCTCGGCGGCTACTTCGCCGAGGTGGCGGAAATCCTCGAGCGTACCGAGCCCGGGATGGATCGCATCATGCCCACCTTCCTCCGAGCCGATGGCATACGGACTGCCCGGATCCTCGGGCAGCGCGCCGAGCGCATTGTTGCGCCCCTTGCGGTGGACCTTACCGATCGGGTGGATCGGCGGGAAATAGAGGACGTCGAAACCCATCGCCCGGATTGCGGGCAGCCGCGCGATAACGTCGGCGAAGGTACCGTGCCGTGCCGCATCGCCGCTCTGGCTCCGCGGAAAAAGCTCATACCAGCTCGCGAATCCGGCCGCCGGTCGCTCCGCCTCGAGCGGCAGCGGCGGCTCGCGGCGCGTGAGGAACGGTCGCACCGCGCCCGCACGCATCAGGGCCGCGGTCTCCGGCTTCGTGATCAGGCGGGCCCGCTCTGCCTCTCCGCCCGCCTCGAGCGCGGAAACGAGCGCGCCGAGCGCCTCATCGGCCTTCCCTGCGGCCGCGATCAGCGCCATCGCCTCTTCGATTTCGAGCCGTACCGGCACGCCGGCCGCCGCTTTCTTCGCCATATCCACGAGCAAGCTCGCGAAAGGGTCGTGCCAAGCCTCGACCGTAAAGAGGTAGCGCCCGATGCGAGCCAGCGGGAACGAGGCAGCGTAGCGGTCGTTGCCGAGCGCTGCCATCGGCGTCCGCTCCCACCCCGCCGCCTCGGACGGCTGCCACAAGAGATCGGCGGCGACCACGCCGTGCCCATCATTGATCAGGTCCACCTCGATCCGTGCCGTTTCGCCGGCGATGCGCTTGGCCGGAAACCGCCCGTCATCGACTGCCGGCCGCACCGCCTCGATTGCGATGCGCGGCCGTGTCGCGGCCCGTTCCGCCCGTCCGCGCAACGAGCGGCGGCGGATCGGGGCCGCCGGCACGAAGCGGAACGCGTCTGCCTCCGCGGGCCCGAGCCTGAACGATTCCCCGGCCGCAATCCGCGCGGACGCATGGGCACCCGCGTCCAACGGCGCCAGCGTTCCACCGGCACCACCGATGCTGGGCAGCACCGCCTCTGCTTCGATCACCGCCGCCTCGTGAGCGCTGGAATTGAGCGCCAGCACGAGCCCCGGTACGGCCATACTGCCACGCGCCAGGACCGCGATTTCGGCCCCGGGCGCCGAGACAAGCCGCGCCGGCGGGCCGGCAAAAAGCCCGGCTTGCTCGCGCCGCCGCGCGTTGAGCAGCTCTACCTCCGCTTCGAGTTCCGCTTCGAAGCCGAGCGTCATCATCCAGATCGGCGCATAATGCGCGGCGAGCCAGAGCGCCCTGCGCCTTTCCCGCACCGTCGGCGGCCGCGGCCCCGAGGGTGGCTCCGCGAGCGCGATCACCTCGCCGAGCGCTTCCACCCGCGCCGCGTCATCGTCGATCCAGCCAGCACGAAAGTCCCACCAACAGGAGGAGGACGCCGCGGCATCGAATCTGCATCCCGCGAGCCCGGCGACCGCGCGCGGCGAGGCACCGAAGGTGAAGGCCAGGAACAAGGTCTCAGGATAACGGCCGCGCACCTCTTCGATCAGCCGCTTCCAGGTCTCGGGCGGCGTCTCGTGCGCGGCAGTGCAGCAAAAGCCGCCAACACCGGCATCCAGCCACGGTTCGAGGTCTCCGGCGGGAAGGTCCAGAAGAACCTCCAGGCCCCGCGCCTTGACGCGTCGGACAGAGCTCGGATCGCCCCTCGCCAGTGCAGCCGCATCGAACCCGAGGCTCTGCGCGCGCGCCAGCGCTGCCTCGGAGGGCGGTTCCCTTTGGTCCAGGCGCAATACGTTTCTATAGCGCAACATCAAGCCATCCCGACAACGCACGTGACTATGGATCGGGGCCCCGTCCTATCCAGCCTGTCCAACGCTGGCCCGCGCTCGCCTCCGGAACAACAGGCCCATTGTCGGGCATAGTTCGCACTCGAGTGACGACATGATGCATGTGATTCACGGGCTCGGTGGTAGAATAGCCGCATTTTGCCGGTGTAAAAAGGGCGTGTTAAAGATCTGCGTTGGGTAAGCGCCGGAGCGAAAATCCCTCGCCGCTGAGGCCGCGCTCACCGATTGCTGTCGACCGATACCTGTTCTTCAGATCTAGCCAAACATATTTGAAATTTGCCGATTATGCGGCGCCGGCGATTTTGTCGGTCGGGTACCGACGACCCGGCCGGTGATACCGGTGATGACGGCTTGCGGCATGAGAGGCTCCGAATCGCGGTGCCCCGTCCGAACGCCTCGCGCCGCCTTTATCCGGAGTTTACCGGGCCGGTCAGGGCCGACTTTCGCCCTGGTACCACTCACCGCCCGTCCCCGCGCCTATTTCCCTCCCCCGTTTGTGGGGAGGGTGGCGCGAAGCGCCGGGTGGGGGTGTGCGCCACCGGACTGTCGGGCGACATGGAAAACCGCTCCCCCGTGTTTCCTCATGACGGAATGTCGCCGGGCGTTCTGATGTCGTCCTCTGCCCTGTGAGCCCGGAAGAGGGGTTCGCCAAGTTCCCCTCTCCCTCTGGGAGGGGGCCGCGCACAGCGCGGGGTGAGGGCGTGACCAACCGGACTGTCGGGCGACATGGAAAACCGCTCCCCCGTGT
>JBOHMN010000065.1:0-5528 GCA_050730175.1 Acetobacteraceae bacterium | reverse complement strand
CGCCGATGATTGCGCCGCCGCCTGGAGTGCGGGTTTGGCTGGCGGCCGGTGTGACGGACATGCGCAAGGGCTTCGACGGGCTGGCCGCCCTGGTGCAGCAGCACCTTGGTCAGGATCCCTACAGCGGCCAGCTTTTTGCCTTCCGCGGCCGGCGGGGCGATCTGGTGAAAGTGCTGAGTTGGGATGGCCAGGGTCTCTGTCTCTATGCGAAGCGGATGGAGAGGGGCCGTTTTATCTGGCCGCAGGCGAAAGCGGGCGCGGTAGCGCTGACAGCGGCGCAACTGTCGATGTTGCTGGAAGGCATCGACTGGCGGATGCCGGTGCGGACGTGGCAGCCGGAAATGGCCGGATAAGAAAAAAACACTTGCTGCGACGCGAATCGATGAGGGACGATTCGCGACATGCCGGTTCCGCTCGATCCCACCACGCTGTCCGACGATGTGAGTGAGTTGCGCAGCCTGCTTTTGCAACCCGAGGCGGAGCACGCGGCGGAGTTGCAAGCGGCGCGCGAGGGGTTGAAGGAACAAGTGCTGCGCAATGAGCAGCTGAAGCTGCGCCTGTCCCGGCTCTTGCGTGAGCGGTTCGGCCACTCTTCGGAGAGGTTGCGAGCGGCGATCGGGCAGCTCGAACTTTTGCAAGGCGACATCGAGGAGGAGATCGCGGAGACGGTGCCGGTCGATGCGGAGCAACCCTCTGAACCGGCGGCCGGCGAAAGTGTGCGCCGCAAGCCGCTGCCCGAGCGGTTGCCGCGAGTGACCGTCCAACATGACGTGCCCTGCACCTGCCCCGAGTGCGGCGGTGCCCTGCGGCCGCTCGGAGAGGATGTGACGGAAGTGCTGGACTACGTGCCGGGCAGCTTCCGTGTGCTTCGTCACGTGCGGCCGAAACTCTCCTGCCGCACCTGCGAGAGCATCGCCCAGGCGCCGGCTCCCGAGTTGCCGATCCGCCGCGGGTTGGCCAGCGCGGGTCTGCTCGCCCACGTGCTGGTGGCGAAATACTGCGATCATTTGCCGCTCTATCGCCAAGCCGAGATCTACGCCCGCTCCGGCATCGAGTTGGATCGCTCGACGCTCGCCGATTGGGTGGGGCAGAGCGCGCGGTTGCTGTACCCTTTGGTCGAAGCGGTCGGTGCGCACGTGATGGCAGCGGAGCGCCTGCACGCCGATGATACCCCCGTACCGGTACTGGATCCCGGCCGCGGCAAGACCAAGACCGGGCGGCTTTGGTGTTATGTGCGCGACGACCAGCCATTCGGCGGCCGGGCGCCGCCGGCGGCGTTCTATCGCTACAGCCCGGATCGCAAGGGCGAGCATCCGCGGCAGCACCTGGCAACGTTCCGCGGCATTCTGCAGGCCGATGGCTACGCCGGCTTTGCTCGGCTCTATGAGCGTGGCGTCGCCGAAGCCGCCTGCTGGGCACACACACGACGCAACTTCTTCGAGGTGCAGGCCGCCACAAGCTCGCCCCTGGCACAGGAGGTGTTGCGACAGATCGCGGCGCTCTATGCGATCGAGATCAACATCCGCGGACAGCCGCCGGAATCCCGGCTGCACGTTCGGTTGGCGCAAAGCGCACCGCTGCTCTCCGGAATCAAGCAGCGGCTGGAGCACCATCTTGGACGGATCTCGGGCAAGAGCGGCCTCGCCGGCGCGATCCGCTACGCCCTGACGCGCTGGAACGCGCTGACACTCGTGCTCAGCGACGGCCGGGCCTGCCTCGACAACAACGCTGCCGAACGTTCCATCCGGCCGCTCTGCCTGGGCCGCAAGAACTGGCTGTTCGCGGGCTCCGACGAGGGTGCGTCATGCTGCTCATCTCGTCATGCCATTGAAAGTTCAGGCAGGTTTTGCTGGCGTTCATCAGGCGCCGGGCGCCGAGATCGCCGCGCGTCGGCCTGGTGGCGTACCTCTGCGCGCTTCAGGTCGGAATGGCGGATGATCCAAGGCCCGCCTTTACAATGCTGGCGGGCTGCGAGAAGGCCGCTGGCAATCAGGCGGCGAACCGTGGATTTGCTCACCGCCAAGATCGTTGCCGCTTCGTCGAGCGTAGCCTCGCCGCGCTCGGCGCGCTCCCCCTCGCGATAGATGGCGATGTCGTATTGACGGCGCAGTGAGCAGATGCGCCCCCGCGTCCAGCTGTTGCCGTGGCTGGTCGCCTTGCCAGATCTGTTGAGAACCGCGGCGATGGCCTGGTCGGGCATCTGGCGCGCCAGGGCGCGAACGAGATCGACGATCTCGGTATCCGTGGTCCATCGCGACTGGCCGGTGCGATTGCGCTTTACGGATAGGCGCGTGTGGTCACCGCCTTGCCAGTGGAGAATCATCTCCAGGTACCCACCGGCGGCATCGACGATGATCTCCTGGATGACTGTCCGGATGATCTTCTTGCGAGTCTCCGGCGTAGCGCCGGGACTATCCCATGCCCTGACCAGGTCCTGCCCCAGAGCCATCATGCGCTCACGATCGGCTGCGCTCAGGGCCGGCTCGTTCTTCGTCTCGATCTGCTCGATCTCGGACTCGAGGCTTTGTACCGCCGTCAGGCGCTCGTTCCACCGCCGCTCCAGCTCACCAGCCACCAGCCGGTTCTCCGGATCTGCGGCATCATACTGGCGCTGCGCCCTGGCCGCCTCGTAGCGAGCTTGCTGCAAGGCGAGTTCCAGTTGAGCTCTCTTCTCCGATCGCCGCTGATCGCGTGCCTCGATCGCCGTCAGCGCCGCCTCGACGCCCAACGGCTGAAGCCGGTCCAACACCTCCTTGGCCAAAGCGCGGTCGACACGCATGCCGCCGAAGGTGATGCATCTGGCCGCCGCAAGCTGATTGAAGGCGCCCACGCACTCGTATCGATACGTGTCGCCGCCATAACGGACATGAAGCTTCTTGCCACAGCGCGCGCAGCGGAACAGTCCGGGCAGGAGGGCTTCGCCGGGGCGGACCGCACCCCGGCTCATGAATCGCTTGCCGTTGGCGTTGTCGGCGATCAGTCGCTGATTCCTCTCGAACTCCTCCCAGGCAATGTAGCCTTCGTGGTGGCCCGGGAGCAAAACTTCCCAACTACGCCAGTCGCGCTGCATGCTTCTGCTCACGTGCTTGCGTCCGTTCTCGATCGTTACCCGGGCAGTGCGTCGGCCGAAGGCGTAGGCGCCGGCATAGACCGGGTTGGTCAGCATGTGATGTACCGTCGGATAGACGGGCAGGCGCCAGACAATCCGGTCGCCGCCGGCGGCGCCCAGTGCAGGCATAAGAATCCCCTCTTGCCTGAGCCACACCAGGACCTGGCGGATCGTCTGCAGCTCGGAGAACTTGCGAAAGACCAGGTCCACTGCTTCCTGCACACGGCGATCCGCGTCCTTTTCTATGGCGTCCCTGCCAGCCTTCACGTAGCCGACTGCCACCGTAAGAAAGAGCTCGCCGCGGCGCGCCTTCTGCTTCATCGCTTCGGCCGAGCGCCGCCTGAACACCGACAGCTCCATCTCGCTCATCGTGCCCTTCATGCCGAGCAGGAGGCGGTCGTTGGGCGAGGCCGAATCGTAAATGCCATCCTCGTCGACGATGAGTGTGCCGACCAGGCCGCAGAACTCGAGGAGCGTGTGCCAGTCGCGGCCGTTGCGGGCCAGGCGGGAGGCCTCCAGCGACAGCACGACGCCGACGCGCCCTTCGCAGATCGCCGCCAGAAGCTTCTCGAAGCCAGGGCGCCGTGCGCCAGCACCCGATCGGCCGAGATCATCGTCGATCACTTCGACGTCGGACCATCCGAGCTGCCGTGCTCTGTCCGCGAGACTGTATTGCCGCCGTTGGCTCTCGAGATTGAAGGTCACCTGAAAAGCGGTCGACTGCCGGACGTAGACGACGGCGGCACGCGCCAGGTGCTCAGGCGTGATCTTCGTCATCGCCCGTCTCCCCCTCGCTCATCACGCTCGACGCTGCCTCGGTCAGCAGTGCCCGAAGCTGTTCCAAAGCCTTCGCTCGATCGGACGCCGCCAGCGCTGGGCGTGGCGGCGGCTCTTCGAACAGATCCCGCTGCGTGCTCGTCCGCTCTCTTGCCATCAGCGCCTCCCTCGTGCTCCATCGCCTCGATGGAGGAAGTTAGGCCGGAGTCCAGGAATGCTCGCAGCTCGAGCAGAGCAGCGATCGAGAGTCGCGGCACCTCGACGACCTTGGTCGACGCTGCCCCCGGCTCGAACATCCAGGCCGGAACGAGAAACGAAGGCCCGTCACCCGTGCTCAGGGTCAGATGCCGCACGCCGCCGTGCAGCTGGTCGGCGACGACGATCGCGGGCCGCCGGAAGAGCGGGTGGAATGGGTAAAAGACCTCTACTTCTTGCCCCAGACTCCGGGCATCATGAGGTCGCCTCGGATCGCGGTGGCGAGCGCGCCGCTGCCGTCTTCTCGCTCACCGAAACGGCAAAGCTCAACGGCCTCGACCCCGAAGCTTATCTCCACCAGGTTCTGGAACGTATCGCCGAGCATCCGGTCAAGCGCCTGCACGAACTGCTACCCTGGAACCTCGCTGGCATCCCAAAAAGACTCGATCAGCGCAACGCCGCCTGAGCGGGCATCATAGCCCAGCCTCCCACCCAGCCGTAGGCGTGGCACGCCGGACGCTTACCTAGATCGATTGCCAGCTTGCGGAGAAGACTATTGTCACCACGAGCGAAGTTTTGAATCTGTCGCGCGAGAGACGTCTTACCGATTCCCCTATTTCCGACGATTGCTATATTCGCTCCTTCGACCATCAGTGCGAGAAAAGCATCGCTCACCGGTTTGGCGCGCCCTGCAAATCTTTCGATGTTGCTGATCTCTTTTGCCGGTTGGAACGCATTCTCGATTTCATAAAGGCTAGGCTTCGCCGTGTTCATTGGCCTACCTCGCTTCGCGTCGGCGAAGCTCTATCGCGAAAATGGCAACCCACCAAGTAGGCTCCCTCAGGTGTGGCTGTCAGGCTCTTAGCCTGGAAATCGTGGCCCGCCCGACGTTGTAGCTCTTCGCGAGATCCTTGAGCGTGGCACCCTCGGGCCGACGCCGCCGTGCTTCTCGCTGCTGCTGCGGTGTGAGCTTCGGCGGCCGGCCCATGTGCTGGCCGCGCGCCTTTGCCCGGCTGCGCCCCTCTGCGGTGCGTGTCCTGATAAGGCCGCGCTCCACTCGGCGGCCCTCCCCGGATGAATACTCATGAGCGAGTTAACCGCCACGATATCCAAGGGATGCGGAAATCACATTGGCATTATGAACCACGAGTCTTGCGAGGGCCGCGATTTCTCTGAGCGGCAGCCGCCGAGCTGGACCGCTTATGCTAATCGCCGCGAAGACGCGGCCAACCTGGTCGCGTATCGGAGCGTCGACACAGCGGAGGCCGGGTCGAACACTGCAAGGTGGATCCGTTGCTCCGTAAGGCGCGCGAGAGTGTCGATGAACGGCCGTGCCTCTCTCGGCAGGTCCATGTTCGCCAGAACGGTGTTGCCAAGCTCGAATAGTTTGAGACCGAGGCGATAACGCTCACCCTCTCCGTCCTGGTCGAGCAGGCCATGTTGGCGC
>JBOHMN010000064.1:0-1962 GCA_050730175.1 Acetobacteraceae bacterium | reverse complement strand
GCTCGACCTTGGCTTGAAACGTGAGGAAAAATGGCTCCGAGAGCGCCGGGATCATCGAGGGATCCTTCAATTCGACGATCAGCAGGGCGCTGCGGAGGCCGTCCTGCTCCGTGAAATAGACAGCCTTCGCCCTAATCGATCTGAGTATCCGATCCAATTTCGCGCCGGCAGTGCCGTCCTTTACAGCGGCATTGAAAGGCTCATGGGGAAATTTGACGTTCATCAACATTCGCATTGTTGTTCTCCCGGAGATCGGCGCTGGAAGACCCGCCTGGGCCGTCCTTATCGGTGGATCATATACCCATAGCGGAACTCACTGCGGCCGCGGCCAGCATTGCCGAGGCGTCCGATCGGTGGTCACGGCTTCACGGCCCCTATCGCAGGTTCTCGCTTCGCGGTGTTCCTTCTCGGCGTCGTCTATCGTCGCCGTCTCGACCTCGTCTTTGAGCGACCCCAGAATCACGGCGCACGCCTACAACTGGCGCTGCCTTGTTGCATCGGCGGACATTTCACTGAGCCATACGAGCAGAAGACGCAGCAGTCGCCCGCCTTGGGCTTCAACAGGACGCCGCAGCCCGTGCACTCGTAGAAATACTGGCAAGCGTCCACGGGCATGGGCTCGACGTGCGCGTGACCGCACGCCGGGCAGGTCAGCATGGATTGCAGAACCAGCTCGGCCATCAGCATTGAGTGTCGTCCCCGACACCACCGGATACAACTGTGCGGAGCACGCCACAGAGATCAAGCCGGATCCAACCTTCAGCCCCGTCCAGGCTCTGGGGAGCCGCCGCCGGCACGCACGGACCCCTGAGGGCGACTTCGAGATCTTGACGACGGGTCCCAAGTGCTGCGACACGGTAGCCGCGAGCCAGGGGCCGAAGTCCAAGAACAGCTTATTGCATCAACGGTCAGCGAGAATTTCCGTCAACGCGTCGCGAAGTCGCAGAATTCGCACGCTCTGGATGTGCCGCCCGAAGAACGATCCGAAGGCCCGTCGATCTCCGGTCACCAGAGCATCAGCGCCGCATTGGAGCGCGGCGGCCAGGATCGGGATATCCGACACATCGGAAAGTTTCGCGGATTGCGCTTGCTCGAGCGCTACGCCGCGCGCTTCCTGGACACGAATGATCGTGGCGGTGGCGGCTTCGAACTGCTGCATCGAACCGTCAGGGCTCTTCAAAGCCAAGTTACGCCGCGCCTCTTCGAACGCGTACTCGGAAGACAGCAGCTCGCAATCGCCACTGGCCGCAAGCGCCAAGAGATCGTGTACGGGACTCGCCGCGGAGTAACCGGCGAGAAACAGAATGTTGGCATCCAGAAAGAGCCGCAACGCCGATCAGTCCGTCCGATCGGCCAGATGCCTTTTCACGCGCGCTCGAGTGGCGGCATCCACAGCGGTTTCCGATTCGAACTCGCGCACTCGTTGCTCGGAGTAGATTTCGATGGGCAGGACAGCCGCCGGGCGCAGCTGGATGACTCCATCGTCGCCGACCTCGAGCAGCAGGGTTTCATCGCCTTTCAGATTCAGGCGCTTCATCACCGCTCGGGGTATGGCGATCTGGCCGTTCTTACCCAGCTTGATGGCTTCCATGTCACTTCCTCGGAATTATGAACTTAGGATATCCGATATATCGCGACCTGACCAGGGCTCGATGAAAGCCTCTCGAATGCGCGAAAAGCGTCTATCCTCGTCAATCTATAGCGATTCTCGACGAACGCCTTCGAATCATCGTGTATTACGCATAACGAACATTATGACAAATGTGCGCCATGGGGCGCGAGGAGGATCGGCCGCGCCGGCACCGCCTGATCCACGTGTCGGCGATCCTCCAGCTCGATGATGCCTTGGCACCCAGTGCTCGACATCGCGCCCTCCAAAATCTACTGCGGGTTCGCGGCGAGAACTAAGTGGCTCCGTAATACGCCATCGGTACCGCTACAACGGCGGCAGGATTCCTGCAG
>JBOHMN010000063.1:0-1569 GCA_050730175.1 Acetobacteraceae bacterium | reverse complement strand
GGCTTGATCCATGTCGCAATCGGCAAAGAAAGCTTTGACGCGGCGTCGATCGCCGGCAATCTCTTCGCACTCATCGATGCGATCGTCCGAGTTAAACCGAACGCCGCCAAGGGCGTATATTGTCGCTCGATCACGTTGACAGGTACAATGACACCTGGTGTGCCGCTCGACGTTGCTAAGACGTTGGAGCAGGCAACAACCGCGACGGCCTAGCTGCCTCGGTCGCTACTGATAATTAGAATAGATCTCGAGCGCCGAAGATGACTGGGGTGCCTGTCACTTAATGATCCAGTTGAGGCGCGCGGAACCGCGTAAGTATGCTGCGTCTGTCGCACTGGAACTTTCGCCCCGCGCTGCCCGGCGCGGGGATTTATTTTGCCGGGAGATCGGAATTTCGGTCTTCGTTTGGGTTGAAGGGAGGTGAAGCAGTGCCGACACCAAAGAAGGTGCAGGAAGTCGCCGAAATCAGCGAGTTGCTGAAGTCGTCGAAGCTCACGATTCTGACCGACTATCGCGGTCTAAGCGTGGCAGACCTCCAGCGGCTTCGCGGTCAGTTGCGGCCGCTGCAGTCGAATATTCGGGTGGTCAAGAATACCCTCACGGCGATCGCGGCTGACAACGTCGGACTTAATGCGATCCGTGGTTCGCTGACTGGGCCGACGGCGATGGTCACGACCGGTGATGATCTGGCTGCGCCCGCCAAAGTCGTCAGCGAGTTTGTGCGCACCTCAAGGATCATGACGATTAAAGTCGGCATCCTGGAGGGCGAGCTCGTATCGGCTGCTGCGGTCGAGGAGATTGCCTCATTGCCGCCGCGAGAGGTGCTACTGGCCAAGCTCATCGGCGGGATGCAGGCGCCGATCTATGGTTTGGTCAACGTGATGGCCGGCACGATTCGGTCGCTCGAATATGTTCTACAGGCCCGGGCGAGCCAGCTCGGCGGGGATGCCGGCGGAGACGTCGCGGCCTAACCGATACGCGTTCGATAGTCGTATTTTGGGATAGAAGCAAAAGGAGAAGATAAATGGCGCTTGGCGCGGAGAAGATGGAAGAGCTTATCGGGACTATCGAGCAGATGACGGTGCTCGAGCTGTCCGAGCTGGTGAAGGCGCTTGAAGAACGCTTTGGCGTAACGGCGGCGGCGCCGATGATGGCTGCCGCTCCAGGCGCGGGTGCGGCCGGCCCGGCCGCTGAGGTCGAAGAGGAGCCGACATCGTTCGATGTCGTTCTGACGGAGATCGGCGCGCAGAAGATTCAGGTCATCAAGGCAGTCCGAGAGCTGACCAGTCTCGGTCTCAAGGAGGCCAAGGACGTCGTCGAGGCGGCGCCGAAGGCGATCAAAGAGGGTGTCGCCAAGGATGAGGCTGACGCCGCGAAGACGAAGCTGGAAGACGCCGGGGCCAAGGTTGAGATCAAGGCTGCGGCCTAGGTCTCTCAGCTTGATCGGGTAATCGCCGGGCTTATGGTTTTTGACTGATTAGTCCGGCACTTCCCGTCCGGCCTTGAGCCGTCGGAGCCAGGCGCACGTGGGTAACGCGAGTATTCGAGTCGTCCGACTCGGGTCTAGAT
>JBOHMN010000062.1:0-2969 GCA_050730175.1 Acetobacteraceae bacterium | reverse complement strand
GCCGATTTCCGCTCCGATAATCGCAATGCGTTCCGCCCGATCTTCCGCCAGTTCGTGCTGCTCTGTCGTCGGTTGAACCTGTATGGCCGGGAACTGCTGGCGGTTGATGGCACCCGGATCAAGGCGGTCAACAACAAGGACCGCAACTTCACCCGCGCGTCTCTGACGCGGTTCATCAACCTCGCCGACGCCAAGCTCGAAGATTATCTGCAACGGCTCGATCAGAGTGATGTCACCGAGAACGGAACAGTCGGATCCCGGGTCAAGAACCTGGCCGAGAAGATCGCCGCAATCGGCAAGCGGCGCACACGATGCAAGACCATGCTGGCCGAACTGGACCGGACCGGGGAGGATCAAATTTCGCTGACCGATCCCGACAGCCGGGCGATGGCAGCGCACACGCGTGTTGCCGTGGGCTACAACGTTCAGATCGCAGTCGATGGGGCGCTGACACGTGGCGTGCAGTTCTGAGGGGTGACTGCCGCGCGAGTGGCGGCCTCTCCGCTTCAGAGAGGGGCGCCGCCCACCTGATGGCCCCTGAGCGGCGGGGCCTGCCGATCGCAGGTGTCAGTGCACCACCTCCAGCTCGCCGACGGTCAGTCCGTAGGCCAGTGCCTCGATCGCCGCGTAGGCTGAGGTCACCGCGCCCTCCTGCCAGCCCGGCAGGTAGCTCCAGACGTCACCCGCGAGATAGAGCCGGCCCTGCGGCAACGTGGTGATCTTGCGATAGATCTCCGACTGCTCCGTAGCCGTGTCGGCAGCCCACCCACCGACCTGGTTCGGCATGTACTGCCAGGCGATGGTCAGCCCCTTGCCGGCGTAGACTTTCTGGGTGAAGCCGGGATGCAGCTTCTCGCCGCCGGCCAAGGCCGCCTGCAGGCGTTGGCTCTGGTTATACGAGCCGAACACGGCGGCCGCCGGTCCACGATTGTACGCCCCGGTCAGCACGCCGGTGTGGGCGCCGAAATCCTCCGACGGGTACCAGATCTGGCCGATGATGTCGTCGGTCCAACTGATGCCGCCGTAGATGTTGTCCTCGGTCTCCCAGAACCGGGTGCGGGCTTGCCAGCCGACCTTGATCGCCGGGGTCTGGGTCACGCCGGCCAGCGCCGTGCGGAACCAGTCAGGCAACGACGTCCGGATGCTGGCCAACAGATTCGGCGCCATGGTCGAGATGCAGAACTCGGCGGTAGCAGCGCCGGTCCCCGCTCTGCCGGACACCGGATCGGTCCATGCATAGTCGACACGGATTCTCGATTGCGTCGGGTCGTCATGGATCCCGGTCGCGCGATAATTGAGAAGCACCAGGTCGCCGACATAGCGTCGAACGCCCTTTCCGGCCGCGTCGCGCGCCTTCAGGCGGGCCGCCCGCGGATCGTCGTTGCGGAGCTGAACCGCGTTCGTGGGGATCTCCTGGAGCAGGAGCTGCTGCCAGATCCGGTCCATGCCGCCGACCGGCTGCAACAGCGAGGCCTGCCACAAACCGTTGTCGCCGTTGAACAAGAAAGAGCCGGGCGAAGTCTCCGGATTGCCGCCACCGACGAAGTCCGAATCGAGGGTCTGCTTGAGCGGAACCACCGGATTGAGCACGCCCGGATCGCGCCATCCGCCGGGCTCGTGGCTGTAGCCGATGCGCGGGGAGCCGGTGTAGCGATCGTCGGCGTTCAGGTCGCCAAACTGCTGCAGCATGTGCAGGATCTGGTGGCGATAGGTTGACGAGGAACTGCCCAACATGTGGCCGCCCTTGATGGCTGCGGCCAGCATTTCCGCGACCTGCGCGCTCAGGCTGTAACGCACCTGGCGGAAGCTGATCGGCACGCCGCCGTTGAACTTGTCGCTTTGCAGCAGGTTGTAGTCCGACAGGAAGATATAGGGCTCGAGCGCGACATCGGTCTGCCGGCACAGATCGATGAGCGCCGTGTGATCGCTGGGGATCCGGCCCGGGCCAGCGTTGAAGAACAGCTCGACCGGTGGCTTGCCGCTGTGCGGATCCCACTGATCGTCGTCGAAGCGGCAGAGTTGCGGCTGCGGGTCTGGACTGCGCGCCGGATCCTCGTGGTACTCGGACACATACATTTGGGGGAAGCGACGGTCCGGATCGTATTTGGCGAACCACCAGTCCCGGTACTCCTTGCGGACCGGGCGCGGCGTAAGGCTGCGGCCGCCGTAACGATTCTCGGCCTCGTAGATTGTGACCCGGAAACCATGGCGCGCCAGTACCCAGCCGGCGGTCAGGCCAGCCACGCCAGCGCCGATGATGGCGATGGTCCGCCCGCGGCCGATGTCCGGCGGCAGGCGCGGCACGGCGGCGTCCGCGCGCCGCGTGCCCAACGCCGGCAGCGCCGCCGTCGTGGCGAACGCGGCCAGCGCCTGCAGCAGAAAGCGGCGCGAAAATCGGCCCGGTTCATGGCTCATGTTTTGCTCCTTCCGATCGCTGGCCAAAGCCGAAGTCTATCTTTTTTTCGGCTCTGAAAACCAGTTAGGGAGCCTCTGAATAAGCCCAACTTGGCCGAAACACCTCACGCTTTGCCAGTGAGTTGACATAGCTGAGTGGGACTTATTCAGACCTTCCCTAGTTGTATACCCTGACTCCCTGAGAGGCCGAAAAATCGCTTGCCAAGCGGCACGTGGCGGATTCTACCAGCGCCATGATACGGCCTGGGTTCCTGGGCAGAGAATCGCGGCAGGACCTGACCGAGCTGGCTCGGGACGGGTCGGCCGCCCATCGTCTGGCACGGCGTGCCAACGCGTTGGTGTTGCTGGACGACGGGATGAGCTGCGAGGCGATCGCGAAGGTTCTGTTGCTGGATGACGACACCATCAGCACCTGGTATCGCCTGTATGAGGAAGACGGGATCGAGGGCTTGGCGAGCTTCGGTTACGAGGGCGGCGCCTGCCGCCTGAGTTGCGAGCAGCAGGACAAACTGATCGCCTGGATCACCGAGACGTTGCCGCGGACGGCGCGCGAG
>JBOHMN010000061.1:0-2189 GCA_050730175.1 Acetobacteraceae bacterium | reverse complement strand
CGCCGCCGGACCGTGCGCCAGTCCACGGTGCCGAGAGCGGTCCCAGGTTCCCGCCCCAGCGACAGATTCTCCATAATGGAGAGGTTGGGAATGAGCTCGATCTCCTGATAGACGACACCGATCCCGCGCGCGAGGCCGTCCTGCGGCGAAGCGAGATGCACGGGTTCCCCGTCGATCAAGACGCTGCCGCCATCCGGGCGCAGGCTGCCGGCCATGATCTTGATCAGCGTCGATTTGCCCGCACCGTTCTCGCCGCAAAGACAGTGCACCTGGCCCGGCATGACCGCGAACGAAACGCCGCCGAGCGCCGTGACGCCGAGGAAGCGCTTCTCGATGTTCCGCACCTCGATCGCCGGGCGCCCGGTCACACCCGCGCAAGGATCAGCCGTTGTCATGAAAAACTGCGCCTTGGGCGGCGGGTCAAAACAAGGCCCGCAATGACGATCCCGCTAAACGCCAGAAGCGCTACCCCGAGATAGGGAACGTAGGCGTCGGGATGTGTGACTTTCACACGAACCGCGCCGAACTGCCAGTCTGCGGTACCGCTGCCTTCAGGCCCTGCGAGCGCGATGCGCAAACCCGCGGTGTGCGCACTCAGGAAGCCCGCAGGCACATCGAACGTGTACAGCCACTCCTCTTGCCAGTAGGTGCCCTTTTCGTTGCTCTCGAGACTGGCAGGTGCCACGCTATGGCCCGACTTCGCCGGCTCCGGTTTCCCGTTTTCCCCAAGCAAAGCAACCTTCCAGGCAGAGGCATCCAGAAACTTCCGGCTGGCCGCCTGATAGGCGGTGCGAAAGGTGAGGACGCGCGGGAAGCCGGCAAGCGCCTTGGCAAATTGCTGCTGCGTGATGTGCGGATTGGTCTGCTTGAGCCAGGCAAGATAAAGCGGCGGGTCGAGGTAAACGACACGTGCCGTCACACCTTTGACGACGACATTCCGCGTCCATTTCAAGAGCAGGATATAGTAGTCCTCGGCCGAGACGGCCTTGACTTCTGGCAGCGCAGTTGCCGGATGCAGAGTTTCCGCAGCCCGCGCGGCCGGTATCAAGAGGCATGCAACACAACAGAATGCGGCAACGATCGCAATCGCAAGCCGACAATGGAGGCGAGGCCCGCCCCCGCCTGCTACAGTCACAACGGCGCGCCTTCCTCCGATCGGCCATGCAACTTTGACGCTTCGCATCGGACACTTCCCCGGCCAAGCGATCGGCTGGGGAGCCGCCGAGGCGGCGGCTCCCCCCGGCCGGCCTAGGAACGCATACTCGCCCCCCTCAGAATTGCCGCCCGGTCGCCTGCAGCATCGCAAGGTACGCCTTCGTCTTGGCGCATGCATCAGCGGTAAGGCAGGTAAAGGTCTTCTGCGGCAATTGGAAGTACCGCCCCGGCAGCGTAGCCCCCTGGCTCAACGCAATAGCTGCCTGAAGGCCTGCCTCGCCATAGAGCGGCGGGAACTGTGTCGTCGCGACGTTGAAGCCTTCGGCAACCGCCTGAATCCCCTGCAACTGTCCGTCACCGGTGAAGAACCAGCCGTCGAGGTCCGTCCTGTGCGCCGCCTCGAGTGCTTGCCGTGCGCCGACCATGGTTTCGTCGGACGCCGCAAACACTCCTTGCAACTGCCCCGGACGGAACCGCTGCAGGTAGGACTCCATCACCTTGCGCCCGCCCGCACGGGTCCAGTCACCGGACTGGTTGGCGACGATCTTGATCCCGGGATAAGGCTTGATCGCCGTTTCCACGCCTTTGTCTCGCTCGATCGCTGGTTCCTGACCGACACCTCCCGAGATGATCGCCAGATTCCCCTTCGGGCTGTCTGTTTTCTGTACTTTCTTCAGCTTCTCGATCCAGGCCTCGGCCGACGCATAACCAACCCGGAAGTTATCGGCACTGATAACCGCCGCGTACGTGTCCGGCCCCGGCGTCACCGGCAGCTTGCGGTCGATGACAACCATCGGCACCGCCGCCTTCTTCGCCATCGCGATCGCCGGCACCAGCGGCTGGCTAGCCTCCGGATCGAGCAGCAAGACATTGGGCTTCTGCGCCAAGAGGTCGGAAACGTTGCTCAGCTCCTTGGCGACGTCTTCGTTAGCTTGGTTCCAGATGAAATGCGGCACGCACAGTTTCTTCACCCAGAACTTGTAATCATTGATTTCCGCGACCCGCCACGGCGTGTTGAGGTCGGTCTGGGCGAA
>JBOHMN010000060.1:0-1952 GCA_050730175.1 Acetobacteraceae bacterium | reverse complement strand
CCCTCGGCGAGCACGATCTCCATCCTGCCGCTCGGCCCCGGCAATGCGGTTGCGCAGGACGCCGTCGCTTCCCTCGTCACGGCCACAGGTACGATCCTCAGGGGAGCCTGGGCAATCTTTGATCCGTTCGCTCGCAACTTCCGTCGCCAGGTGAAGAGAAGATTCGCGTTGAGCCCATGGCGGCGGGCGACTTCCGCAGCCGAGGCGCCCGCCTCAAAGCTTTCCGCGATGATCCGACGCTTCAGATCCGCCGGCCAAACGCGACGTCCACGCCCTCCGCGCGCCGCTGCGCCATTCTCTCCGGTCTCGGACATCAACGATAGTGTCCATCATCAGCTAAGTGGACACGATCGTCGCTCCACGCACACACTATCCCTCGGCGCTCCTCGTACCGCCATGCGGCCCACGGCGTAGGGATACTGTTGGAGAGCCAATTGTCGCGCACAAACTCCCAGACGTTCTCGACGGGGTCAGTTCGGGACATTTGGGCGGCAGCAGGATGAGCGTGAGATTTGTTGGGACGATGAGCTTGCTCGACAAATGCCAGCCGGGCTGGTCGAGGAGCAAAACAGCATGGGCTCCCGGAGAAACTGTCGCGGCGATTTCGGCGAGATGCAGATTCATCGCTTCGGTGTTGCATCGGGGCAGGACGAGTGCTGCGCCTGATCCACCCCCATTGAAATGGTCCACCTTCAGGTATGTCTTTTGTCAGGCAGGAGGACCGCAATGGGTAGAAAGCGCCACAAGCCGGAAGAGATCGTCGCCAAGCTGCGACAGGTCGATGTATTTGTCTCACAGGGTCGATCAGTTGCGGATGCAGTTCGCGCGATCGGCGTGACCGAGGTGACGTATTATCGCTGGCGCCAAGAGTACGGCGGCCTGAAGAGCGACCAGGTTCGCAAGATGAAGGCTCTCGAGGCGGAGAACACCCGGCTTCGACGAGCGGTGTCCGACCTCACCCTGGACAAGATGATCCTCGCCGAGGCCGCACTGGGAAACTTCTGAGCCCCGCGCGTCGCCGCGCCTGCATTGATCACGTCCGATCCGAATTGAAGCTGTCCGAGCGCCGGGTTTGCCGCGTGCTCGGGCAGCATCGTTCCACCCAGCGCCGCATTCCCACGGGGCGCGATGAGGAGGAACGGTTGAGCGCCGACATCATCGCACTCGCGCGCCAGTATGGCCGCTACGGCTATCGGAAGATCGCGGAGCTGCTTCGAACCACGGCGGGTTGGATCGTCAACGACAAGCGGGTCGAACGCATTTGGCGACGCGAGGGGCTGAAGGTCCCAGCCAAACAACCAAAACGAGGCCGGCTCTGGCTGGCGGACGGGTCCTGCGTGCGTTTGCGCGCCGAGCGGCCGAACCATGTCTGGTCCTACGACTTTGTCGAGGACCGCACACATGACGGGAGGAAGTATCGCATGCTGAATGTCATCGACGAGTTTTCGCATGAATGCCTGGCGATCCGCATCGATCGGAAGCTGAAGTCCGGCGATGTCATCGATGTTCTCTCTGACCTGTTCGTCCTGCGCGGCGTTCCTGGCCACATACGTTCCGACAATGGCCCCGAGTTCGTCGCGAAGGCCTTGCAGGACTGGATCGCCGCGGTCGGCGCGAAGACGGCCTATATCGCGCCGGGCAGCCCATGGGAGAACGGATTCATCGAGAGCTTCAACGCCCGCCTTCGTGACGAGCTGCTGGATGGTGAAATCTTCTACTCGCTCGCCGAGGCGCGGACCGTCATTGAAAGTTGGCGACGTCATTACAACGCCATTCGGCCGCACGGCTCATTGGGCTACAAACCGCCCGCCCCAGAGGTCTTCGTGCCCGCAATGTCCGCGCGGGCGGCTTCGCAACCCCGGCCAGCGCCGCCGCCCGCGCTGGCGTTCAAGCCCGCCTATCAACTAACATCTGGATTGGACCAGCCGTTGGGGGCTGATCAAGTTCGCTAA
>JBOHMN010000059.1:0-2159 GCA_050730175.1 Acetobacteraceae bacterium | reverse complement strand
GGCTCGGGCCTGGATGTCGACACCGATGCCGGCGACGGCGGCAATGGCGGCAACGCCAGCGGCGATAACGGTCAGGTCCTGGTGCAGAGCACCGGCGCTCTTGTGATCCGGACCCAGGGCGCCATGTCTCCCGGCATCGCCGCGATCGGGCAAGGCGGCCTAGCCCGACTTCACCGATTCGGGTCACGGGCGGGGCGTAAGCCATTGGAATCCTGGTGTTGGACCGGCAAAAGTCGGCACTACAGCGAGGTGTGGGAGAGGGTCTCTGGAAGGGTGATTTTCGGGGGCGGCTGAGGTGGCAGCGCGAGCTTGAGCTGATCGAGGAGCAGCTTGAGGTCGGCGTCGGGCTCAGTGTAGCGGGTGAGCTGCAACTCGCGACCATCGGTGGCCGGGATCTGGACGTCGATCATCTGCACGGCAGAGAACTTCTCGAGCACGGTTCTCGGCGTCAGGCCGGGCGCGAAGGCGGCGAGACGCCGGGCCAGTGTGACGTGCAGACAATAGGCGAGGAAAGCGACGAAGATGTG
This sequence comes from Acetobacteraceae bacterium, assembly GCA_050730175.1. GTDB lineage: Bacteria > Pseudomonadota > Alphaproteobacteria > Acetobacterales > Acetobacteraceae > JAKAWQ01. Next base: position 1,632 of record JBOHMN010000059.1, on the reverse strand, counting down.
CGCTTCGATGCGCGACTCGATCTGGTGGAAGATTGGCCGGAGGGCGAGGTCGCCCTTTAGATTTCTGAACGCCTCTTCGACGCGGACGAGCTGCAGATAATAGTTCCAGAGCTTGGCCGGATCGTCCTCGGTCAAGTTGGTGCGCAGGAGATAGCGTCCCTCGCGGCTTCGTGCCTGTCTGAGCTTTTCGCGGTCCAGCGCGAAGCTGAAGGAGGTTCCGTTTTCGGCGATGTCGATTGTGAGCAGGCGCCAGGCGAGACGGGCGCGGTCGCGTGCGGCGCCCAGTTTCATCAGGAGTTCCTCGCGGGAGAGCGTCATGGCGGAGAGTTGCTTGAGCCGTACCCAGAGCCACTTCAGCTTCCGCCGCCGCATGGCGCGTTCCTTGGCCACCCGGTCGCGGCTTTCGGCGAAGACGTAGAGTTCGCCGTCTTGCGCCAACAGCTTGACCCGCACGCCCGGCCTGGCCTCACACCAGGGCCGGTCGAGCAGGCCCTTCTCAAGCTTGCTGAGGCGACCTTTTGGTGTGCCGACCAGATATTGTACCGGCGGATCGGAAGCGCGCATCTCGGCCAGCACCTCCTCGGTCGGCACGCCACGGTCCATAACCCAGATGCGTCTGGCCTTGCCGTATTGCTGCTCGATGCGCTGCAGGAAATTGCTGAGCGTCGTTTTGTCCGCCGTATTGCCAGGCAGCACCTCGTAGGCCAGCGGCAAGCCATCGGTGGTGATCACCAGGGCGATGATCACCTGCACGCAATCCGGCCGATGGTCGCGCGAGTAGCCGTGCCGGCGCTTGTCGCCTTCCAAGAAGGGAGGAGCGGCCTCGAAATAGGTGCTCGTCAGATCGTAGAGCAGGACCTCGAAGTTGGCGTTGAACAGGTTGCGCCAGCGAGCCGAGAGATGAGCGAACACCGCTTGCTTGTGGCGGAGCAGGAAGTCGTGACAGCGATAGAGCGTGTTGATCTCCGCAAGGCCCGCATCGGAGCCCAACAGATCGGCAATCGCACTGCGCTCGAACCAGACACGGTGCAGCCGCCATTCACTGCCCGGCGAGAGCAGCCGGTAGGCCACCAGCACGAACAGCACTTCATCCCAACGCGTGCCCTTGCGGCTGGTCGGCAGCCGGCCTCGCCAGAACTGATCCAGCTCCAGTTCCCGCCAGAGCCTGAGCGCCAGCCAACAGGCCCCGAATGCCCGCGGCCGGACCAGCCGCAACTGCTGGAGCTTCAGCCGGACGATCGAGCCATCGTGAACCAGCCCCTCACAGCGATCTTCGGGAAACAACGCCAGGGTCCGCGGCTGAGCAGCGCCGTCCTCAAACGCCTCGATCGATTTGCGCCAGCCCAGCGCCTGCGAGTCGTTGATCTCGCCGAGATACAGAACGTGGCGCTGCACCACCCGTCCGCCGCTCACCCGGCGGTTCTCCACGATGCTGAAGGTGCGGTGCTCCTTGCCGTCCTTCCGGCGAATCTTGGCCCGTAGGAACATGACGGTTGGTGAATATCCCCACCCATGCCGCCAATGAAATAGTCTTGGTCGGCACTACGGCACTTTCCAGCACCTCAGCCCTTTGACTTCAGCGCCTTCCACCGACGAAAATCCCGGACCCGCAATCGAATCGGTGAAGTCGGG
>JBOHMN010000058.1:0-2781 GCA_050730175.1 Acetobacteraceae bacterium | reverse complement strand
GGACTCGTCACCGGCGAGGAAACCGCCGATCTCGGCGGCCTCACGCTCGCCTGGCGCGCCTTCCACGCCTCCAGCGCCTATAAGAGCGCCAAGACTCTCGACGGCTTCACGCCGGACCAGCAGTTCTTCCTCGGCGCGGCGCACGTCTGGGCCGACGATACCCGGCCGGCGGAAGCCCGCCGCCGGGTCACCATCGATCCGCACGCACCGCCGCAATACCGCGTCAACGGTACGCTCGCGAACATGCCGCAGTTTCAGGAGGCGTTCCACGTCCCCGCCGATGGTGCGATGGTCAACGCACAGAGGTGCGTGATCTGGTGACGCCTTAGGCGATCGATCCTGCGGGCGCGGGACACAGCTCATCCAGCACGGCGAGAGTGCGGCGAGCCGTCTCGCGCCACGTGAACTCCTGCGCTCGCGCCAGGCCGAGCTGCCGCAACTCCGCCCGGCGCTGCGCCGAGCGGTCGAGCTCGAGAAGCGCGCGGCTGATGTCTGCCTCGTCGTAGGGATCGATGAGCCGCGCGGCGGCGCCGGCCACCTCGGGCGCGGCGCAGGTCTTCGGGACGATGGCCGGACAGCCGGTGGCCAGGGCCTCGAGGATCGGCAGGCCGAAGCTGTCGCAGAGCTTGGTCAGCACGAAGAATGCGGCGGCCTGGTAAGCCAGGTGCATCTGCGCGTTTGCCACGAAGCCGATGAACCGGATGTCCTTCAGGTCCGCATCACCGAAGCCGTGCGAGCGCAGATATTCCTCGATGCGATTCCCCGCCACGACGAGCGGTAACCTTCCTCCCTGCTCCCGATAGCGGCGATATGCCCTGATCAAACGCTCGTTGTTGCCGCCGGGGTAAGGGAGCGCGCGCTCGAAGGCGTGATACGCGCGCGTCGCCGTCAGGATGAACGACTCCGGCAGATCGCGCTCGAGTCGGAAGCTCTGCAGCGCCGCTTCGTCCCTGGACGGCAAGAAGTTGGAACCGACAGACGCGTGGATGACCACCGGCTTCTTCGAGCCGAGCACACCGTGTTGGGCGAGTGAATCGCGAGTGAACTGCGAGATCACGAGCAGCCGGCTGGCCTTGCGACAGTAAAGCGGCAGGAGCAATCGGATGTAGAGATTGTCCCACCACGGGTAGTTTCCCGGGTTCAGGTACCAGTCGGAATCCTGCAGGACGAACGCGCAGGGACGCCGGGTTGCGAATGGAATCGAGAACTTCGGGTTGAATATAAGATCGGCACCGCAGCGGCGCGCCGCAGCCGGCACGGCCACCTGGTCCCACCAGAGATTGCCGCGTGCCGGCAGGATCTGAGTCTCGGCGTTCGGCAGATCGTTGAAGAGAGTGCGGTGCTCCGCGCCACGCATAAAGATGACATAGCGGCTGCGCGGATCGAGCGCGAGCATGGTGCGCAGGAGATTGATGCAATAGAGGCCGAGCCCGTGCGCGGGATCGAGCACCCGGCCCATCACTCCAATGGTGCGGGGCCGCCAACCGGAGGCGGTATGCGCGGTCGGGTTGAGGGTGCTCACGCGCCCAATACCGGGCGTTCACTGACGGTGGGTGGCTTCACGGCCGTCACGGAAAGCTTGTAGGCCAGAGGCTTCGCCAGCCGCTCCGGAATCGAGTTGTAGACCGGTTGAAAGAGGCCCCGATACAGCATGGCCTTGAATCCATGGCGTGCGACCGGCAGCGCGCGATAGTGATCGTACACCGCCTCGATGACCTGGAAGTCGTTGAAGAGCTCGAGGATCTCGCGGTCGGTGTGGAAGTCGGTCACGGGAGGATCTCGCTCCTTGAACTCGATGTTCTCCCGGCCGAGGCGCGAGACGACGTACATCCACGAGCCGCGCCGGTAGAAGTGGCAGATGATCGCCCGCCCCCCCGGCTTGAGGACGCGCCAGATCTCCTGCAGCGCAAGCTGCGTGTTGCCCGTGTGATGCAGGACGCCATTCGCCCAAACGGCATCGAAGCTGTTATCGGGGAACGACAGCGAAAGGCTATTCTCGACGCGTACGTCATCCGCGTGCACGTGCTTGAGCTGGAAGTGACGCCGCGTCAGCTCGACGGCCTGCGGCGTGAGGTCGGTGGCGGTCACGTGCACCCCGCGCTTGAGGAACTCCAGGCTGTCGTAACCCAGTCCACAGCCGACCTCGAGCAGCTTGCGGCCCTTCAGCAGCGCGGCTTCCCGCTGGATGCGCTCCAAGATCCAGGGGAATTTGAACGGATTCATCCAGGGTCGGATGTGATCGAAAAACTCCCGCGTACCAGGGACGATCGAAGGATCACAAACGTATTGCAGTCCCAGGGTATGGGCGTTCCAGTAGTCCCGAACCGCCCCAACCGTAGGGACTGGGTCCTGTGAGGTCATCGCCTTCTCTTCGGGGCTGCGCCGAGCCGCACCAGACGGTCTACACGCCCGTGGCTGTTCGAGTGCGCTCTAGCAAAGGTCATGCCCGGGCCAGGAAGGCCGGGGAGCGGCCGCTCCGCTATTTAGCGGTTCACGACCGCCATGCAGAAGCCGTCATATCCCTTCGAGCCGACCGTCTGGACGGAGGTCGCCGATACGCGCGCCTCCGCCGCAATGTCCTCGTAAAGCTGACGCACTGCCCGCACCGCCGAATCGCGCGTCGCCGAATCGATGACTTTGCCATCGCGCACGGAATTGTCGAACACCATGACACTTCCGGGTCGCGAAAGTCTGAGGCAGCCGCGAAAGTAGTCCGGATAGCCTTCCTTGTCGGCATCGATGAAGAAGAAATCGAACGGCCCGGAGAGCGTCGGCAGCAGG
>JBOHMN010000057.1:0-2887 GCA_050730175.1 Acetobacteraceae bacterium | reverse complement strand
GCTGCGTTTCATCCCATGATCGCGGGCCCCGTCTATGCGCAGCCGCTCTATTGGCGGCCCAAGGATGGAGGGCGCGCGATGCTGATCGTCGCAACCGAGCAGGACGCCGTCTATGCGCTCGATCCCGAGACCGGGGCGGTGATCTGGAAGCGCGTCCTCGGTACGCCCGTGCCGCCTTCAAAGCTTCCCTGCGGCGACATCAATCCGATGGGGATCACGGGCACGCCCGTGATCGACGGAAATTCCGGCGTTCTCTACCTCGACGTCATGGCCATTCCCACAAACGAAGGACCTCCGGTGCACGAAATTTTCGCGCTCCGGCTCGAGGATGGCACCATCCTTCCGGGCTGGCCGATCGACGTTGCCGATGCGCTCGCACCACAGGGAAAGAAGTTCATTGCCGCGAACCAGGGAGAGCGCGGGGCGCTTGCCATCGCCGGGGATAAAGTCTTCGTCGCCTACGCCGGCCATTTCGGCGACTGCGCCTTCTATCATGGCTGGGTCGTGGGGGCCGCTCTCCAAAACCCGAAGGAGATTTCCGCCTGGTCCACCCGTGCCCAAGGTGGAGGCATCTGGGGCCAGGGTGGCGTGGTTTCTGATGGAAAAGCCCTCTACGTCGCGACCGGCAATACAATGGGAGCGCGTAGCTGGGGCGACGGCGAAGCGGTGATCCGGCTCGGGCTCGACCTTGGGTTCACGCGTGCCGCACGCGATTACTTCGCGCCCGCCGACTGGCACCGGCTCGATGCACGCGATCTCGATCTCGGGGGCACCAATCCGCTCCTCGTCATGCTACCGGGCAATGACGGCGGAAGCTTCATCGTCCAGCTCGGCAAGGACGGCAACGCCTATCTTCTCGATGCCGCGAACCTCGGGGGGATCGGCGGCGCCATCGCCGAGAAACGCGTCTCAACAACCCCGATCCGCACCGCGCCTGCGGCCTACATCAGCGGCGGCGCGCTCTTCGTCGCGTTCCAGGGCGAAGGCACGGGCTGCCCCGCCGGGCATTCGGGCGATCTCGTGGCGCTCCGGATCGAACCCCAATCCCCGCATATTTCGGTCGCGTGGTGCGCAGAGGAACACGGCCAGGGCGCGCCGATCGTGACGACGATCGGAGAGAGCCAAAGTCCAATCGTCTGGGCGGCCGGCGCCGAGGGGGACAATCGACTGCGCGGGTTTCGCGGCTCCGACGGTGCGATCGTCTTCGACGGTGGTGGTCTTTCCGCCGCAATGAGCGGACTGCATCGCTACCAGACGCTGATCGCGGCCGGCGGGCGCCTCTACGTCGCCGCCGATTCCACCGTCTATGCCTTTGGCCCCCGCTAGTGCCCGATCGCAGAGAAGAGTGACTCGCAAAGCGAGCGCTCGGGGCCGCGTGAATCGGCCACTAAACCAAAAGTCATGTGCCAACTTTCCATGAAAGTTGGCACTAGAGCCTTTTCGGATCATACTGGAGCGTGTCCGGCGTGTCGGAGATAGGCGGCACACTCGGTGGGGGTGATGGTGTCGAGGATGGTGCCGATCGCCTGGCAGACCGTCTCGGTGGTCCGAGCTGCAGTGCTGCGGAGGAGGGTCTTCAGCTTGGCAAACATCTGTTCGACTGGATTGAGGTCGGGGCTGTAGGGCGGCAGGTAGAACAGCCTGGCTCCGACGGCGCGGATCGCTCTGCGCACCTCGAGACGCTTATGCGAGCCCAGATTGTCGAGGACGACGATGTCACCATGTCGCAGTGTCGGCACCAGAGACTGCCGCACATAGGCGAGGAAGCTGGTGCCGTTCACCGGCTGATCGAGGAGGCAAGGTGCATCAACCCGGTCGGCGCGCAACGCGGCCACGAAGGTCAGGGTTCGCCGGTGCCCGTACGGCACCTTCTCGTGCAGCCTCTGTCCGCGTGGAGCACGCCCGTAGTAGCGAACCATGTTGGTCTTCGCCCAGGTCTCATCGATGAAGACCGATCGCGCGGGGTCAATCCTTGCCTGAAGCCGCTGCCGACGTTGCCGCCTCTGGACCACGCGGGTGCGGAGTTGCTCGGAGGGGAGCAGGCTTTTTTTAAAGCTGATACCTTCCGAGCGCAGCAGATACCAGATCGCCCAGACGCTCACCCTGACGCCGCGCGCGCCCAGTTCGGCCCGGAGCGCGTGTAGCGTCAGATCACGCTTCTCCGCGACCCGCGCGAGCAGCCATTGCCGCTGATCAGCGAGCACCGCCCGCCGTGCGCCCCCCATCGGCTTCGCCGCCGCACTGCCGGTCCGACGATAGCGCTGCGACCACTTCACCACGCTCGAGACGCTTACCCTCAGCAACTCAGCCACCGAACGGCACGTCCGGCCTCGCACGACCAACGCCGCGGCGCGCTCCCGAAGGCCATCTGAATATGGTCTCGGCATCCCCGCTCGCCTCCTCCCCAGCCAGCAGGTCGAACCAGAAATCCACCCGCGCCGGAATCCCCCGGATTCAAGCCGACCCGAAAAGGCTCTAGCGGCGGGAAAAGAGGCGCTCGAGGTCGGCTTTGGCGAGCTTCAGGAATGTGGGGCGGCCGTGACTGCAGGTGGATGTGCGTGGCGTTGCTTCCATGCGGCGCAAGAGCGCATCCATCTCGGGCTGCGAGAGGCGGCGGCCGGCACGGATCGAGCCGTGGCAGGCGAGACGCGCAATCACCGCATCGAGGCGCGCTGCGAGACCCACGGCCTCACCGAGTTCCGCGAGCTCGTCGGCGAGGTCGTGGATCAGCGGCGCGGGCTCGGGAGAGCCGAGCGCGGCGGGGAGGGCACGCACGAGGACCGCGCCGGGGCCGAATCCTTCGAGGATGAGGCCGAGACGCGCGAGCTCGGCGGCGTGGCCGATCAGGTTCGCGACGGCGGCCGCTTCGAGCTCGACGACCGCCGGC
>JBOHMN010000056.1:0-3762 GCA_050730175.1 Acetobacteraceae bacterium | reverse complement strand
GGGTTGCCGTGGTGTCGAAGAGTGCAAGTGTGTACTGCGCGGCGTCGGGCATGGGTGCTCTCCGGGCGTGCGGCGCGGTCGTGGAATGCGCGGCGGGCGGGATGGTTGGGGTCGGGGGCGGCGGCCGGCCGGAGTGGGCCGCGCCGCGGATCGCTGACGAGCGGTCAGCGCCTTGCCGGCGTCAGTATTCGCTCGGCAGCAGCAGCGTGTCGTTGGTCAGGTAGAGCGTGATCTCGTCGAGGGGAAAGTCTGTCCAGCCGATGTCCTGGCGGACGAGCTCGTGATCGTTGCCGTCGGTCGCCACGGCTGTCGTGCTGCGGTTCGCGTGCACAGTCGGTTTCCAGGTCACGAATTCCTGGGCGTGGATTCGCGGATCGCAGCACCATGACGCGATGAGGTCGATCAGCCAGTGCGCGTGCGCGGTTTCGGCGAGGTAGTCGATGCCCTCGGTGTAGAGGAAGTGCCTGGTCCAGTGGCGGAACCAGCGTTCGGTCCCGGTGTACGCAGCGAGACCTGCGCGCAGCTGTTCGCTGCTCACCTTGGTTCGAACCATCACGCTCCTGCTCCTTTCGAGTTATCTGCGAAGACGCCTTAGTCCGGCCGCTGCGCGGCGGACGGGGCAAGGGCAGAGCCGGCGGAGCTGGGCCGCCGCGCTTCTCGATGGCGCGGCGGCCCCTTGCCGCGGCCGTCGCGGCAGTGGCAGGGCATCTGGCTCCCGGGTTGGGAGGAAGTGGCTCGGGAACCGGGTGGATGCTTCAGCCGGAGATGGCGCTCTCAGCCGTGGTGAATCCTGTCGAGCTGTGCGATTCTTGCGCGGCGGGCCTCGTTCTCGCTGCGCAGGCGGAGAATTTCTTCGCGTGCCTGGCCGGCGATGACGCTCCAGGCATACTGGAGGGCAGCGAGCTTTGCCTGGGTCTCGACGCAATCCGCTCCACGGGTGCAACGGTGCGAGTGGTTCTCGTAGCCGTTACTGCAGGACCGGCATTCGCATCGCCGGCAGCGTCTCATGCGGGAGAGCTGGTCGGTGATGTCAGGATTGCTGCTGTCAGTCATTCTTATTCCCGAATTCATGGCTGGTTTCCCTTTGACGAGCGGGCGAGCGCACCCTGAAGAAGCTCGCCCTGAACTGTTGCGAGTGCGGCGCGCACTTCGGGGGGAACGCCCGCAGGCGTGAAATCGCCGGCAGCGCGCGGACAGAGTTCCGGACGCTGCAGGAGGAACTGCGGTCGATGAGTTGATGATATACCGGCTTCGTTGGATGGGCTCGCCCGTGTTGCTTTGCGCTGGCCGAGAGGACCCAGTGTTTGTTGGATTGGCTTACGGTGCCATCCGCATCACGCGGCTGCGTCGTCAAGGAACTTGGGGACCTTGCGGTACGCTTGCTCGCAATGAGCGGCGCAGTAGGGTCGTGCCGCAAGAGCAACGGCGTCGCAGAACCGGAAACCGGGCGTGCCGGGGTCACCGATTGGCCAGCAGCAGGGCGTGGTGCCGGGGCGAGGCGAGAGTGCGCTGCCAGTGTCGGGCGTGGCTGGCCCCGGCCGCGGCGAGTTTGTCCCCGAACTGCCGGGATTGGCAGAGCGCACGTGCGGGATCTCTGGAAGCTTCGGGACGCCGGCGCTGCGATTCCGGATCGGCGAAGGACGTGCGGGCAGGCGGAGGCGGTGTGCCTTGCCGATGACCGCGTTCTTGGAGATTCCGATGCGGCGGGCGATTTCTGCGGTCGAGTGGCCCTCCGTCCACGACTTGCGCAGCAGTGCGATGGTTGCAGCGTTCCAATCCGCTGACGTCGATGCGGGGCGCATCGTGATTCTCCTTTCGGTGCGCGATGATGTGGGTTTGTGCAGTGTTGGTGGTCGAGGCGGCCGTGCGGCTATCGACGGCGCCGGAGCCAACCTGACGCGATCGGCTTGTGAGCGGATCGAGCCTCCGTCATCTCGTGGCGACTGATCGTGACCACCGCGGGCCGCACGGTGCCCTTGGCGAGGATCAGGCCCCCGGTCTTGAAGCCGTGCGGCAGGTCGAGCGGGTAACTGGGATCGCCGGCCAACCACCGATGCTCGTTCCAGTACTGGAGCAGTGCGCTGCGAATGGCAGGGTCGTAAGTGGCGAGGCTGTGCCTGGCACGACGCCAGTCGTGAGCGCGCTTGTGCCGCCACTCTTGCTCGCTGCGGTCCCAGCCGGTGATCCGGTCTCGCATCAGCTGCTCGATCGAGGGCTGCTGGTCCCTCACGAGGATGCTCAAGAGCGGATCGGCGTCCCGCTGTCTCTGCTGTGAGTGAAGCGCGGCGGCGTACTTGCGTTCAGTGACCGTAAAGGGGACTCGCGGGCGGCGCCGGAATCTCACAGCTCATTGCGGCTTACGACGCCTCCTCGAGATACGTTTGCAGGCGCGTGCCGAGAGCAGAGTCGAAGTGGATTTCTTAGTCCAGTAAATCATGCAGCAGGGAGAGTTCGGTGTGCTCGTTCCATCCGTGAGCGCATCCGGTCTTGTCGAGAAGCTTGCGCGTCGTCGCGGGCAGCGGCGATGGTGCCGGTGTGGCGGGCACGGTCGCATGGGCGAGGACGGGGCGGGCGTGTTGCCAGCATGGTGCTTGCCACCCGCCCATGTTCTGCTCCCAGTTGAGCAGGGCACAGAGCATGCCGGCGAGGTCGGGCGCGTGCGCGATCAGCTGGGCATTCGCGTCGGCTTTCGGGCGGGGATCGACGTCCGTGGAGCACCTGGCGATGCTGGCGACATGACCATCGCGGGCCTCGATGCTGTGCGTGTAGTCACTGCTGTGTGGAGCGCGCACGGCGCGCCAGGGTCCGGGTGTGTGCATGACGGTCCTCTCGGAAGACTGATGGTCGTTCCCGGTCCTGCAAACGGGCGCGGCGGTGAGCTGGAAAGGCGCGGCCCGGTTTGGCCGGGCCTTGGGGATCAGGGCACGTGTCGGCTTCGGTGCCGGAGTGGTGGCGTATCTGTAATGAAACGCCAAGAGATGGCCGGCGAGGAGCGCCGGCTCAGGGCAAGACGCGCACGATGTCGCCGAAGGGCATGGTGCGGCCGTGTGCCGGGGTGAGCCAGATCACGGGCAGGCCGGGGTCTTGCGGCTGGTCGCTGCAATCGAGATCGGTTGCGTAGACGATGGCGTTGGGTTCGAATCCCGAGCCGGCGATCCAGTCGAAGGCGGGTTGGAAGCACGTTCCGCCGCGGCCATGGACTGTGATGCGGGCAAAACTCTCACCGCTCTGAAGATAGGCGACATCGCGGACTTCGGCGTCGCACTGAATCAGCGCAACGAGTTCGGGACTCGTCTCTTCGAGAATGCCGAGAACGGCAGCCGCGTAAAGGGCGAGCTCAGGCTCGGAGATCGATCCTGACGTATCGAGGATGAAGGCAACGCGGCCGGGCCCGGTGCGGCACCAGCCGGGGAGATACAGGCCGTGCTGGACGAAGCGGCGGTTCGGCCTTGCCCAGCTTGCTTCGCCGCGGAGAAGCCCGTCGAAGACGATCCGGAAGCGGTCGCGCCAATCGACGTGGTTGGTGGCGGCCTCCACGAGCTGCTGCAATCCGCCACTGAATTTGCCAGCGCGCCTGGCAGCCGCGGCGGCCTGGCGGATGCGGACGTCGAGATCGTGCTCGGCCTGCTGCTGTTGGGCGGGGCTGAGAGGCTGGCCGTTGGGCCTGGTGAGATCGCGAACCTCGCCCCAATGGCGGGCAGGGGCGACGTGTTCTTCGTTCTCCTGTCGGAGTTCACCACGGGATGCCGGCTGGTTTCCGTC
>JBOHMN010000055.1:0-12285 GCA_050730175.1 Acetobacteraceae bacterium | reverse complement strand
GCGGAGGGGTGCTGCTCACACGAGGGTCGACCAGTAGCAGCACAAATAGTGCATCGCTCACCGGGGGCGGCGGCGGCAACGGTGGCAATGGGGGTAAGGCAGGGAATGTTGCCGGGAGCGGCGGCGCCGGCGGAGACGGCGGCGCCGGTGCAGAGCTGACAGGCGGTGGTGGCCTGACGAATAGCGGGCTGATTGAGGGCGGTGATGGCGGTGTCGGGGGTACCGGCGGTAACGGTGTCGTTCTCGGCGATGGTGGTGAGGGTGGTGCCGGGGGCACCGGAGGAGCCGGGATATCGGCCAACGCCGGGGCCATCATCGTGAACAGCGACACGATCGAGGGCGGTAACGGGGGCAGCGGAGGCGCGGGCGGTGGGTCAAGCGCTAGCGGTGCTGGCGGTGCTGGCGGCCCGGGTATTGTCGGTGCCGGTCTGACGATCACCAACACCGGCACGATTTCTGGGGGATTGGCCAGCAATGGCACGCAAGCTGATGCCATCGATTTCACCGGCAATACCAATACCTTGACACTCTCAGGAACCGGCGGCTTGAACGGCCATATCGAAATTGATGCCGGAACAGTGGCCTTCGATCAAAGCACTGCCGTGAGTTTGGGTAACGTGATCACGGGCGCGGGCGCCATTATCGACACCGGCACTGGGACCCTGACATTGACGGGCCCCAACACCTATGGGGGTAGCACGACCCTGAGTTCTGGAACGCTGGTGGTTGGCAATAGCAGTGCGCTGGGCACCGGGTCTCTGGCGATGGCGACCGGCACAATCTTGTCATCGGTTGCCGGCAGCAACTTCACGACAGGCAACAAAATCTCGATCTCAGGTGATCCCAACTTCACGCCGCCTTCCGGCACGGTGCAGACACTCTCCGGAGTGATCTCCGATGGGTCGTCGCCGGGGACCCTGAACATGCAGGGGCTTGGCACGCTGGTCCTGAGCGGAGCCAACACCTATACGGGCGGCACTAATGTGACGGCCGGGACGTTGGACCTGTCGGGCTCGGGCACGCTCGGCAGCACGGCCGGTGCGACGACGGTGACGGGCGGCACGCTCGACCTCGGAGGGACGGCGCAGACGCAGAACGGCGGGCTCGCGATGTCGGGCGGCATACTGCAGGACGGCACGCTTTCATCTTCCGGAACGTTCGCCCTGCAGAGCGGCACGGTCGGCGCCGCACTCGTCGGCATCGGCGGGCTCGACAAAACCGGCAGCGGGACCGTGATCCTCGACGGCGCCAACAGCTACTCAGGCGGCACGATGGTGAGCGATGGCACGCTCGAAGTAGGCGATCCGAGCCATCCATATGCCCGCATCCTTGGCGGCGTTACGGTGGGAAGCGGGGCGCCCTCATGGGCCACGGCACGATCGGCCGCAGTGTCGCGAATGCGGGAACGGTACAGCCGGGGGGCAGTATCGGCGTGCTCAGGGTGAGTGGCAACTATACGCAGAGCAATAACGGCACGCTCAGGATCGAGATCACGCCCGACGTTTCAGCGGGCCCGGGCGTTGGGTACGACCAGCTCGCTATCGGTGGCGCGGCAAGGCTCGGGGGCGCGCTCGTTGTGCTCGAGGACGGCGGCACCTACGCGCTCGGCAGCCGCTACACGATCCTCACCACCGCCGGCGGTCGGACGGGTACCTTCGCTACGGTGTCCTACGACCCGCTCCTCGCCCGCTACATCACCCCGGAGATCAGCTACGACTCGAACGACGTCACTCTGAGCCTCGACCCAACCCTGAGCCCGGTTGGCCCTCCGGCTCTCTTCAGCAGCGGCCAGGAAGTGCCGGACGCGCTGACGGCACTTGCCAGCACCGCAGCCGGCGTCGGCGATGCGGTGCTGGCAGAGCCGTGCAACGCCGAACCGCGCCGCCCGGCGGCGATCCAAAGCGAGGCATGTGTCGTGCGCTCGCTTGCCGCGGGCTATCAGGAAGAGATGTGGATGCGTGGGCTAGGCGGACTCGGCAGCCTGAGCGGCGGCGGTTCCCTGATGAGCTTCCACGACAGTTACGGGGGAGCGCTGTTCGGTGGCGCGCTCAGCCGCGGCGGGTTCACCTTCGGCCTCGGCGGGGGCTACGCATCGACGGCAGTCAATTTCGCCGATGGCAGCAGCGCCTCGCAAAACGCCGGGGTGGGCTTCGTCTATGGCCACTATGTCCGGGGGCCGCTCTGGCTCGGAGCTATGGCGGCGTACGGTGGCGGGCAGGTGGACGGCACGCGGGTGTTGCCGGGGACCGGCCTCGCGCCCAGCGGCGAGCGTCCAGGAAATTTCGCGGTTGTCCAGGGGCGGGCTTCCTATGATCTCTTGCTTGGGACGCTGACGGTCGAGCCGCGGGCGACCCTCGCGTACTTGCATGCCGCCAAGTCTGGCTTTTCGGAAAGTGACGCCGGCTTGCTCGATCTGACCTATCCTGATACGCATGTCGACGAGGTGGTGGGTCGGCTCACGGCGCGGGCGATTCGAGGCTTCTCTGCCGGAGCGTGGAGCATTGCGCCTTGGCTTGAGGCGGGTGTGCAGGAGACTTTCTCCGGCCTCTCCCGGCACGTTGCCGTCACGGATGGCGCCTTCAGCTCTATCGTTGCCGGGGTCTCGCCCGCACCGACCGCAGGTGTGCTCGGTGCTGGCCTCGACGCCGCCGCCAGCCCGCGGCTCGACCTCTTCGTCCGCTACCAGGGCCTCTTCTCCGGCAACCAGACCGAGAACGCCTTCAGCGTCGGGCTCGCCGTCCGATTCTGATTGGCAATCCTCCACTGACAGCGTCGTGACGTCGTTCCTACCGCTCGACCAGACGTGCCGCCGACGCAAAACGGAAAAACTGTAGACACGTCCGTCTGACGGAGAGCGGCCGAGACTGCGGCAGTCAATTGGGCCTTACCGTAGCTGTAGTGACCCGCAAACATCGGCGCCTGGGATCGCAATCATCCGCGGCTCGTGCCCACATTGATTGCAACTGGCAGTGGGCGGCAAACCCAGATTGATTGCAACGGGACTGCCTCATGTTTGGGGGGTCAGGCGGCGGTGGCCAAGCGCGGGTGGGTGTCGTTCGCTGGCGCAAATCTCTGTCCGGAGCCGGAACCGAACGTGCCGTTATAGATAGCACAACGAACCTGCAGCAGAAGGTCGGCGCAACGTCGGGTCCAGCGCATCTGCTGCGATTTGTTCATCCGGCGGTTCACCAGGAAATTGGCCGTGCCTTCGGTGATGGCCGTACCAACCCGCAAGCCGGCACGATGACGCTCGGCGTAGTTGATTGTCCAATCGGACCGGCCGACGAGATAGCTGTCCAAGACCAACAACGCAGTCCACAGTTTGCGCGATGATGGCACGCTCGACGCTCGGCCTGCCGGATCGCCTCGGAATGCGTGCATGACTTTGCGGATACGTTCGATGCTGACCTGGGCATCCTTGGCCTTGCCATTCCACAGGCGCCAATGCAGCCGGTGGACCTCCGTTACGATCACCGCTTTCGCCTCCCGCCGCGCTGGATCGTCGGCTGACAGCGCGCCGGCGATCTGCTCCAGGTGCTGCAGCCGCATTGCAATGTGGAACCAGTCCAAAATCGGCGCGGCAGCGACACCGGCGGCGGACAGGACCGACCGCAAGCCGGTGCATCCGTCGGTGAAGCCGGTCAGCATCGTGGCATCGGTTCGGCCAACGCTGTCGACCGTTCGGCCGATTAGCGCCACGAGATCCGTCTCCGATCTGGTTACTGCTCCGAACACCTGTCGGCCGCCTGTGTCGGTCTCGACATTGCCCACCCTGACCTCCAGATGCCGTTCGCCCTCCTCACAGCTGCGGATGAATGTCGAGTCCACGCTGATGGAAATCGCCGCCACTGGCGTCGCCGGCGTGACCACGGGGCGATGCTGCAGCTTCTCGCCGAGCTTCAGGCAATGGCGGCGCAGGGTCTCATGATCCTTGCCGGCATCAATCGGGAACATCCGCTCCAGCGCGTCCGCGGCGACACGGTGGGTCATCAGTGCCGAGAGGTGAGCTTGCAGGCAATCGAGCTCGGGAGTCGACCGGCAATGCGAAGACCAGTCGACACCGCCCTCGATCCCGCCACAGACGGTACAGCGGAATCGTGGAAGCCGTACGGTCACCTGGTCGAACAGCGTTGCGATCCGATGCTGGCGATAATCCTTCACGTGGCAAGCGCCGCCGCAGGATCGGCAGGTCGGCCGCCGGACGGCATGGTCCCTGGCCTGAGCGGCGACGACCGCGTGCTGGACCGCTGCCAGCAGCAGCTTCGCCGCGGCCAGACTCAGGCCGAGATTGGCGATATCGCGAAGGTCAGTCGGCTTCGCGATCTCCATCACATCCGTGCCCTGATCATCGCCATCAGCGCCCGCTTCCACCAGCCGCACGATCCACGCCACCCGTGCCACTCCCAAAGAGAGAATAGCGCTTTACATCATCGCCTATCGGTCCCAACCCCAAAACATGAGGCAGTCCCGCATCTGGCGATTCCAGTCTGGGTGATATTGCTCTACGGTCCGCGGCCCCGGCGCAGACGGGCACGCCGCGCGCATACAGGCTTTGATGTCGTCCCGGCTGACGCGCTGCGCAGAACGCCGCAGGGTGTCGCGGGCCGGGCAGCCCGTGGAGCCATGACGCAGCATGCTCGATCAGCTTCTTTCGGCGATCATCAACGGCCTGACGTCCGGCGCGACCCTCTTCCTGGTCGCGGTCGGCCTCAGTCTGATCTTCGGCGTGCTCAGGGTCCTGAACTTCGCACACGGCAGCTTCTACGCGATCGGCGCCTTCATGGCGGCGATGCTCTGGGCCGCGCTGCGTGCCGTCGGCCTGCCGGGCTATCTGATCTACCCGGGGCTCGTCATCATCGCGATCGCCGTGGGCATCGTCGTCGGCCCCGTCGTGGAGCGGTTTCTGCTGCATTGGACGTTCAGCGTCGAGCCGCTCTCCCGCCGCGAGGTCGTGCAGCTGCTCGCCACTTTCGCCGTTTTCCTCATTCTCGAGGATGGGCAGAAACTCGTGTTCGGCAGCCAGCCATATTATTCCGGTGCGGCGCTTACCCTGCTTGGAGCGACCAGGATCGGCGGCGTTCTGCACACCAACTATCAACTTCTCCTCATCCCGCTCGCCGGTGTCGTTCTGTGGCTGCTCAGGCTGTTCCTTTCGAAAACGCGGAGCGGCCGCTCTCTGGTTGCGGTTGCCGAGGATGCTGAAGTGGCAGCGACCATGGGGGTGCGCGTCACGCGCATGCAGACTTTGAGCTTTACGCTCGGCGCGGCGCTGGCAGCGCTTGGCGGCGCCCTCGCCTCGCCGGCGATTGGCGTCACGATCGGCATCGGAGCCGACATGGTGGTGCTTTCGTTTGCGGTGGTCGCAACTGCCGGGCTCGGGCAGATCGAGGGCGCTTTCGTCGCGTCCATACTGATCGGCGTCGCCCATTCGCTGACAGTCTTCTTTCTGCCGATTCTCGATACGGTGTCACCGTATCTGATTATGCTCCTCGTCCTGATCGTCCGACCAATGGGACTCTTCGGCATGCAGCACCAGCGGAGCATTTGAAGTGGCCGCAGGACGATCAGGCCGTGAACCCGGATTTCCGGGCGACTCCCCCGCGGCGTTGCAACCGGCTGCCGCGGTCACCCATTCAGGGCCGCCTGCCGCCAGGATTTCCGGCGCCGTGCGTGCCGCAGCCCTGCTGGCGATGTTGGCATTCTGCGCCGCACTCCCCTTCATTTCTCCGTCCTACACCTTCCAGTTCACCATCGTACTCGCGGTCGGCCTCGCCGGGCTCGGGGTCGCGCTGCTGCTGGAGGCCGGTCTGATGTCGTTCGGGCACGCGCTCTTCTATGGCATCGGCGGCTACGCTGTCGCAGCGCTTGCCCCACACTTCAACCGGTTCAGTATTCTTCTGCTTCTGTTCGGCGCGGGGGCAGGTACCCTCCTCGCGGCGATCGTTGGCGCTTTCATGGTTCGCTATCGCGGCGTTTTTTTTGCCATGCTCAACCTGGCGCTATCGATGGTCGCCTATGCGATGCTCCTCAAATCATACGCCATTTCCGGCGGTTCGGAAGGGCTGGTCGTGCCGGTTCAAGGAATGTTCGGGCACGCTCTCAGTCCGGCGGGCTTCGGGCGCGCGCTCTTTTATGTCTCTCTTGCAAGCGTGATCGCGCTTGGGATCCTCCTCCACTATTACCGCGAGAGCCCTGCCGGCTGGGGCCTTGGAGCGATCGCCGACCGCGAAATTCGTATCGAATATCTCGGCGTGTCGGCGAACCGCCTCCTCCTCCAAGCCTACGTGATTTCAGGGTTTCTCGGCGGGCTTGGCGGGGCCGTCGCCGCGAGCGCAGTCGGCCACGTCGCACCGGACGCCTTTTTCTGGACCACTTCGACCGTGCTCGTTGTGGTTGCGGTGCTCGGCGGGCGCGGCGTCATCGGGTCATATTTCGGAGCGGCGCTCTATGAATTGCTGAGTATCGCCGCTGCACGGTATCTCAGCAACAGTTGGGAAATCCTCCTCGGCGCGGTGATCCTCATCGTCATCCGGTTTGCACGCGATGGCTTCGCGGGGCTGCCGGACACCCTGCACGGGGCGTTCCTCCGCTGGCGGAAGCAATGAGCGCACCAGCGGCACTGGAAGCCGGGCATTTGTATCTCAGCTTCGGAGGCGTCGAGGCTGTGCGCGATGTCAGCCTCACGGTGGCAAACGGGGAGATTTTTGCCATCATCGGCCAGAACGGCGCCGGAAAGAGCACTTTCCTCAACATGTGCACAGGGTATCTTCGGCCGGAGCGCGGCCAGATACGGATCGCCGGCCGCTCGATCATCGGGCAGACGCCGCGCGCCATCACCCGGCTTGGAGTTGCCCGGGCATTCCAGCATCCGCAGATCTTCCCGCACCGGCGTGTCATCGACCACTTGCGCTTCGCGAGCATCGCCGGACGACCCGGCTTCTGGAATCCGTTCCGCCCGCTCGATTCGCCGGAATCCCGGCGGAACGTCGCGGAACTGCTGAGCTTCTTCGACCTCGAAGAGATGGCCGATCGGCCCGTGCGCGAAATCCCGGAGGGCGCACGGAAGCTGCTCGACGTCGCCATGGCGCTGGCTTTAGTACCGACGCTGATCCTCCTCGACGAGCCGACCAGCGGCGTCAGCAGTGCGGAGAAGCTCGAGCTGATGACGCGTCTGGTTGCGGCTCTGCGCGTGCGGGGCACGAGCGCGGTCTTTGTCGAGCACGACATGGACGTGGTCGCTCGCTTTGCCGACCGGGTCGCAGTGTGGGTCGAAGGCGCATTGTTCCGGGTCGGAACTCCCGGGGAGGTGCTGGCCGACCCCGAGGTCAAGGCGCGTGTACTTTGAAAAAGGCGAAGATCGCACTCTCCGTGTCAGAGCTCGAGGTAATACTCGAAGGAGCGCGCGTGCTCCGGAATGTGAGCTTCGAGGTCCCCGCGGGAGAGACAATCGGATTGGCGGGCCATAACGGCGCGGGAAAGACGACGACGCTGCGCGCCGTGATGGGAGTTGCGCGAAGCCGGGGGTGTATCCTGCTCGACGGCGAGCCGATCAACAGACTGGGACCGGCGGAGCGAGCGCGACGCGGCATTGGCTACGCGCCGGAGGACCGCCGCCTCATCACGGCGCTCAACGTTGTGGAAAACCTCAGGCTACCAGCCGAAATCCGTGCGTTCCCGGCAGCGGAGATCGACCGGCGACTCGACGCCGTGCGCGAGGTGCTGCCGGAGCTCAGGGCCCTGGAAAGGCGGCCCGCCGGCCTTCTCAGCGGCGGCCAACAGAAGATTGCCGCACTCGGTCGCGCGCTGATGGCGGGCGATCGGCTTCTTCTGCTCGACGAGCCGTTCCAGGGGCTCGCCCCTGGTCTCGCCCGCCGTTACGCAGAAGCGCTGCGGACGCTCAGGCTGCAACGCCCGGAGCTCGCGATTCTCATCACCGAATCGAATCCTGCACTGCTCGCGCCGCTCGCCGGGCAGGTGTACACGATCGAACGGGGCGAAATCATCTCTCGTCGAGCGACTGAGACGGATCGCCGAGGGACCGGTCTGGGCGGTGACGGATTCGAACCGCCGGCCCCCTCGGTGTAAACGAGATGCTCTACCGCTGAGCTAACCGCCCCAAGAGCATGTTCAGGTTCACTGAGCATGCTCTTTATTTGTTTTCTCGAGCAATTCCATCGCCCTGACCGGCATCTGGCGATCCCGGTCAGGGGACTATTGCTCGAGCACGGCCCTTGCGAAGTGCGTTCTATCGCAGGTGCCACTCTTCTGCCAGTAACCCGACCCGGCCATTCGTTGCTGACCGGCCGACCGCGAATGTCGGGCGACCATGCGCTTTATTTTCAGTGGCCTGCCCTCAGTTCACGGCATCCCTGAGTGCTTTGCCAGGCTTGAACCTGACCGACGTCGAAGCCGGGATGATGATCTCTTCACCAGTACGCGGATTCCTGCCCTTTGCCTCCTTGCGCTTGGCGGTGACAAAGCTGCCGAAGCCGATCAGCCGTACTTCTTGATTTTCTCTGAGTGCCTTTTGGATTGCGACGAAAACGGCGTCCACAACCTCGGTTGCCTTGCTTTTTGCCAATTCGGTCTGTTCAGCGACTGCGTCAATCAGATCCATTTTGTTCACCGGGAGGCCCCTTCTTTCGCTTATCACGCTGCCGATCGCGAGCAGCCGACTTTACGCCGGCGGCCCGCCCTGGACACTAGAGGGACCGATTTCAGCCCGTCAACACGGCTTCAATGCGGCAGCTGGGCAGGTTCTCCGGTGGTGCCTGTCGGCACCGGCAGAGGCGCGTCCGCTTCGGACCAGATGATCGGCTCGGGCCGACGGGCCAGCGCTCGCAGGATGACGTCATCGACGCTGGCAACGGGAACGATCGTCAGATGTTTCTTCACGTTGTCGGGAATTTCTGCGAGATCTTTCTCGTTTTCCTTGGGGATCAGCACGGTGTGCATACCCGCCCGGACGGCGGCCAGCAACTTCTCCTTCAACCCCCCGATCGGCAGGATGCGGCCGCGCAGGGTAATCTCTCCGGTCATTGCGATATCGCGCGTGACGGGAATCCCGGTGAGAGCGCTGACGATGCTGGTGGCCATCGCGATACCCGCCGACGGGCCGTCCTTCGGGGTTGCACCTTCGGGCACGTGCACGTGGATATCACTCTTCTCGAACAAGTTGGGCTTGATGCCGAAGCGGATGGAACGGCTGCGCACATACGAAAGCGCCGCCTGTACGCTCTCTTGCATGACGTCGCCGAGTTTGCCCGTCTGCTTGACGTTACCCTTGCCGGGCAGGAGCACGCTCTCGATGGTCAGGATCTCACCGCCCACTTCGGTCCAGGCCAGCCCGTTCACCACGCCCACCATATCTTCGCTTTCGGCCTCGCCGAACCGGAAGCGGCGTACGCCGAGATATTTTTCGAGGCTGCGGCGCGTGATCGCAACCTTGGTTGCCTTCTCGGTCACGATTTCCTTCACGATCTTGCGCGCAAGAGACGCGATCTCACGCTCCATCGCCCGCACGCCGGCTTCTCGGGTGTAGTAGCGGATGAGGTCGCGGAGCGCATCTTCGCTGATGGACCACTCGCTCTTTTTCAGACTGTGTGCCTCGCCCTGCTTGGGAATGAGATGCCGCTTGGCGATCTCGACCTTTTCATCCTCGGTGTAGCCGGGAAGGCGGATGATCTCCATCCGGTCCATCAGCGGCTGGGGCATCCGCAGACTGTTGGCGGTGGTAACGAACATGACGTCGGAAAGATCGTAATCTACCTCGAGGTAATGGTCATTGAAGGTACTGTTCTGCTCGGGGTCGAGGACCTCGAGCAGGGCCGACGATGGATCTCCCCGCCAGTCAGCGCCGAGCTTATCAACCTCGTCGAGCAGGAAGAGCGGGTTCGAAGTCTTCGCCTTCTTCATGCCCTGGATGATCTTGCCGGGCATCGAGCCGATATAGGTGCGGCGATGGCCGCGGATCTCCGCCTCGTCGCGCATACCACCGAGCGACATGCGCACGAAGGTGCGCCCCGTGGCGCGTGCCACAGACTTGCCGAGCGAGGTCTTGCCGACGCCGGGCGGCCCGACGAGGCAGAGGATCGGCCCGTGCAACTTGCTTGAACGCGCCTGGACCGCGAGATATTCGAGGATCCGTTCCTTGACCTTATCCAGCCCGTAATGATCGGCGTCCAGTACCTTGGCGGCGGCGAGAACGTCTTTCTTGACCTTGCTGCGCTTCTTCCAGGGAATCGACAGCATCCAGTCGAGATAGTTGCGCACCACGGTCGCTTCTGCGCTCATCGGGCTCATCGCCCGGAGCTTCTTCAGCTCGGAGAGCGCCTTCTCGCGCGCTTCCTTGGAGAGGCGGGTCTTCTTGATCTTGGCCTCGAGCTCGGCGGTCTCATCCTTGCCGTCTTCGCCTTCGCCCAGCTCCTTCTGGATGGCCTTGAGCTGCTCATTCAGGTAATACTCGCGCTGAGTCTTCTCCATCTGGCGCTTGACGCGGTTGCGGATGCGCTTTTCCACCTGCATCACGCCGATTTCGGATTCCATGTGAGCGAACACGCGCTCCAGACGCTCGGCCACTTTGGTCGTTTCAAGAAGTTCCTGTTTCTCCGAGATCTTGATTCCGAGGTGCGCCGCAACCGTGTCGGCGAGCTTGCTCGGGTCCTCGATCTGGTCGAGCGAGACGAGCACCTCGGGGGCGATTTTCTTGTTGAGCTTGATATACTGTTCGAATTGCGAAACGACAGTCCGGGCGAGCGTCTCCTGGTCCTTGGCTTCACCGGGCTCGTCGGTGAGCGGCTCGGCGACCGCTTCGAAATAAGCCTGAGTATCGGTGAAGCGGGTAATCCGGGCGCGCCGGTTGCCCTCCACCAGTACCTTGACGGTGCCATCCGGCAACTTGAGGAGCTGCAAGATGGTTGAAACGGTGCCGACACGATAGATATCATCCGTTCCGGGGTCATTCTGTTCGGCGTTCTTTTGCGCCACCAGGAGAATCTGCTTATCGTCGCGCATCACCGCTTCGAGTGCCCGCACCGACTTTTCGCGGCCGACGAACAGTGGCACGATCATGTGCGGGAAGACCACGATGTCCCTGAGCGGCAGGACGGCGATCGCTTCTTGAGGGCGAGCCCCCTCGGCGGGGGTCGGGTCGGGTCGTTCAGGGTCCGCCATGATGACCTCCTTCTAGAAGGACTGTCCGCAGCGCGCAGGGGAACCGGTAGCCACGGCAATCCGGCGACTGCAAACTCGGGGATGATATCGGCGAGGGCGCGGCCCGCCGCAAGGACTTGAAATAGACCGCGATCGTAACAACCGCGGCAACGGCGTCAGGCGGAGGTCTCGGCACGCTCCTTGCCGTAAAGGAACAGCGGGTTGGCACGACCGTCCGCCACCTCGCGATTGATCACGACCTCCTCGACACCGTCGAGGCCGGGAAGATCGAACATGGTGGTCAGCAGAATCGACTCCATGATCGAGCGCAGGCCCCGTGCGCCAGTGCGGCGGGCGATGGCACGGATGGCAACCGCATTCAACGCGTCGTCGGTGAAAGAGAGCTTCACGCCCTCCATCTCGAACAGCCGCGCATACTGCTTGACCAGCGCGTTCTTCGGCCGCGTCAAAATCTCCATCAGCGCGCCCTCGTCGAGGTCTTCAAGGGTGGCGACCACCGGCAACCGCCCGATGAATTCCGGGATGAGCCCGAAGCGCAGCAGGTCCTCCGGTTCCACTTCGCGCAGGATCGCACCGGTCCGCCGCTCATCCTGCGCATGCACCTCCGACCCGAAGCCAACTCCGGAACCCTTGCCGCGCGCAGAAATGATCTTCTCGAGCCCGGAGAAGGCACCGCCGCAAATGAAAAGAATGTTGGTGGTATCGACCTGCAGGAATTCCTGCTGGGGGTGCTTGCGGCCGCCTTGGGGCGGCACCGAGGCGACGGTGCCTTCCATGATTTTGAGGAGGGCCTGCTGAACTCCTTCGCCGCTGACGTCGCGCGTGATCGACGGGTTGTCCGACTTGCGGCTGATCTTATCGACCTCGTCGATATAGACGATGCCACGCTGCGCCCGCTCGACGTTGTAATCGGCCGACTGGAGAAGCTTCAAAATGATATTCTCGACGTCCTCCCCGACATAACCGGCCTCCGTCAGGGTGGTGGCGTCGGCCATCGTGAACGGGACGTCGAGAATATCATTTTGAAACTTCTCCAGTCGGCCGAGTACAACGTCGAGCGGGCGCAGCGTGGCATCGTCTATATCGACGAGGTCGATAAGATCAGCCGCAAGT
>JBOHMN010000054.1:0-2075 GCA_050730175.1 Acetobacteraceae bacterium | reverse complement strand
GCGGTCGGCGACGTAGTCGGCACTGCCGAGCATGGTCAAGGTCGCATCGACGGAGGCGGGCAGGGCGGTCATCGTAGGCTGGGCATCCAAGAGGGACCTCGATCGCCATGAAAATCCCTCTCCCGGCGGAAGAGGGGTGCGAGCGGCAGGCGCAGTGGGAGGCGCCGCTCGATCTCTATTATCTAGGGTATCCGAGCCGGCGCCGCTACCCGGCGGACGATCAAGGGATGTTCTTTTGCTGGCGCGATTCAGCACACGAGAGCGTTCGGCCAGCCGATAACCGTCAGGAGATCGGAGGTGCCCTGGCTTTCCTGGAGCCATGAGTTCCGATCCTTTTCTAGCTCGCATCGGTATTGGCGCGCCCTCTCCAGAGATTCCGGAGTAACGAGTCGATCAAAACGTTCATACGCCTTAAATTGTAGAACCGGAACAAGTCTACTCAAAGTCATAGCCTGCAAGAGCTCTGACGAAATCCAATGTACTACCTGGACAACATGCTGCTGGGCCGAAACTACCTTCTCATATGTGAGCTGCAAATTGCGCCAACCCGCTCCCTTGGTATCGCCAGCATGTGCTACGAATTGATGGCTCCATTTCACAGTATCCTGGGCACTGCTGTTTTCGATATGGTTTCTCAAATGATCAATCAAGCGCTTCGGGATTCGATTCGTCCGCGCGCGCTGAGATGGCGAAATCCGCGAGAGCCGATCGAACCTCTCGTGAGCCGCTTTGGCCAAGAAATAGCGGGGAGCAGGGTGGTCTGAGGGAACAAATCCTGGACCGGAAAGACCGCTGGATAGCGCAGAGAGTGCCGTGTTCAGATCGTAAGGGAGTCCGCTGCCCGCGACGTAGATCTCGCGCGTGAAAACATCGATGTTGTCCCGGAGATCTTTGAGGAGCCGACCCAGAGAGATCACGTCACTGCTCTCCTCCATCAGTTTTCGAACCCCGAGGACCTGCGTATCCCGATGGCCGTCTAGGATTACTTGGCGGAGCAGCGGATTATGGAGTGGGCTGTCGGGATCGTTCTCGGCAGCGCAAGAAATCGTCCGAACTGCCAAATCATTACTGAGGATCACAAAGATCTGCCGCCAGATTGCGTGCCTCGGATCACCCTCAAGCCAACCGAGCCACTTTGTTCGAAGATCGCGGTATTTCTTGAGCATATCCTTGTATTGAACATCGCACCGCTCGACTGGCAATTCCCCGGGCCCACTCTGGTCCATGCCGGCTTTCCTCAAATTCAGCGCCTAATCTTGAGCAGAGGCCGCGAGCGGAACCGGCCTTCCTCGACGACGAGAAAACGACCAAACAACCTCTTGCCATAGTGCACGATTGCCGTTTCCAGCCGACTCCATTTTAGGAGACGCTTCTCGGGGTCAATGCGTAACAGGACGAGGCTGGGTACGGCGATGTCCGCTCGGAAAACAAGCTCGCCGAAATCCTTGTCCTCGGTCAGCAGCAATCTGCCTTCGCCATTGGCGCGCTGGAGAACTTCCGTATCAGCTGCGCCGGGCGCGATTTCCGCCATATACAAAACGTCGTGTCCGGCATCATGCAGCCGGCCGACGAGAGCCGCATCGACGCATTCATCGGCAAGCCAACGCATGCCGAGACGGCTCAGCGATAGACCACTTCCTCATCGGCGAGATAGTCGGCGGCAAAGGCTTGGGCCGCCCGGATGTCTTCAAGCGTGAGTCTTGGATGATCGGCGAGGATGGTTTCCGGGGTCATGCTGGCGCCGAGCTTGCGCAGGATCAGTTCGACCGGGATGCGGGTGCCGCGGATCACTGGCTTGCCGCCCATGATCCGCGGGTCGATCGCGATGCGCTCGTGCGCCATGACGATCTGCGATTTATGCACAGGCGGCGACGGCGCGGCGGGCCATCACGTTGACGAGATGGGCGCGGTATTCGGCGCTGGCGTGGATGTCGGAGTTGAGGTTGGCGTCGGGGATCGCGATGTCCTTGATCGCATCCGCTGTGAACGAGCGGGCGAGCGCCTGCTCCATCGCGGGAACGCGAAAGACGGATGCACCGGCGCCAGTCACCGCGACGCGCACGCCGCCCCCCGTG
>JBOHMN010000053.1:0-2032 GCA_050730175.1 Acetobacteraceae bacterium | reverse complement strand
AGTGAAAGCTGCGGAATGAGGCGCGGCCCGCCTGATGGCTGTGCGCGTCAGGCCTTTTCCGTGACGTCCGGATGGCGGATGGGCAGGTCGGGGCAGAGTGGTGCATCACAGTCGATGAGGACGTATTCGGCATCGAGTTGCCGGGCGAGGTGGCAGATTCGTGCCAGGTCCTCGGGGATGGTCTTGGGTGGATCTTCCGGGGCGTAGACGAGCCAGCCGTAGCGGGTCTTGCCGCCGGCGATCCCGATCGCGGTGGTGTTGGCGGGGTCGCGTAGCGTGGCCTCTGCGAGCTGCTGATCGAGCCACTCGCAGGTGGCAGCGGAGAGATGGGCCGTCGAACAGTCGAGGAAGCGGCGGATCATGGAACTGCTTCCGCAGTGCTGGTGAGGGGCAGATCTTGCGGCATGTTTTCGGCGACGAAGCTCGTGCAGTCGATGTCGGCGATCGACCGGCGCTTGCCGAGATCGATGACGTTGGCCCCTCCTCCAAAGGAACCGAGGCGGGGCCTGCTGCAGGAATGGCTCCACGTGAAGCCCCAGCATCCCTGGAGGTTCAACGCCTCGGCGCAGCGCAGCACGAAGCGGATGACGTGTTCGGGTTCGCCGTATTCGTCGCTATGGATCCAGAGCGCACCCGGGCCGTGCTCATGATCGATCTCTACCTGAAAGCCGGGATAGCTGCCATCCTCCCGATAGAGTTCAGCGGCAAGTTCACCCCACACATTCTCAGCGCGCCGGGCGTTTCCGGGGCTGCAGACATCGAGCAGGCAGGAGAACTACGTGAAGAAGTCGGCCATCGGTTCATTCCTTTCCGGTCGTTGCGAGTGCGTGCGGTGGCGTGCCGGCGGGTGGGGAGGGCGTGTGTTGGGGTGCATCGATCCCGTCGAGCCTGGTGCCGACCCGGCCCATCCACGATTCCGGGCGGATGCAGCGGACCCAGTCGGCGAATGACGGAATCCAGCCGAGATCCTCTTGGATGTGCTGTTCGGCGATGAGGCGGACGGGCACCTGCCGGCCGTCGCTGTTGGTGATTGTCAGGCCGAACAGCCTTTCCGCGGCGAAGCATCCCTCCGCGTGATGGTGGAGGGCCCGGTGCCTGAAATCGGCGATGATGCGCTTCGAGGAGACGAGCCAGTCGTGGATTGGCTGGTAATTGGCGGGGACGCCGCCGAACTTCCGCACCGAGGAAACGGCATGGTGATAGCTGTGCGCCATGGCCGCTTCCTCAGAACCCGTGCTCGTGGTAGTGGGTTTCGATGTAGCGCTTGTGGTATTCGAGCGTGATCGAGCGCTCCCGGACGCTGAACCGGAACTCGCCGTAAGCGCCCTCGTTGTCCTCCCATCCGGAATGCGTTTCCTGGAGCAGATCGAAGGCGAGTGCCTCGACGAATTCCGCAATGGTGGTGCTGGTCTCGGCAACGGACAGTGTCTCGAAGGACACCGTGCGCACGGTGATGCTCGTTGCCGGCAGGGCGACCGGGGAGTTGCTGGCGTCGAATGCCTCCACGGAATCGATCTGCCCGCTGTCGCCGGAACCTTCGAACGCCACGACGACCAGAACGATGCCGGAGGCAGCCAGGGCGTCGAGAAGAGTCCGCTTGTTGGTTGGCAGGATTTCCGCGCTGAGGGCGCGGAACGCGGCATAGCGGGCTTCGTAGGCGGTGAAATCGTTGTCGCTCATCGTCTTTCTCTCCGTTCATTCGACCGCTTGGGGTGGGTTCACTCGTATCGGGGCGGTGTTTCGGGGAGGTAGAGCGGAAGCGTTGCACTTCGGAGAACGCGGATCTCATAGACACCGACCGACGCCACCGAGTGCTTGGGCGGGCGCTGGTGGTTCAGGAGCGGCAGGTGCCGCTCCATGGCCTCGGCATGGGCTGCCGCCTCAGCCGCGTCGGCGAAGCTGGCCGCGCCCCGGCCGAGCGTGCGGTAGATGTCCGGATCGGTGACGAGCGTTGCGGTATCGTAATACCAGCCGCCTTCCTCGGGGCCTCCCCACTGGAGGTCGCTGAGGTACGCCGCGACCCAGTACAGGC
>JBOHMN010000052.1:0-22208 GCA_050730175.1 Acetobacteraceae bacterium | reverse complement strand
AAGACTCCCTACCTGTCTTGCAGCAGCTGGGTATCGTAGTCCTGACCGCCGTAAAACACGCCGACGATCGACACGAGTTCGGCCTCCGTGTCGACGAGAAGAGAGCGGTAAAAACCTGGGGCAGGCTTGACTGGCCGGCGTGGGATTGGGGGGCGTAACCCTTTCCGATCTCGACCTGGGGAGCGGCGCATGGAGTGGACGATCCGGCTGGAACCAAAGGCGGGCTGGGGTGAGGTGAAGACGGTAGAGCTGGTAAGAATCACTCGCCCTGTGTTAGCCGCTACGGCGGCCGATGTCGGGCTGTCCCTGGCGGAGGCGAAATCGCTGATGGCCAGGTTGCAGGAGACGATGGTTCGCGGACAGGTCGATGAATATGCGCACTGCCGCAGAATGTGCTCCGAATGCCTCACCTTCCAGCCCGTGAAGGACCGGCGGCAGCGGCGGTTGCAAACGCTGTTCGGTACCGTCGATGTCGAGGCACCCCGATTGAGAATCTGCCGTTGCCGCCTGCCTCCTGGCGTTGATGAGGTGGCGTTCTCACCGGTCAGCGAGTTGCTTCCGGGCCGTTGCACTCCTGAGCTTGAGCGCGTGCAGGCGGAGGTCGGGGCGCGCGCCTCATTCCGCGAGGGTGCCCGGATATTGGAGATGCTGCTGCCAGCATCACCGGCCAGCCATGTCAGCGTCCGCCATCGGCTGCACTCCACCGCCCAGCGGCTCGAGGCGGCCGACGCAGGGCGAATGTCCGAGCCGGAGAAACCTGTCGACGACGAGATCGTTGTCGCTCTGGACGGTGCCCACGCCCGTTCCGTGCCTGGGTATCAGGTCCGGCATTTCGAGGCGATCACAGGCAAGGTCGAGGTCAGTGGGCGCCCGGGTCGGCGGTTCGCGTTTGTTGGCAGTGCGGCGGAGCGACCCGCGAGGCTGATCCGCGCCGCCCTTGCCGATCAAGGCTGGAAGAAGGATCGGCCTGTGACAGTCCTCAGCGATGGTGATCCGGCACTGCCGGCTCTTGTCAGCACCGCGGCCGGGGGGCCGGTGACGCACATTCTTGACTGGTTTCATATCTCGATGCGCGTCCGCCACTTTGAGCAGGCCATGAAAGGCCTCAAGGCCCTGGGTGTCCAACATCAGGCACCGTTGGGCTACATGGAGATTGAGGTCGAGCGCCTGCGCCATCTGCTCTGGAATGGGGACTGCGACGAAACCCATCGTCTGCTCGCCTCGATCGTCTCGATGTCGAGCAATCTCGTGCTGCTGAACGGCCCAACGGTCGCGCCGAAGGTGTGGCGTTTCGTCGCGCTGTGCGAGGATCTCCGAACATTTATCTGGAACAACCATGACGCGATGATCGACTACGGCCGGCGGTGGCGGCAGCGAAAGCCGATCCCCACCTCGCGTGCCGAAAGCCTTGTGAACCAGCTGGTCCCCGCCCGTATGAACAAGCGCCGGCAGATGCGCTGGTCCCCGCGTGGTGCACATCGCGTTCTTCAGGTTCGTGCCGCCGTCCTGGACGGTCGATTCAATCCAACCGTCATCCCGATCGCAGCCTGATGCCCCAGGTTCTTACCGCTCTCTTCCGTCCCCAAGCGGGTGCGCCCACTTTCGGGGACTATTCGCTGCCCATTGACAGGAGCGAGCACGCAGGTGGTTGATCCCGGCTCCGCCAACGTGGTCGAGATGCCGGGTCAGGGAAACGAGGACGGCGGCAAGCAGATGAAGGCAATCGTCAATACGGCGTGATGGATTCGCCGCCGGCCGTTTGGGCAGGAGATCGGACATGAAGGCATTGGTGATCAACAAGCCGGGCGAGCTTCAGGTCAAGGACCTGCCCACGCCAACGCTCGGCGCGGGTGAGGTCCTCGTGTGCATGCGCGCGGTCGGCATCTGCCATTCAGACTACGAGCTCTATAGCGGCAAATACATCATTCCGATCGATTATCCGGTGATCCCCGGCCACGAATGGTCGGGCGAGGTCGTAGAGACCGGCAACGCCGTCAGCAGCTTCAAGCCCGGCGACCGCGTGGTCGGCGAATGCGTGATCGAGAGCGGCGAGGGCGTCGATCATTTCGGTTTCAGCATAGACGGCGCCTACTCGCAGCGGTTCAAGGCCCGGCCCGAATGGCTGCACAAGCTGCCCGATGGCATGAGCTTCAAGGCCGGCGCGTTGGTCGAGCCCTTCACCTGCGGCTACTACGCGATCGAGGCCAACGGCCGCACCAATGGGTCCGAGACCGTGGTCGTCTCCGGCGGCGGCAATATCGGCTTGTGCGCATCGGCGGCAGCCTTGGGCATGGGCGCGCGTGTGATCCTGGTCGACCCGCTGCCGCTGCGTCGTGCGGCGGCCGAGAAGATTGGCGTCGACGCAACGGTCGATCCCGGCGCGGGCGACCCGGTCGCCAAGGTGCTCGAGCTGAGCGGTGGCAAGGGCGCCGACCTGGTCATCGAGGCCTCAGGCCACGATTCCTCATTGGCGGCGGTGCTCGATTACGTGCGCATCGGCGGGCGCGTTACTTTTGTCGGCATCAGCATCGGCCGCAAGGTTGCGGTCGAGCTAGGCAAGATTCAGAGCAAGTCGCTGGCCATCAAAGGCACGATCGGCTCGCCCGCCGTTTGGCCGGCGGCGCTCAGGTTCCTGCTCCGCACCGGGCTCGATCTTTCGCCAATTCAGACGCATTTCTTCGATCTCACCAAAGGCATCGAAGCGTTCGAAATCGGCAAGCACCCGAAGGAGTGCATCAAGGTGACGCTCACGAACGAAGCATGACACTCATGCCTATTTGCGGATTGCGCGATAGACAGAGCTTTCGGCGTCCATCAGGGCGCGCTTCGGAGCCTTTCCTTCGAACACGGCCGCAAAGATTTCGTTTCCGAGAATGCGCTCTATCTCCACATATTCCGCCAGAGGCGGACGGGACCAGGTGTTGAGCTCGTGGCGTCGGGCCATACGATCGACAAAGCTGACGATGGGCGAGGAGGCGAGCGCCTCGGGATCTGCGCAGACCGAGAAACGCGGCGCCACAGGAAACCCGTTGCGCACATGCGCCTTCATCGCCTCGGGCGAGGCCATCCACGCAATCGCATTGACGATGTCCCGTTTGCGGGTGGCCGGCACGTAGGTCGGGACGGTCAGCAGAAAGCCGCCGATCGGGGCCGTGGCCTTTCGGCCCCGCAGCACCGGGGGCCGAAGGTAGGCCACCCGGCGCTTGACCCTGGAGCTCAATTCATACTCAAGCCGGGCCGCGCGCATGGTCCAGGCGTAGCCCATGGCCGCGTGACCGGTGAGGAAGCATTCCAGGCTGCGGTCGGCATCGAAGGTCTCGACGCCCGGAGGCGATACCTCGACCAGTTGGCGCATATATTCGAGCGCGGCCAGCCCCGCTTCGCTGTTGATGCGCAGGCGGAGATTTCGGGTATCGACACTGTCAAGCCAGTTCTCGGTCTTGTCCGGGATGTCGATCACCGAGCCGTGCGATGCAGCCATGAAGAACATGAAGGCGTGGGCGATAGTCATGCCGCGCGCGCCGTTCCACGCGATGCCGTACTGCTCGCGCTCGGGCCGGTGCAGCGCGCGGGCAGCTCCAATGGTATTGTCGAAAGTGTGTGGATAGGCGAGCTCGGCCTCCTCGAACAGGTCCCGCCGGGCGGTCAGGATCTCGATCGTGCAGTAGATCGGGATGCCATATTGCCGCCCCTTCCAGCGCCCGGTGTTCCAGACCGAGGGGTGGAAATCGAGCGGATTGATCGGCGCATGAGCCAACACGTCGTCGAGCGGGGCAAGCAGCCCTGCATCGGCAAAGCGGCCGAGCCAGGGCATGTTCAGGGCGACCACGTCATAGGCGCAAGCGGGATCGCCGAGGACGATTTCGGCCTGATCGTAGAGCTCGGGCAACGGGCGGAGGTCAAAGCTGCTCTTGCGCCCGATATCGTTGCGGAAATCGGACCACATGTTCCGCATGCTGGCGAAATAATTGTCGTCGTGCAGCAGGAAGCGAAGATTGCGCAACGCCGAGGAGCTGATCTCCACTCCCTTCACCGGCGCGATAATCTCCGCTGCGAAACAGGAACCGCCGAAATAATACTCGTCGGTCTGGCTGCTCGAGCGCAGGCCGAAGGTCTTGGCCAGCAGTGCCTTCACCTGGGTCGCGTAATCGATGAACGCCTCCGCCAATTGCGGGCTGGGGGCGAGAAATGTCGTCTTGCGCTTCGGGCCGCGCGGCACGCGGTCGATCAGCCCATCCTCGATCAGCCGAATGACCAGCCGGTTGCCGGTGCCCCAGCTCGCCTGCGACAATTTGATCAGGCTCGACATGTCGAGCGGGCGCTCGTGGATGTGGCTGTCAACTAGCTCCATCACGAGATTCCAGTAGATGTCCGGGCGCGCGCCCGGCACCGACGCATCGAACGGCTGGCGCATCTTGCGCAGAAAGTCGATCACCCGCGAGAGTTCGTGGTCGGAGAGCCTCCGCGTCAGTTGCGTCATGTCTTTCTATGCCGCATGGTCAATGGCCTCGTTGCCGGGCCGCCTTGAGCGTCGCGCAAACGGCCGTCATGGCGGCAGAAGGTGCGGCTTTCGCCCCACCCAAGGTCCGTGCGAAATGGACCCAACACGAAGAGGAGAGACAGACCATGCGAGCCGTCCGCTTCCACGCCGCCCGTGACGTCCGCGTCGACGATGTAGCACCTCCCTCGGACCGGCTTGCCCCCGACGACGTGCTGATCGAGCCATTCTGCGCCGGTATCTGCGGCACCGACCTGCACGAATACACAGCCGGGCCAATCGTCACGCCCGCAGTCCCGCATGTCTATACCGGCGCGATCAATCCGCAGATCCTCGGCCACGAGTTCTCGGCGCGGGTAAAGAAGGTAGGTGATGCCGTCGCCCACGTGCAGCCGGGTGATCGAATCTCGATCCAGCCGTTGCTGTTCCCGCGTGACGATTATTACGGCAAGCGCGCACTTTATCACCTTTCGCCGAAGATGGCCTGCGTCGGGCTCAGTTGGGCCTGGGGCGGGATGGCCGAGCAAGCGGTGATCAAGGACTACAATGCAGAGGCCATTCCCGACGGCCTGACCGACGAGCAGGGAGCGATGATCGAGCCGGCGGCGGTCGCAATGTACGGCATCGACCGCGGCGGGGTGAGGGCCGGGTCCACCACGCTGGTCTCGGGCGCGGGGCCGATTGGGGCGCTCGCGGTGTTGGCCGCAAGGGCGGCAGGGGCCGCGCTCATCATCGTATCTGAGCCCAACCCGAACCGCCGGCGCATCGTTTCGGAAATCGCCCCCTATGCCGTTGTCGTGGACCCGAAGGGCCAGAACCTGATGGAGGTCGTGCGCGATCTGACCGAAGAGGGCGTGGGCGTGGACGTGGCCCTGGAATGCGTGGGGCTGGAAGCCTCGCTCAATGCCTGCGTCGATGCGGTCAGGCGGCAGGGCAAGGTGGTGCAGGTGGGCCTGCATATCAAACGTGCCAGCATCGATGCGATGCGCTGGGTGCTGAAGGACCTCACGCTGGAGGCGACGTGGTGCTATCCGGTGCAGATCTGGCCGCGGATCGCGCGGCTGATCGCCTCGGGCGCGTTTCCGGTGGAAAAGGTCATCACCGCGCGAATCGACGCAGCCGACGTCGTGGCGCGGGGATTCGAGGCGCTGCTCGACCCTGCGGGCAGCCATCTCAAGATCGTCGTCCGCACCTGACGCGCGCGCCGGCGGGGGGATGAGGTGGGAGTGAGACGCAAGGTGGGGGCCGATGCGCCATTCCAGCCAGCCGAGCACGCTCTACGGAATGACGCGCGCCTCCCGGAGGCGTTCGAACACACTGAGCACCGCCGCGGATGTCCGCTGATAGTCGAGGAATCCCCGTTCGCGGCTCAGGCTCATGTCGGTCAGCGTCTCTCGCGTCCGACCTAAGTCTGCATCGACGTGCCACCAAGGAGCGATCTCCGTAATCTTGTTCGGACAGAGGTGGTATTTGCGCACGATACGGTCCCATTCGGGACCGGCGTCTGCCAGGCTCTGCGCCAGCTTCTGCGCCTCGCCCGGATAAATTCCGACCTCGATGCCGAAATAGTCGGCGATCTGGCGCCAGAGCTTCTTCCAGCGGAATACGTCGCCGTTGACGACATTGAATGCGGTGTTGGCTGCTGCCGGCGTGGTCGATGACCATACTAGATGCCTGGCCAGAAGCCCCGCATCCGTCATGTCGGTAAGGCCGCCGTATTGCTCAGGCGAGCCTGGAAAGACGAACTTCCGGCCACTCTCACGGCAAAGGGTAGCGTAAACGGCGAGCGATGTGGAAAGATTCATCGCATTGCCCGGCGCGTAGCCGATGATCGTGTGCGGCCGGGCGACGCTCCAGGTGAAGCCGCTCCGGGCGGCAAGCTCGAACAGGATGTCCTCCTGCGTATAGTAGAAGTTGGGGCCCGCCACGCGCGGCATTTCCTCGCTGAACGGCGTCTCGAGCTCGCTTGCGGCGTAATTCTCGAACGATCCCATGTAATGCTTAAGGCCGGTGACCAGGGCGACATGCCTGAGCTCGCCACTCGCCGCTGCGGCCTCGACCGCGTTGCGGAACATGCGACCGTTCATCTCGCAGTTCTCGAGCTCGGTGGACTGCCGCGCCCAGGTAACGAAATAAAGATGCGTTGGCCGACCAAGCCTGCCGACAGCTTCTGCGGTCGCGTCGGCATTCGTCAGGTCAACATCGGCCCGCCTTATCTCGCCCAACTCGCCATGGGCGCGACGCGAAATGCCGAGGACGGTCCAGCCGCCCAGTCCACAGAGATACTCGGCGAGCGCACGCCCCGTGATGCCGCTGATCCCCACGACGAGCGCTGTGTTTCCTGCCATTGCCGCTCCTCTCTTCGTTTTCTGTCCAATCCCCGCAATCGTCGTCCGCGCCCTGTCCGGCCGGGATCTGCCTGCCGCAGTGCTGCCCGTCATCGCCGACCCGGAAATTATCCATTTTGGATTAATCTACGAAGGGGCGCTTCGGCCATCTTTGCTAGATATTGTCGCATTGATTCGGGCCCTACGGAAAGGTAAGCCGGGCGGGTCGATGCAGCGAGAATGCTGCACATAAAGGGGAAACGACGTGAGAGCCTCCTCGCGCAGCAGTTGCACCGGGTGCCGCGATTCGTTCCTGAAGGCGGGCCTGCCGCGGCTCATCTCGATCTCTGTCCCCGACCAGCAGAGAGACCACCGCGCATGAGGGCCCCGGTCGGAATCGCCCTTGTCGGCGTAGGCTGGTGGGGCCGCAAGATGCTGAGCGTGCTCGAGAGAGCTTCCGATGACATTCGCGTGGTACGAGCCATTGAACCCAATCTCGACGCCGTCCGTGCGATCTGCGCGGAGAAGAGCATCGCGCTCACGGCGGATTACGACGATGCGTTGAACGATCCGACAGTCGAGGCAGTCGTGCTCGCGACGCCGCACGCCCTGCACGAGGCAGGGATTGAAGCCGCAGTGGCCGCCGGCAAGCATGTGTTCTGTGAAAAGCCGCTGGCGCTGAAAAAGGCCGGCGCGGAAAGGGCCACGACCCTGTGCCGCGAAGCCGGCCTCGTTCTCGGCATGGGGCACGAACGGCGGTGGGAGCCGCCGATCGCCGGGATGCTGGCCAAGGCCGATGCCGGCGAGCTAGGGCGCATCCAGCAGATCGAGGCGAATTTCAGCCACGACAAGTTTCTCTCGCTTGCGCGAAACAACTGGCGCCTGAACGCCGAACAGGCCCCAGCCGGCGGCATGACGGCAACCGGCATACACCTGCTCGACCTGTCGGTGCGCCTGTTGGGCCCGGCCGAAAGCGTGCTGTGCATTTGCCAACGTCTCGCCTCCGACCTGCCGCAAGGGGACACCGTCGCCGCCTATGTAAGGTTCCGTGGCGGTGGCACGTCCTATGTTTCGGCATCACTCGCCAATCCCTTCATCTCGCGCTTCGCTGTCTTTGGATCGAAGGGCTGGATCGACATCCGCGACAAGGCCCATGTCGAGGCGCCGGCTGGCTGGGTGGTGACATCTGCCAGCGCTGACGGCTCGATCATCGTCGTCGAAGTACCACCCGCCGAACCGGTAAAGGACAATCTCGTGGCCTTCGCCCGCGCCGTCCGGCAAGCGGAGCCTTATCCGATCACCTCGGAGCAACTCGTCGACGACATCGCTCTGCTCGAGGCGGTCTTCGCTTCCGCCCTGAGCGGCAGGATCGAACCCGTGCCCTGATCGGTCGCGAGAGGTGCGTGAAAGGACGATGCAAGCCCGGCATAATCCGTCACTGCGAGGACCCTCGCGAAGGCGAGGGCCCGTGGCGATCCAGCCGGCCGCAGCCGCGGGCACGCGCGCCCTCGGCCGCCGGTTTCTTTCTAGTTCCCCGCCGGCGCTGCCGACCCGCGAGGAATGAAACGAGTGCCGACCGGGTCCCGTCATCGCGAGGGCCGAAGGCCCGTGGCGATCCAGCCTGGACTGCTTCGTCCCCTCGCCTTCGCGAGGATCCTCGCAGTGACGGCGTGCCCACGCGCGTCGCCGCCAGTTGCCTTCCAGAGCTAGCGGATGAACCGACCCGCCGGTAGAACACTAGCCTTGCCTCAACTACGGCACGTGTTTCCTGTGCCGCGAGCAAGAAGCTTTGCGACAATTATCGTCTCCACGCTTGCACTTCTGCTGGCGTGTTTTTTATTCGCCCCATCGAGCGTGACCTGGGGCGCCCTTTCCGGAAGCCTGCCCTTCGCGGCCATCATGGCGATTGTCGGCCTGGGGCAGTTGCTGGTCGTGCAACAGGGAGGTTTTGACCTCTCGCTGGCAGGAGGCGTCTCGCTCGCCGTCGTCATTGCGGCTCACTATCCGGCCGGAAACAACGCTCTGCTGCCCACGGCCGTCGGCATCGCCCTGACCTGCGCGATCCTCGCCGGCCTCGGCAACGGAATCCTGGTCAGCCTCTTCAGGTTCAATCCCATCGTCGCGACCATCGGCATGAATGCTCTGCTCTACGGCGCCGTGTTCGCCGTTTCCGGCGGCGTGCCCGAAACGACAACCGCCTTGCTGGCCGCAATCGCCGGCGGCGAAGCATTCGGCATTCCAGATACCGTCTATTTCGCGCTGGCCGCGTTGCTGGTGGTTGCCTTGGTATTGAAAAAGTCCGTGGTCGGAAGGCGCTTCGAAGCAATCGGGGCCAATCCCCTGGCGACCCGCGCGGTCGGACTTCGCGTGCCGCTGCATATCCTCATGGCTTACGTCTATGCCCAAATCCTCTATTGCCTGGCTGGCGTGCTCGTGGCCGGCATCACCCGTGAACCATCGGCATACCAAGGCGATTCGCTGCTCTTGCCTTCCGTCGCTGTTGTCGTTCTCGGTGGAACGTCGCTGCTCGGCGGTCGCGGTTTTCCGGTCTCGACCGTCATCGCAGCGTTCTTCCTGAACCAGTTGAGCCAATTCGCACTCACACTTGGTGTGCCGTATTCGGCTCAAACCATCATCCAGGCTTTCGCCCTGGGTTTTGGTATCGGCGTTTACTCCCTCCGATGGAGCTCTGTTCGGTCGGCACTAAACGCACTCAAATACACCAAACCAACGTGAATGGAGGAGAAAATGAAGTTCTCGGTCAAACAGAAACTGGCGCTCGCCGCGGCGGCGAGCGTCATCGCCGTCGGCTGCTCCGGCGCGGCTGAGGCCCAAACGCTGTCGTGGTGCGGTCCCAAGAAAGCGTCGATCGCTTTGCTCGATGGCTTCGGCGGCAACAGTTGGCGCGAAGTGACAGCCGTTTCCGGCAAGCAGGAAGCCCTCAAGTGCCAGAGCGTCACCAAATTTATCTATGCGAACGGGCAAGGCAACACCCAGAAGGCGATTTCCGATATCAAGTCGATCGCGGCCAAAGGTATCGACGCCGAAATCGTTTTCGGTGATGCCGGACGAGCGGTGCTGCCAGCGATCACGAGCGTCTACAGGTCGGGCACGATCATCATTCCTTACCGCGTCCTTGTCGGCGGCAAGGACGGCGTGAACTACACCAACTACATCGGTAACGATTCCAGACACGACGGAAGGAACTGGGGCCGCTGGATCAAGCACGAGTTTCCCAACGGTGGCAATCTTCTGTTCATCAGCGGCCCGGCCGGCAACAGCCAGGGCCTCGACGAGCTTGCCGGGATGAAATCCATCCTCGGCCCCAGCTACAAATTCATCAACTCTCCGCCCTTCGATGTGACAAACTGGGATCCGGCATTGACGGAAAAGGTGCTGACGGCAGAAATCGCGAAGCATAAGAACATCACCGTCATCGTCTCCGACTTCGGACCTTCGCTGGTCGGTGCGCTTCCGGAGTTCAAGAAATTCCATCGGTCGATTCCGGCGATCGCCACGTCGGACGGCAATTCGCTGGGCTGCTTCTGGGTGAAGCACCACCAGGCCAACCCCGACTTCAAGCTGTTCACGATCTCGACCGAAAATGACAACGTTCGCCTGGCCGTGGACTGGGCGGTCGCTTATGCGACCCACGGCAAGTTGCCCAAAGAGGAATTGTTCAAGGGTCCCGTCTTTGAGAATTCAGTGACCGGCAAGCCGCATCCTGTCGAGTGCCGGCCCAACCTTCCCGGCGAGATCTATCTTTCCGCCGAGATTTCTCCCGAAGTTCAGGCAAAAGTGGTTTCCGGCGGCTTCGACGCATTCATGGCCGCGCCGACAAAGCGCTTCGAGGCAATGGTGGCGGCGGCAGAAAAATGACGTCGCCAGTGCCCCGGAGGATTACCCTCCGGGGCACTGCTTGTTTGGTAGAGACGGGTTGGATCTGACGCGGAATCCGTGTCGTGACTTTGGGTAGGAAAGAAGCGCGCATGTCTGCCGCCTCAGCACATCGTGACGTGACAATCCGGCTCGCTGGCATTTCGAAATCCTATTCGGGCGTCCCCGCAGTCCGCGATGTGACGGTTGAGTTCTATGCCGGCGAAGTGCACGCGGTTCTCGGAGAAAATGGCGCCGGCAAATCCACTCTCATGAACATCATGTCCGGGGCCGTGCATCCGGAATTGGGCGAAATCTGGATCCGGGAGCATCGCGTCGTCACTATGTCCCCGGAAGTCGCCAGATCTTTGGGAATCGCCATTTCATTTCAGCATCCGGCCATCCTCGATGATCTTTCGGTGCTGGAAAACGTTCAGGTAGCTTTGCCGGCATCGGTATTCGCCGGAAGGTCGGTGCCGGGCGCGACCAGGGAGATGTTGGATGCGGTCGGCTTGCACGTCCCCCTGCGCACGCGAGCGGACGCGTTGACGGTCGCCCAAAAGCACCTGCTCGAGATCGCCAAGGCACTGGCGATCAAGCCAAAGGCTCTGCTGCTGGACGAGCCCACCGCTTCGCTCGACCAGGATGCGACGAACATGCTTTTCGAACGCATTCGAGAAGTCGCGCAAGCCGGAACATCGGTGATCTACATCACCCACCGGCTGGCCGAGGTTCGCCTGATCGCCGAGCGCGTCACTGTGCTTCGCGACGGCCGAATCCGCGGCGGAGGCATGGTCGATGCGATTGGCGATGCTGAGCTCCTGGCCATGATCGTCGGCCGGGAGCTCGGGTCGGCGTTCCCGGCCAAGTCGAATGCGAACTCCAAGGAGGTGGTGTTTTCGATCAACTCTCTGCACGGCAGAGGATTCCACGATGTATCTTTCGCTGTAGCGCGGGGACAGATCGTCGGCGTGGCCGGAGTGGAGGGCAACGGCCAATCTGAATTGATGCGTGCCCTGGCCGGGCTCCAGCCGTGCGAAGGGGCCATCAGTCTTCATGGGCGTTCGCTGAAGGGGAGCGAGCTGTTGCAGACGGCGGCGTTCGTTCCTGCGGACAGGCACAAGGAAGGTCTGGCCGCCGGATTGACCGTCCGCGAAAACGCAGCATTTGCCGCCCTCGACAAATTTTCCAGTTTCGGGATCATGAGCAGAAGAACTGAGCTCCGCCAGATCGGCGCGTCGTTCAGCGCACTCGCTGTCAAGGCGCCGGGCATTGAAGCGCCCATCCTGTCGCTTTCGGGCGGCAATCAGCAAAAGGTCGTCATGTCGCGTGCTCTGCTGTCCGGGCCGGGCCTGATCGTTGCCGACGGGCCGACGCAGGGTGTCGACGTCGGGGCGCGCGCTGAAATCTACCGTATCTTGCGTGAGGTATCGAGCTCCGGCACGCCGGTGGTCGTGAACTCGTCGGACGCAGCCGAACTCGAGGGATTGTGTGACAAGGTCATCGTCCTGTCGCGTGGGCGCGTCGTTGCGACGCTGACCGCGGCAGATGTTTCGGAAAGCCGCATGATCGAAGCGGCCGTGCGTGCGACCGGAGTGAGAGCCGGCGGGCGGGCGGAAAAGGCCGGCTCTGCAAGGAGAGGCTGGTCCCATTTTCTGCAGTCGGACAATGCGACCGCGATTCCTCTCGCCTTCGTTATCATTCTGCTTGGCCTGTATGTGTTCGGCCAGAATGCCAAATTCCTTTCCGCATTCAATATCAATAACGTGCTGTCGTTGGCTACCCCCTTGGGCTTCATTGCACTTGGCCAGACGATCGCCATGTTGATCGGGGGCATCGACCTCTCGGTCGGCCCACTTTCCGGATTTCTCGTCGTGGTTGCTTCGTTCTTCATCAACGACGGCAAATCCGCGCTCACGATCGCGACCGGTTTTGTGCTTATATTTGTGGGCGCGCTGATCGTTGGCGGGATCATCGGAATCCTGATCCGCCGCGCGAACTTCACGCCAATAGCGGCAACTCTGGCGATGTACATTGGCCTCCAGGGTATGAGCTTCCTTCTTCGCAACCATCCGGGGGGCTACATCAACGGCAAGGTCACAGCGATTCTTACTTCGCAATTCGGACCGATCCCGGTGGCGTTCATCGCCTTGGCCGCCGCCGCCGTGGCAAGCGAGTATGTGCTCCGCTACACCGGCCCCGGCTGGCGGCTCCGCGCAACCGGCTCGAATGAAGAAGCCGCGCGCCGCGTCGGCGTCAGGGTCGATGGCATCGTTTTGTTCTGCTACATTTTCTGCTCACTTTTCACCGCGCTTGGCGCGGTGATGTTGATGTGCCAGATCGGCGTCGGCGACCCGTCGCAGGGAATCAATTACACGCTCTCGAGCATCACCGCGGTCGTGCTTGGTGGCACCAGCTTCCTCGGTGGGCGCGGCACATTCATCGGCAGTTTCCTGGGCGCAGTGCTGCTGACCGAGCTCTTGAGCACCGTCACATTCCTGGGGCTGACCCAGACCTATCAATATGTCTTCGAAGGCGCGCTCATCTTGAGCGCCTCGCTCATCTATTGGACCTTTCGCAGGAGCCCGGTGGGAGGCTGATTTGGGGATCGCCGCGATGGACGCAGCAGAGACGATCGACGTGGCACACCTGTTCTCGCTCTCCGGGCGCGTGGCGCTTGTGACCGGCGGCGCCGGCGGTTTCGGCCGCGCCGCGGCGGAGGGCTATCTGAAGGCCGGCGCGGCCGTGGCGTTGGCGGATCTCGATGCCGCCGCCGTTGCGGCCGCCGCGGCCGCGCTGGCGCCGTTCGGCCGCGTGATCGCTCTCGTCTGCGACGTCGCCGACAGCGCGTCTGTCTCTGCCGCGGTCGATGCCGCCATCGAACGTCTCGGTCAGATCGATATCCTGCTCACCGCGGCCGGCATTGCCCGCCGCATCCCGGCGAGCGATCTGGCAACGGACCAATTCCAGCTGGTGATGGATGTCAACGTCAAGGGCACGTTCCTCACGGCGCAGGCTGTCGGCCGCCACCTGATCGCGCGCCGGGCGCCCGGCAAGATCATCACCGTCGGTTCCGTGCGCGGCCTGGTGGGGCATCCGCTCGGCTATGTCGCCTATGGCACCAGCAAAGGCGCGGTGCATCTCTTGACCCGGCAACTGGCGACCGAATGGGCTGAGCACCGGATCAACGTCAACTGCATCGCGCCGAGCGTGCTGAAGACGCCGCTCGCCGATTTCATCCTAAAGACACCAGAGGTACGTGAGCTGTTCATGTCGCGCATCCCGATGGGGCGCGCGGCGGCCCCGGCGGAACTGGTCGGCGCGACGATATTCCTGGCCTCCGCCGCCGCGGATTTCATCACCGGCCAGGTGCTGTTCGTCGATGGCGGCAGCGTTGCCGGATAGCCACGCTGGGCGCAAGTCGCTGGAAGGGAGGAATAGTGCCATGGCCGTAACCGATCGCGCCGCCAAGCCTGAGGCCAGCATCAACGACGACATCGGCGAAGCGATACGGCTTCGCCTCTTTCGCCTGCAAGTCGAGGTCCGCGGCGTCGAGCAGCGCGCCTACGATCTCTTTCTGCAGAATCTGGTAAAGGGCACCAGCCATCTGTCGCTCGGGCAGGAGGCAGTGGCGGCGGGATTCGCCGCAGCGATGCGCCCGACCGACCTCAGCTTCTGCACCTATCGCGGCCACGCACATACTCTCGCGCGCGGCGTTCCGATCGAGAAAGTGCTCGGCGAGCTCATGCAGCGCGACAACGGGCTGATGCGCGGCAAGGGCGGATCGATGCACCTGACATCGGTCGCGCACGGGGTGATGGGCTCCTATGCGATCGTCGGCGCGCATCTGCCCATTGCCTGCGGCGCCGCGTGGCGCGCGCAGTACAAGAAGCAGGACGACGTTGCCGTCTGCTTCTTCGGCGATGGCACGACCAATATCGGCGCCTTTCACGAGGCCCTCAACCTGGCCGCGGTCTGGAAACTGCCGGTGATCTTCGTCTGCGAGAACAATCTCTACATGGAATATACGCCGATCGGCGACGTGACCGCGGTCAGCCGTCCGGCCGCCGATCGCGCGGCGGCTTACGGGCTCAAGCCGAGCGTGATCGACGGCAATGATGCCGACGCGGTCTTCAGAGCTGCACAATCCGCCTTTGCCCGAGCTCGCGCCGGGCAGGGGCCGTCGCTCATCGAGTGCCTGACCTACCGATATAGCGGCCATTCACGGGCCGATCCGGCGAAGTACCGGCCGCCGGGCGAGCTCAATGCCTGGCTCGCGCGCGATCCGGTCAAGCTCTATCGTGCTCGTCTCCGCCAATTCGGCGTGCCTGAGGAAAGCATCGTCGCGCTCGAGGACGAGGTGCAGAAGCAGATCGATGCAGCCACCGAGGCGTGTCGGGCGGCGCCGGCGCCGCCGTTCGAGCTGATTACCAGCGATGTCTATGCAGATGGAGGCTGGGCATGGCGGAACTGACCTACCGTGACGCGGTGATCCGCGGCATCGCTCAGGAAATGGCGCGCGATGAGAACGTGGTGCTCCTCGGCGAGGATATCGCGAAGGCCGGCGGAGTGTTCAAGGCGACGGTCGGCCTCTACGAGCAGTTCGGCCCGGCCCGCGTGCGTGACACGCCTATCTCGGAGCAGGCGATACTTGGTGCAGCGATGGGCGCGGCGATGACCGGCCTCAAGCCGATTGCCGAGATCATGTTCTCCGACTTCCTCGCCGTCTGCTTCGATTTCATCGCCAACCAGATTCCCAAGTGCCGCTACATGAGCAATGGGCAACTCGGCTGCCCGTTGGTCGTGCGCACCGCCAATGGCGCCGGCGTACGCTTTG
The DNA here is from genome assembly GCA_050730175.1 of Acetobacteraceae bacterium. Lineage (GTDB taxonomy): Bacteria > Pseudomonadota > Alphaproteobacteria > Acetobacterales > Acetobacteraceae > JAKAWQ01. Next base: position 6,670 of record JBOHMN010000052.1, on the reverse strand, counting down.
GCGCCCAGCACAGCCAGAGCGTCGAGAACTGGGCCATGGCGATCCCTGGCCTCAAGGTCGTCGCGCCGTCGAACCCGAGCGACGTCATCGGCCTGATGGCGGCGGCGGTGCGCGACCCCGACCCGGTGATCTTCTTCGAGCACAAATCCCTCTACCCGACCAAGGGCGAGGTCCCAGACGGCGAGATCATCGACACGTTGGGCACGGCCAAGATCGTCCGCCCCGGCCGCGACGCGAGCCTCCTCGCGCTCGCGTTCATGGTGCCGCGGGCCTTGCAGGCAGCCGAGCTTCTGGCGTCCGAGGCCGGGATCGACTGTGAGGTGATCGACGTGCGCTCGCTCGTCCCGCTCGACACCAGGACCATCCTCGGCTCGGTCGAACGCACCGGCCGGATGTTCACGGTCGAGGAAAATCCGCGGCTTTGCGGCTGGGGGGCCGAGATCATGTCGATCGTCGCCGACGAAGCGTTCTACAGCCTGGACGGTCCGCTGGTGCGCATCACTACGCCCCATGTGCCGCTGCCGGCGGCGGAGGCGCTCGAAGACGTGGTGTTGCCGACGGTCGATCGCATCGCAGCGACCGTGCGCCGCGCGCTGTCCGGATGAAGGCGAAACGGATCGACATTTCGGCAACGGGGAGGGGCGCAGGATGAACATCATCATGCCTCAGCTCGGCGAGACGGTGACGGAAGGCAGGATCACCGCCTGGTTCAAGCGGATCGGCGAGCGGGTCGAGCCCGGCGATAATCTGTTCGAGCTGGAAACCGACAAGGCGGCCATGGAAGTGCCGGCGACCACGGCCGGGCGGCTTACGGAAATCCGCATTCAGGCGGGGGACACCGCTTCGGTCGGCGCCGTCGTCGCCGTGATTGCGGACGGGCCCGCCCGAACAGCACCTGCGCTGCTGGAGGCGCTCCGCGAAGTCGCCACGCCGGAGCGCAATTACGGACCCGCGAAACGTGCCGACGGCGTCGCGGTCACACCGCTGGCGCGGCGTCTGGCGGCTGAGGCCGGGATCGATCTGGCTGCGATCAAGGGGCAGGGCACACACGGTCGCATTACGCGCCGGGATGTCGAGGCGCATATCCAGCGTCGCGAGCCGCCGGCGCCGGATTGGCCGGCTATCGAATCGGTGCTGGCTGCGGACCGTTCGCTGGCTGCATATCGCGACCGTCCGCACCAGGAGATACCGCTCGAGCGCATGCGCCGGACCATCGCCCGGCGCACGCTGGATGCGGCGCGTACCATCCCGCACTTCCACCTGACCGGCGATGTCGACATGGACGATCTGCTCGCTCTGCGTCGGCAGGCGAACAAGGCTCTCACGCAACATGGCGGCGGCACGCCGAGCGAACAGATCTCGATCAACGATCTCGTGCTGAAGGCATTCGCTCTGGCACTGCAGGCGGTTCCCGATGCCAATGTCGTCTGGGCCGACGATCGCATCCTGCGTTTTCGGCACTCGGACATCGCGATCGCGGTAGCCGCCGAAGATGGCCTGACCACGCCGGTGCTGCGCGACGTGGAGACGAAGTCGATCCTGGTCATCGCAAACGAGGCCAGGCTGCTCGCCGAGCAGGCGCGCGCGCATCGCCTGGAGCCACAGCAATGCCAGGGCGGTCAGGCGACGGTGACGAATCTCGGCGCACATGGCGTGCGCGAATTCTCCGCCATCATCAATCCGCCGCAGTCGACGATCCTGGCCGTCGGCGCGGTCGAGCGGCGGCCGGTAGAGACCGATACAGGCGGGGTCGCGTTCGCGAGCCGGATGACGGTGACGCTGGGCTGTGATCACCGCGTAATCGACGGCATGGTCGGGGCCGCGCTGCTTGCCGCTTTCAGGCGGATCATCGAGATGCCCATGAGCATCGTCCTCTGAGTGCCGCCGCCCGTACCACAGCAGGAGTGAAGAGAGAGTGGAAAGACTCGACGTTGCGTTCCGGTCCGAAGGAACGACTTGCCGCGCCTGGCTCTATCGCGCCGCCGGGTCGGAAAGACGTCCCACCGTGATTCTGGCAGGCGGGTGGTGCTACGTGCGGGAGATCGTGATGCCCGTCTATGCCCACGCCTTCGCCGAGGCGGGCATCAACGCCATGGTCTTCGACTACCGCAATCTCGGCGCGAGCGACGGAGAACCCCGCCAGCATCTCGATCCTTGGGCGCAAATCCGCGATTATCAGAACGGGCTCTCTTTCCTCGAGCGCCATCCGGCAGTCGATCCCGAACGCCTCGGCGCATGGGGAATTTCCTACTCCGGCGGTCACGTGCTGGTGCTGGCGGCGATCGATCCGCGTCTCGCATCCATCGTGAGCCAGATCCCGGTGATCGACGGATACGAGAACATGCGCCGGGTGCACGGAACGATGGAATTCCGCCGCCTCTGGCAACTGATCTTGCAAGACCGCCGGGTGCGCTACGAGCATCCGGGCCAACGGCTGTTCCTGCCGCATGCCACCGAGAATGCCGAGGCGGAGGTGTCCTCCTGGCCGTTCCCGGAGACGCTCCGGACCTTCATGGCCATCAAGGCTTCGGCTGCTCCGCTCTACGAAAATCGTAGCACGGTCGAATCCGTCGATCTCCTGATGAACTACGATGTCGGCCCCTTCGTGAAGCGCATCTACAACACGCCTGTGCTGATGATCGCAGCCGAGGGCGACGATCTCACGCTCTGGGACCTGGAAATCGGCGCCTTCAATGCGATTCCTTCCACCCGCAAGCGGCTGGAAGTGCTGCCGCATACCTCGCATATGACGCTCTACTCGGACACTGCGAAGGTTGAGAGGGCCGCCCGCCTGGCGACTGACTGGTTCCGCCAGACGCTCTCGGAGCCTGCCTGAATGTTCGGAAACGTACTGTCCCGCCCACAGGAGAACTGCCATGCCATCGCGCCTGCGCACCGCCAACCTTCGCCCCGAAGATGCCGATCCGCACTGGAACTGGCAGCGTGCCCTGCCTGCGCCTGGCCATAGCGGCGTCGATTTCGAGACGCGCGTCGACTTTCGCCGTCTGCGCGACTATCGCCTGAACCGCGCCCAGGCGGCGCTCCGTGCCAGCGAGTGCGGCGCGCTGCTGCTGTTCGACGTCAACAACATCCGCTACGTCAGTGGCACGAAGATCGGCGAATGGGGGCGCGACAAGTTCTGCCGCTTCGCACTGCTCACCGAAAATCGCGAGCCGATCGTCTGGGATTTCGGTTCCGCAGCGGTGCACCACCGGCTGTACTGCGACTGGCTCGATCCGTCGAGCTGCCTCGCCGGCGTGCTCGGTATGCGGGGCACGATTCCGCCCTCGTTCGGCCTGATGAAATCGCATTCTGAAGAGATCATGGCGCTGCTGCGCGAGGCAGGTGTGGCGAATGAGAAAGTGGGCGTCGATGTCGTCGAGACCGCGATGCTGTTCGCGTTGCAGGAAGCGGGAATGAAGGTTGTCGACGGCCAGCAGATCATACTGGACGCGCGCGAGATCAAGAACATCGATGAGATCGCGCTGCTCAACCAGGCGGCGGCGATGGTTGACGGCGTCTACCACATGATCTGGGAGGAGCTGAAGCCGGGCGTGCGCGAATCCGACATCGTCGCGGAGGCCAACGCCATGCTTTACAGGATGGGATCGGACGACGTGGAGGCGATCAACGCCATCTCCGGCGAACGCTGCAACCCGCATCCGCACAACTTCACGGACCGGCTGATCCGCCCCGGCGATCAGGCATTTTTTGACGTGCTGCAATCGTTCAACGGCTATCGGACCTGCTATTACCGCACCTTCAACGTCGGCCGTGCGACGTCGGTGCAGCGCGATGCCTATCGCCAGTGCCGCGATTGGCTGGACGAGGCGATCGCGCTGATCAAGCCGGGTGTCGGCACGGACAAGGTCGTGTCGGTCTGGCCCGCGGCCAAGGATTTCGGTTTCCCCGACGAGCGCTCGGCATTCGGCCTGCAATTCGGGCACGGGCTCGGGCTCGCCCTGCATGAGCGGCCGATCATCAGTCGGCTGGTCAGCCTCGATCACCCGATGGAGATCAAGACCGGCATGGTGTTCGCGCTGGAAACTTATTGTCCCGCCGCTGACGGTTTCTCGGCGGCGCGCATCGAGGAAGAGGTGGTCGTGACCGACACCGGCAGCCGCGTGATCACGCACTTCCCCGCCGAGGACCTGCCGATCGCCAACGCCTATTGATCTGCTGGCAAACGGAGGGAAGCCATGGGAAGATTATCGAACCGCAACTGCATCGTGACCGGCGCCGCAAGCGGCATCGGCATGGCCATCGCCGACGATCTGCTCCGTGAAGGCGCCAACGTCGCCTATGCCGACAAGGACGATGCCGTGGCCGACGTCGCCGCGCGGGCCAAGAGCCGTGTCGTCGGGCAAAGCGGCCGGGCGATCGGCCTGAAGGCCGATGTCACCGACCGCAAGCAAGTGCAGGCGGCGATTGCGGTCACGGTCGCCGCCTTCGGATCTGTCAACGTGATGTTCAACAATGCCGGCATGAACAAGCCGATGAAGTTTCTCGACGTGACGGAGGAGAACTGGAACACGATCATGACCATCAACGGCCTCGGCGTGCTGATCGGCATGCAGGAGGCGGCGAAGCAGATGATCGCCCAGGGGAGCGGCGGCAAGATCATCAACACGGCCTCGATTGCGGGCCGGCAGGGGTACGAAAATTTCGCGCCGTACTGCGCGTCCAAGTTCGCCGTGATCTCGCTGACGCAAGCCGGCGCGAGGGCGCTTGCACCGCATCGGATTACGGTGAATGGCTTCGCCCCCGGCGTGGTCGAGACGCCCTTGTGGGAAAAGCTCGACAAAGATTTGCTGGCCCTCGGCCTCAGCAAGCGTCCGGGTGAGGCGATGGAGAATTTTGCAGCGGGCATTCTCCGCGGCCGCACCGCGCAGCCCGCGGACATCGCCGGTACCACCACCTTCCTGGCCTCGCCCGAGTCCGACTACATGACCGGGCAGATCATCATGATCGATGGCGGCATGGTCCTGGTCTAGGGCCTGTCGTCAATTCAGCCGAATCGTGGCGGCGACGAGGTGGACGGCGGCGAGGAAGTTGCGGGCGGTCTTGTCGTAGCGGGTGGCGATCGCCCGGAACTGCTTGATCTTGCCGAAGAAGTTGGGCTGAACAGCTGGGGTTGGCGGTCTATCACTTTGATCCGCAGTCCCTTTTGTTTGCCTCGCACGGTGTGCACTGCCTCGAGCTCGCCGCGCTTGACACGCTGCAACACGGTCTGGCGGGAGACCCTGAGCACGCGCATTGCTTCTCGCATGGGCAGGAAGTCGTCGCCCGCTTGGTCCTTGAACCGAGCGACGAGGGCATCGGTCAGACGAATACGCCATGGCGCACCATGCGTCAGTTGCTCGCCGCCAATGATCCCGCCATTGAGCAAGCGGTGCAGGGTCGATGGGGCAATGCCAAGCGCAGCCGCCGCCTTCCTGACGTTCAGCAGTTGGCGGTCGGGTTCTTCAGTTCCGCGCTCGAAGCACGGGATATTCCAATGGTTGCGCAGGCTGCCGACGTGGCTCGTCTCGAATCGATGGCCACAGGCCGTGGTACGCCTCTGCCGATTAAGGATGCCCGCAATGACGCTGTCGGGGTAATAGCGGGCCAGGCGGCGAATGAGCGCGATCGCGTCCTCGTCGGTGCGGATGGTCGCCGGCCGCGAACGTGGCAGCGTCAAGTATATTTCATCGAGTGCGCCACCCTTCCAGCGGATCACAAGATGCACGGTGGCCTTGTCGCGCTCGACTTTGATGGTGATCTCTTCAACGAGCGCCCGAAGTAGTTCCTTCCGATCGCGTGATGTGGTGCTTGGAGCGTGCCAAACTCTGGCGAGATCGAGTCCGATCGAAAGCAAGCGATCGCGCTCCGCCTGAGCGAGTACACGGGGGCGCTCTCGCTCACGGCGCGCGAGCTCAGCCCTTGCTGTTTCAAGCGCTCTTAACTTTTCCTCCCACTCGCGTTCGAGCCCACGTGCAACGAGGCGATTGTCCGGATCGATAGCACGGTATCGTCGCTCGGCACGACTTGCTTCGTAGCCTCCTCGTTCGACGCCAAGGCGCCACTGTTTGAGCACAGCCTCGCGGTCCGCTTCAAGCCGTTCAGCGGCGGCGACACTGGCAGCCGGCTTCGCTGGCTTGAGGGTCGCCAGAAACCGCCGTGCGACGGTGTCATCGATCTGAACGCCGCCAACATTGAGGCAATAGACCCCGCGGCCTTCGACAATGATCTTGCCGGGGCAATGGTAACCAGGCGACGGCAGCCGACCGTGGTAGTGTGTTCGGAGCCGACGCCCGCAATGACCGCAACGGGCGAGACCCTGCAGCAGGGCACGGCCTCCTCTCACAGCGCCATCCTCCTTGTGGGGGCCTGGTCGCGTATTCTGGGCGATGCGGGCCTGATTGGCCTCGTAGGTCGGCCAGTCGATGAACCCAGGATGATGGTCCAGTATGAGCACCTGCCAGGCGGAACGGCGAAGATGCCGGATGCGGTTATGCCGCCTGCCCTCGGCATCCAACACCGTCTCGGGGTTCTGTCGCAAAGTTTCGGACAGCGCCGGCCTGGCGCTTCGGCGGGTTGGCCTCGCCGGGGAAACAGGACAGCAAACTGCGTGCCCTGGTGAATGACGCCGAGTGCGTCCGCAATGTGCAAACATAGGGTACCATTAGGA
>JBOHMN010000051.1:0-2678 GCA_050730175.1 Acetobacteraceae bacterium | reverse complement strand
GGGCTGCACGCGGGCGGCGCATTTGGCCTTGTCGACGCGCACACGTGGGCTGGGAGATTCCGGGGGCGGCTTTGATATTCCCGGAAGCCGCTTGAGTTGCCCGGGCAGTGGCAGCACCTTCGGAACCTCCACGATCCGCACCGGCTTTGGTGGTCCGGGCAGCAGGACGGCGCGCTTCGGCGTGTTGTCGTAGCTGATCGCAGGCGGCCTCCAGGTGGTCGCGCAGGCGCCGAGCGAGATGGACATGAGCCAGAGCGTTGAGAAACGGACGACACGCATCAGTCGAACTCCTTTGACCAGCTGAGGGCTTGGACGTAGACGCCGAGCGGATTCTTCTTCAGCCGGGCGGCGGTGGTCGGCGTTTGCACGACGATGGTGAGGATGGCGCTCGAGCGCTCGGTCGCGGTAAGCGCGTCATCGGCGTAGTGACGCTCGACCCATTCCACGCGAAAGCTGTCGTCGGAGGCTCGGATCACGCTCGCAATGTCGACCGAGACTTGTTCCTTACCGATCTTGCCGAAGGGGTCGTTGGTGCGAGCATAGTCGTTCAGCGCGAGGGCACCCTTGCTGGTGACGAAGTTGTAGGCGTCGAGCCAATCCTGTCGCAGCACGATCGGGTCGGCAGGAATGCTTCGCACCTCTTTGATGAAATGCGCGAGATACCAGGCGATCTGGGGATCGGTCGGGCGATAATCGGCGACCGCCGGAGCCACGGCCTGCGCCTGCCCGAGCTTGTCGACCTCGACCACCCAGGGCGTGATGGTGCCCCGCGCCGATTGCCACACGAGGCCGCCGGCAAGTCCGCCGCTGAGCGCAAGCACGCCGAAGAAGGCAAGGCGCCAGTTCCTCGCCTGCACGCGGGCGGAGCCGATGCGATCGTCCCAGGCCTGGCCGGCACGCTGATAGGGCGTCTCGGGCTCGGGTGTCCTGCCATAGCGCACGGTCGATCGTCGGAACATGGCCTACTCGCCTTCGGAAAGATCGATCTGATGGCCACCGCTCGGCCGGTCGCCGGAGCGGATCGCATGATCGGCGGCGGTGACGCCGCGGTTGATGGTCTGGCTGCGTTTCATGCGTTGCGCCCAGGCGGGAACGCTGTCCGACGCCGTCGATGCGCCAGCAGTAGCCGCCGCTGAGGCCGAGCCACCGCTCATCACCGCGCGCTCCCCGGCCGCGAAGCTTCCCTTGAGGCTTCCGGCGGCGCGGCGGAGTGGGCTCATGGCCACGGAACCGGCGGCCTGTGCGATGCCCATGGCACCGCCGGCGCGATATGCAGCCGTCGCCCCTCCCGCAACGCTCGCACCCGCGCGCGCCGTGCCGGCGATCGCGCCGCCGGCCGCGGAGAGGCCGCCGGCGGCGGCAGCGAGTCCTGCGGCCCCGATGCCAGCGGCCGCCAACCCCGTGCCGACCGCGGCGCCGGCGCCGAGCTGGGGCCCGCCGGCGATCAGACCGTTGGCGATGCCGGGGCCAAAGATGGTGAGACCGAGGAGCGACAGTGCTGCCAGGATCAGTGTCAGTGCATCGGAGATCGTCGGCGGATTGTTCATGGCGCTGGTGAACTGGCCGAAGATCGTCGAGCCGATGCCGATGATGACGGCAAGCACCAGGATCTTTATGCCGCTTGCGACGACATTGCCGAGTACGCGTTCGGCGAGGACCGCAGTGCGCCCGAACAATCCGAAGGGCACGAGAACGAAACCTGCCAGCGTCGTCAGCTTGAACTCGATCAGGCTGACGAAGATCTGGATCGCCATCACGAAGAAGCTGATGACGACGATCAGCCACGCCACGAACATGATCAGGATCTGCACCAGGTTCGCGAAAACGCTGGTGAAGCCCATCAGCCCGGAGATGGCCGTGAGGATCGGCTTGCCCGCGTCGATGCCAACTTCCGCAATGCGTCCTGGCTGCAGAAGCTGCGCGGCGCTGAGAGTCCCGCCGCCGGCTTTGATCCCGAGCCCAGCGAAGCTGTTGAAGATGATCTGGGCGAGTTTGTTGTAGTTGCCGATGATGAAGGCGAAGAGGCCGATATAGAGTGTCTTTCGGATCAGGCGCGCGAGCACATCCTCGTCGGGCGCCATCGCCCAGAACAGGCCCGCCAGCGTGATGTCGATGACGATGAGCGTGCCGGCGAGCCAGTGGACGTCGCCCTGCACGAGCCCGAAGCCGGAATCGATATACTGGGTGAAGGTGCCCAGGAAATTGTCGATGACTCCGGTGCCGCCCATCGTCCCTACCTGCCGTTCGTCTTCGGTTGGGCGGCGCGCCCCGGCGACGACGCATAGGTGAAGAAGCGGCGCCGGTTCTCGGTCCAGGCCGCCTCGCAGGCGGGGTCATCCTTGGCCTGCTCCGCAATGAGCTCGCAGAGCTTCAGTTCGGCTCCAAGCGGATCGGCTGCGGTCGCGGACTTCGCCCGCTGCGTGCCAATGCGCGAGGACTGCGCATGGAAGTGCAGCGCGGTGGCAATCATGGCGATCGCGACCACCGCAAAACCGGTGGCGCGCGCGATCGCCGGTAAATATCGAAATCGGGCGCGCATCAGTGGAACATCTGGGCGGAGCCGGGCTGGTAGCCGGCGCCGTAATTGAGGAAGGCCTTGGTATGCGCTTGCGCCTGGACCTGCGTCTCCAGCCTGCGCGCGGCATCGAGGCTCTGCGCGCGGGCGATCGATGCCATCA
>JBOHMN010000050.1:0-1780 GCA_050730175.1 Acetobacteraceae bacterium | reverse complement strand
ATCGAGGAGGCCTATGCCGCCGGCTCGCGGATGCTGGCGCGTGAGTTCGGCCGCCGTGCCGTCCTGAAGGAGGAAGACGCGCGGGTCGCTGCCGCGCGCGGGTTGATCGCGACAGGCATCGGCACGGAGGAGGATGTCGACCGTGTGCGCCAGACCTTCACCGAGCGGGGGATTCCCCAAAGCGGCGTGGCGCAGCACCGGGACGGGAGCGCGAACACCACGCTGATCGCGGTACCGGTCAGCGTGCCTGACCCGAACACCGAAGGCGGCACGGTGGCCGAAGAGCGGCTCACCACCAAAGCGCACGTCGCCCAGGAAAGCGACCTGGTCACGCTTGCCCGCAAGCACGGGAGAGACCGGCGCGGGCTGCTCACGCCGCCGGAGATCAAGTGCGCAGTGGAAGCCTCGGCGCTGGATTTCTCGGGCGAGCACGGGCGGGCGCAGCGCCGCCTGATCAACCACCTCGGCATGAGCGGGCGCTTCGCCGCGGCGATCGGGGCTGCCGGAAGCGGCAAGACGACGCTGCTCAAGCCCCTCGTGGCGGCCTGGCACGCCAAAGGCGCGGACATTCACGGAATCAGCCTCGCCTGGCGGCAGGCACGCGACCTCCTGGGCGCCGGGCTCGCGCCGGACGGCGGTGACACGTTCTCCGCAGTGACTGTCTTCCTGCAGCGCGCGCAGTCGGGGCGGCTTCCCCTGACCCACAAGAGCGTGGTGGTGATCGACGAACTTGCGACGATCGGCGCGCGGCAGCTCCTCGAGTTGCTCCGCCTGCAGGACCGCTACGGGTTCCGAATGGTGGCGATCGGCGATCCGAAGCAGTGCCAATCGATCGAAGCGGGCTTCGTCACCGGCCTGATCGAAAAGGCGCTCGGCTCGATCCCATCGATCGAAACGACGGTCCGCCAGACCGATGCCAGGGCCCGCGAGATCGCCACGCTGCTTCGCCGGGGGCAGGCCGCCGCGGCCCTCGAAATGAAGCGTGAGGACAGAACGGCCGAGATCGTGCCGGGCGGGTACCGGGAGATCATCGCTCGCACCGCGGCCCTCTGGCACGAACGCCAGGCTGCCAACGCCGGCCGCCGCCACTACACGCTCACGGTGAGCGCGCCGACCAACGACGATGCCCGGGCGATCGGTGAGGCGATCCGCGCGCGGCTGCAGGCTGCGGGCGAACTCGGCCGGAACCGCAGGGTGCTCGAGGCAACCGACCCGAATGCCGGGACAGACTACAAGCTACCGCTCGCGATCGGCGATCGTGTCCGCCTGTTCCGGCGGACGAATGCAAGCCTCGGCGAAGGTCGCTCCGGGGTGACTGGAGACAACGGCTCCGTTCTCGAGATCTGCGGCATCCGCCCTGGGGGTCTCGTACTGCGTAACGAGAAGGGCACCGAAGGTCTGGTCAGGTGGGAGACCCTCGCCGAGGCACGCACAGGGCGTGCGCTACTTACCTACGGCTACGCGATGACGACCAACACCGCTCAGGGCATAACTTCGACCGAGCACATCTCCGTCACTCCGGGCGGGTCGCAAGCGACCGAAGGGCACAAGGCTTACGTTTCCGGCTCACGGCACCGGGAACGGGACTACTGGCTCACTTCCGAAGGCGCAGAGAAACAGGAAGTGGTGAACCGCCGCCCCCTCGGCGATCCACGCCCGGTGCGGGAGCCAGATCTCTGGATGAACTGGGCGCGCAACATCGGCCGCCGGCCGGAAAAGCTGAATGCCACGGACATCGTAAGCCAGGCGGACCAGGTGCGCCGCGAAGCGGCACACGACT
>JBOHMN010000049.1:0-1545 GCA_050730175.1 Acetobacteraceae bacterium | reverse complement strand
GTGCAGCGTCTTCTCGAGGTTGGCAGACAGCATCGTGACGCTCCTTCGCGCTCGGCCCCGGGCCAGCTGCCTCAACCGGCCACCGCGCCCCGGGTTTCGGTCCCGCCAGGCGGACGGGCCTGGCGGGTAGAAGATGAGGCTCGCGGCCACATCCTGCACCCCCTCCGTCCGGCCGGCTATCGTTTCCGCCGTACCCCGCCGGGCCGGTCCTTCTCGCGCGTCTAGTCTTTCTCAATCGTGCATTGCAGCGGGTGCTGGTTCTGGCGGGCGAGGTCCATCACCTGCGTCACCTTGGTCTCAGCCACCTCGTAGGTATAGACGCCGCACACGCCCACCCCGCGGCGATGCACGTGGAGCATGATCCGGGTCGCCTCCTCCCGGCTCTTCTGGAAGAAGCGTTCGAGCACGTGGACCACGAACTCCATCGGCGTGTAGTCGTCGTTGAGCATCAGAACCTTGTACATGGCGGGCTTGCGGGTCTTCGGCCGCGTCTTGACGACGACGCCGGTGTTCGGCGCGTCCCCGGTGCCCCGCTTGTCGTTGTCGCTCATCGTCGCCTTGCCCTGCCCCCGGCACGGATCGCCGTCGCGCGGTGGCTCTGCCGCACGCCCGGCGGCGCCTCGCGCCCCACCTGGCTCCGTCCTGCCCATATCGCCAAACCATATCGGAACCCGGCGGGGCGGGAAAAGAGCAAGACGCGGCGGGCCTTGTCGAACCGGCAAGGCCCCCAAACGGCAACGGCCCGGAGCAAGCTCCGGGCCTCGCAGCAGCCGCCGCGCGAGGGCGGCGGGTGTTCTCTCCGCTCGGCGCGTCAGGCGCCGTTGCCGAACTTCTCCACCACCAGCGAGAAGCGGGCGGCGAGCGGTGCCGCGCTCTGCTCGGCCAGCTTGAACGAGGCTTCGGTCAGCCGCCCGGTCTCGGCCATCGCCTTCTCCATCGCCGAGCGGGTCAGCGTCGCCTGCATGTCGAACGCTTCCTTGATCGAGCGCACGCTGGTCATCGCCTTGAAGGTGGACATCGTCTCGTCGAAGGTCGCCTGCGCGTTCGCCGCCACCTGCTTGCCGATGTCCTGCAGCCCGGCCGCCAGGATCTGGCCCGACTTCACCCACGCCTCGACATTGCCCTGGCCGAACTGCACCATCTCCTCGGCGGTCTTCATCGCTCGCTCCATCGTCTGTGTCGCCTTTCCCTCGATCTGCGCGGCGGCACCGTGCATCGCCGACGCGCCGTCCCTGACCCCGCTCGCGGCCGCCTCGAACGTCCGCGGCGCCGCATCCGCCGCCGTGGTCGCGCCTGCTTCCGCCATCTTCCTCTTGCTCTCGCTCATGCTGTCTCTCCTCTGGTTTGAGTTTTCCAACGGGTTCGCCAAGCCCCGGCCAAACTCGAAAACGAATAACGGCGCCGTCGGCTTGCTTTTTTGCTGCACCGCAGCATGACGCCTATCTAGGGTTGCGGCCAGGATCGGTCAAGCGCCGGTTTTGTGCAGCGCGAGATATTGTTCCGGCGCTCTCGGCGACCTCAGAGGGGGCGTAAAAACCCCCCGTA
>JBOHMN010000048.1:0-1687 GCA_050730175.1 Acetobacteraceae bacterium | reverse complement strand
CTTTCGCCAAAGCGGTCGGGCTGAGCATCATTGACCTCTTGCAAGCTCGATTCGCAGTGGATAATAAATTTAGAACGAATCGGCAGCAAGCGCGACCGGAACGACCGGACGGGCACGCGGAGCGGATTCAAGCGAAAGACGGATGGAATCGTGACGGATGACGACGCGGACTGGCGAACAGGAGACTGCACTCGGAAGAACTTTCGAAGATATCTGCCTATTTCGAACAAGCCGAACTCTACTTTTGTCGCTGGGGGTGGGTCGTTTTCCGGATGGAGCGCTTCGGATGCCGGGTCTTTGGCACGTGGCTCGGTGCTATCGCCGGCTCGACGCCAATGTCCGCAAGGGCCCTCTTGCGCTCCTCGACCGCCCGGCGAATCGCGTTCGCGCAGAAACTGGCAAGAGTTTCCCCCGAGAGCAGATAGTGCCGAAGGTCGGGATAGAAGTCACCCGAGCGGACGGAGAGGGTAAGGGCGACCGCCTCGCGAACGAAATCCGAACGATCCTCCGCAGGTGCAAGCACCTCGGCGATCGCGTCGAACGTGCCGTCGGCGAAGGCGACCACAGTGCGCTCAGCATACTTTTTGGGACGCGCCATCCGGCTCTTATAGGGATCACCCGTCGAGTCGCTCAATCGCATGCTTTCATGATTGTTTGTTATAACTGTAATTGACATTGTAAGCATTATAATCGAGAAAGCAACCTATGGGATATAGAGACCCGTGTCGGCACAAGCCGGCCGTTCGGAAACGGCGGCGATGATCGTTCCACTCGCCCTGTTCACCCGGCTGGCCGGCGCCTGCGCTCCCGAGGTCGCGCCCGGGACACTGGCCGCGCTGGCGGCGGTGGAAAGCCGCTTCGATACGCTCGCGATCTACGACAACACGGCGCATGCGGCCTTGCGGCCGAAGGACGAAGCCCAGGCCATTGCTCTGGCCCGGCAGGCCGTTGCGGCAGGACATTCGATCGATCTCGGCCTCATGCAGATCAACTCCCGGAATCTCGGGCCGCTGCATCTTTCCATTCCTCAGGCATTCGAGCCGTGCCCCAGCCTCAGCGCGGGAGCGGCGCTGCTGGCGAAAGACTACGAGGGCGGCAAGACGCCGGCGGAGGAGCAGGCAGCGCTGCGCGCGGCGCTCTCCCGCTATAACACCGGCACGGCGCGTGAGGGCTTCGCCAACGGCTACGTCGCGCAAGTCGTGAACGCAGCGAAGCGTGTGGTGCCCGAGATCGACCCCGGTGCGGCCGCCGCAACGAAACCGCCCCCGATCGCAGTTCCCAAGGACTGGAACGTGTTTCCCGATTCGCCTGGGCCGGGGCACTTGCGACCGCAGCTCACGGATCGGGCTGCCGGTACAGGAAAAGCAGCGGCAACGGCACAGCAGAGGGTCCCGAAGTCCGCTGCTCCGACCTGGAACGTTTTCCCGCAGTCGGTCGGGCCGGACCGCTTGATAGCCCGGTCACCCGTGATGCTGACGGGGCATTTTGCTTCAGCAGACAGGACAGCAAGCGAGGAACCCGATGAGTGAGAGAAGGCCGATCGGCCTGGCACGACTGCGCGAGATCATGATGCGCGCGGCCTGGCGAGACGGAACGGACATGCCCTATCGCCTGGCCATCGCCGTCATGGCCGGGCTCATGATGCCGGCACTCGCGCACGCGCAGGTGGTGACGGGCGGCACCAGCC
>JBOHMN010000047.1:0-2273 GCA_050730175.1 Acetobacteraceae bacterium | reverse complement strand
ATATAAGCCGGTTCGCCGCCCGAGTTCTTGGATAAGGCCGAGAGCCAAATCGATGGTCGGTGTCGGCACGCCACAGAGCTGCCCAAGCTCCTGCACGGCCGTCACCAAGGCATCGATTTCGAGAGAGCGGCTTCGCTCGAGGTCCTGAAGCATGGACATCTTGTGAGGTACCGATGCTACCGCTGCCAACCGGCGGTCGATCATGTTTTCGGGAATCGTGACATTGAGCGCATCCGCGACGGCCTTTGCCTCGTACATCATGGCGCGGCATACCGCTCTCAAGGATGGTTCTGTCGCAATGCGATCAAGCGTCGTGCGGGTCAGGGCACTGATTGGATTGAAGCAAACGTTGCCCCACAGCTTGAGCCAGACGCTCCATCGAATATCGTCACGGATCGGCGCGTCCAGTCCCGCATCCACCATCGCGCTGGCGAGCGCAATGACGCGGGCCGAGCGCTGACCATCCGGCTCGCCCAGGATGAATCGATTAAATTCGTGGTGCTCGATCACGCCCGGCGCGACGACCTCGCAGGCCGGATCGACGACACACCCGATGGCGCGCTGTGGTCCAATCAGATTCCACTGCCGAGCATCCGGATCAACGGATCTCAGGTGGTGTTCTCCAATCGTGCTTTTGTCCTTGTAGAAATACCACCATGGGATGCCGTTCATCGCGGTCACGACCGAAGTGTCCGGTCCCAGCAAAGGCACTATCTGACCGGCACTTTCATACGCCTGGTGAGCCTTCAGCGCACAGACGACAACATCCTGCGGACCGAACCCGGAGGGACCATCGCTTGCACGAATGGTGGCGGTGAATTCCGTGCCGCTCGCGATGAGCTTGAGCCCTGTTTTGCGAATTGCCTGCAAATGCGGCCCGCGTGTGATCGCGCAGACCTCATGCCCGGCTTTCCAGAGCAGCGCTGCGAGATAACCGCCGATCGCACCCGCGCCAAAAATGCAAATTCTCAAGGGTCTTCGTCGTCCTTCACCCCAGGGGCCCCCGCGTGCCGAGGCGGGCACACGCGGGCCGTGTCAGAAGAAGAACTATTGGAGCATTCGCGGCGAGCATATAGCGCGCGCGTTGCGCAATCCAGCTACGCCCGCAATCACCACCATCACCACGGCACCGTCATCGCCTCCGCACGGTCCACCTCCAACACCCTAATCCACGAGGGGCACTCCCGGGCATCACTCTCAATCGGTTAGGGCTTTCGCGGGTGGTCCTTGTTGGCGGCGATCATGCCGGCAACCACGGCGAGCGTGATCAGAAGCCACTTGTTCTCACGCATCAGCGGCCGAATGACCGGTGTCACGTCGCCGCTCTCGATCGCCTTGGCGATAGTTCCGCTCGTCGCCTTCGAACGATCATGGTTGCGCGAAAGCACGATAAGAATCACGATAAGAATGATGGTCGCGAGCAGCAGAACGCCGCCGCATGCTAATGGCGCAGCCCACGGGCCGATCGCTGGCAGGAGGCCGATCCACAGCGCTGCGATTCCACATCCCAGGGCGCCAGCGGCTGCTCCAAGGGCCAGCAAGCTGAGAACCGCCTGCAAGATGATGTGTGGTGCGGCGGTGCGAACGCGTTCGAGCGCGACAAGTTCTGGGAGGACGGTCGCCGCAAGCTTGACGATGCCATCCATCGCCCGCGACCTAGCGAAGAATCAATTTGCCGCTGATAAACCCAAGAGTAAACGCAACTAGCAGACTCGTGAGTGGCCGTTCTTCGACCTCGCGTACGAGCGCGTCAGCACGGCGCTCCCCTCCGGTGCGGGCTTGATCGTAAAGCCGTCGCGCCTCACCGGATATCTCTTCAACCCGCCCGGTGAGGTTCCGGTACGCGCCCGACTTCACGTGCTCCATCAAGCACGCCAAGTCCTTGCGGAGTGCGTCGATGTCCTCGCGGATAGCTTCGAAGTCGCCACCGTCGCTGGAGGCCCTGGCCGTATCGCTCATCGTCATTCCCGTGGCATCACTTGCGGCACAGTTGTCGCGAAGCCCGCGCCCTAAAGTAACGTTCCATTTCTAGGCCGGTTCCGTCGATAGCTGGGGCCTGCGAGCACCACGACGTCATTGTTCCCACGCACGATCATCAGCACCTGCAAAGACCCGACCCACGAGGCCGCCCCCGAGGAGGATAACGGGGAGAGCGTGGCGGGCGCGGCGGTTTTACAAGGACAAGAGGCGGATTGGTGCCATAGATGGACCGTACATACCGCTTCCGTCGGACGGAGTCGCGAAAGTGGCGCCCGACGTTTCCTTGGGTGACC
>JBOHMN010000046.1:0-25695 GCA_050730175.1 Acetobacteraceae bacterium | reverse complement strand
CGTGCCGCCGGCAAGCGCGGTCTGGATAATGTTGTTCATCTGCGTCAGGTCCGCGTTACCGTACTTGATATCGACCCTGATGCCCTGGTCCTTCGCCGCATCATGAACGCCGTTGACCATCGGCGCGAAGAACGGAACACTCGCGGGCGACCAGATCAGGAACAGGATATGGATGTGCGACCAGTTCTGGTGCCGATTTGGCGCTGCGATAGCCCCCGATGCCGTGCCCGCCAACAACATCACGGCGGCAAGCAAGCCGAAGAATGGCGCCCGAATGAATCTCATCTCTTCCCCCCTTTTCTTTTGGCGACTGCCGGCGCAGGCCGTCTTGCCACGGCCCGCGGCGAGGCAGTGCACGAAGGCTAGTGGTTGTTCTTCCGTGGCGCAACGGCTCTGAATGATGGAATCCGATCACCTCGGTTCTGGATTGTGCGGGGCCGGGCCGCCACAATGGAAACCGGTGATGGACGGCGAATCCTGAGGGGTTCCGGTCAGGTCGGGCAGGCATTGGTCCGCCCTCCGGCCGCTTGGGTGCAGCCAACCACCGCGGCAGAACAACAGGTGTCGCATGGCCAAGACATCGGTGAAACGGGACTATTCGCTCGACGGACCGGAGAATGCGAAGGCAGTTGCCTCCGGCCTGGCAAACGCGGAATGGTACAAGTGCGCCATTCCCCGGGCGCGCATGAAAGAGCTGGTCAAGCGGTCGGACGGCCCGGCAACCCGGGATACAATCCTCTGGATCGCACTCTTGATCACAACCGGCGGCCTCGGGGCCTGGTTCTGGGGCAGCTGGATCGCGGTGCCGTTCTTCATCGTCTACGGCGTGCTGTACGGGTCAGGCGGCGACAGCCGATGGCACGAGTGCGGGCACCGCACGGCGTTCAAGACGCAGTGGAAAAACGACGCGGTCTACGAGCTCGGCAGCTTCTTCATGATGCGCAACCCGGTCGTCTGGCGCTGGAGTCATTCGCGCCACCACACCGATACGATCATCGTCGGCCGGGACCCCGAGATCGTCGCAATGCGGCCCCCGGACCTCATCCGGCTGGCATTGAATTTTTTCGGCATCCTGGATGCGCCGCAGGCGATGGCCACGATGGTCCGCTATGCTGCGGGTCGGCTCACCGAGGCCGAACAGGACTTCATCCCGGTTGGGGAAAGGGACAAGGTATTCAGGGTCGCGCGCATTTGGATGCTCATCTATGCAGCGGTTCTTCTGGCCTGTGGCTGGATGGGTTCGATCCTGCCCCTCATGCTGGTCGGTTTGCCACGCATGTACGGAGCATGGCACCACGTGCTGACCGGCCTCACCCAGCACGTCGGATTGGCGGAGGACGTGCTGGACCACCGGCTGAACTGCCGGACGGTGTACATGAACCCGTTCAGCCGGTTCGTGTACTGGAACATGAACTACCACGTCGAGCATCATATGTTCCCAACGGTCCCGTACCACGCCCTGCCAAAGCTGCACAAGGAGATGCTAGCTGACTGTCCCAAGCCCTATCGGAGCCTCTGGGATGCCTATCGTGAGATCGTTCCCACGATGGTGCGGCAGCTGAAAGACCCGACCTATTTTGTGGTGCGCAAGCTGCCTGCAACCGCGCGCCCCCGACTGCAGCGTCAAACCACGATCGCGCCTGTGGCGAACAGCATGGATCTGAGCGCGCGCGCGGGGCGGCGCGATATGTCGGAGCTGCATGCTTAGTGTCCTGCCCCGTCGCTTGTTGCCCCGGCGACAAGCGAAAGGGGATCAGCAGACCACTAAAATCAAAGGGCTGGTGTGCCGAAAGGAGGCTCGATTCGAGAGATACAACCGTCAGAGTCGGCGCACTCGCGATGCTGTGGCTTGAGTTCGGCCCGCACTTCGCAGAGCAGCAGGACGCCTCGCCTCGTCGGAGGGCTCAGCTTGTATCCCTGAACCTGGTCCCCTCCTCGCATGGCGTCGCGATCCGAATGGCGGGAATTTCATTGCCTCCAGTCTGATCAACGCGCGCATTGCGGCGGCGACCGATGTCAATCAGGCGAAGGAGATGAAAGCGGCGAGGCGCATGACGAAGCGCTGCCTTCCTGTCGCTCCTTCGCCCCTCGGCGATTCCGCAACCAGGCTTCTCAAATTTGCCCAGGGCTGACCGGCGACCCCGGCCTGAAGTAAGGAAGTCCGCCAGCATCGCGCATCGGGCGCACATCCGCGTGCGCCGCGACATCGAGAGGGAAGAGGCATGCAGAAGCTTCTTGTATTTCAGTCGCTGTGGGCGATGGAACGTCGTCATACAGACGGTGTCGAGCACAGCCTCGAAGAGAACGTGGAGAAGATTGCCACAGCCGGCTTCGACGGCATCAGCACCGATTGGCGCGATCGCAGAATGGTGCAGCGGATGGCCTCACTCCTCCATGGGGCCGGTCTGACGGCGGAAGGACAATGCTTCCCCAAGACCGTCGATGATTTGCAGCCGGTTCTGGAGAACGGGACCGCCTTCGGACTGCATCATCTCGACCTGCAGCCGGACGTACGGCCCCACCGTCTGCAGGACTGCATCCGGCTTCTGGAGGGATGGCGCCGCCTTGCGGAAGAGGTCGATTTTCCCGTCTATATCGAGACTCATCGCAACCGGATGACAACCGACCTCTACTTCACTCTCGATCTCCTGGATTGCTTCCCGGATTTGATGCTGCTTGGTGACCTTTCGCATTATTTGGTTGGTCGCGAGTTCGCCTGGCCGATCTCGAAGGAGAACCACGCCCATATCCACCGCATCCTCGACCACTCCTGGGCTTTCCATGGCCGCGTCGCCAGCCGCGAGCAGGTGCAAGTGGAAATCTCCTTTCCCCATCACAAGATGTGGCTGGATCTCTTTCTCGACTGGTGGGATTATGGCTTCAAAAGCTGGCGCATGCGGGCCGGCCCGAATGACACCCTTGCCTTCACGTGCGAGCTGGGGCCGAGGCCGTACGCGATCTCCGGACCGGATGGGAATGACATGAGCGATCGCTGGGCGGAGGCGAACATGCTCCGCGAGCTCGTGCGAGAACGCTGGGCGGAGAGCGTCGTTTCGGGAGGCTCCATGCGGCGGTCGGCCGAGGAACCAGCGGTCCGCCCTTGATGCCTCGATATGATCGGCAGGTCACGCCCATCTTGCCGCCAATGACCGCACGCGACGGCGGCGTAGCTGGCGCCGTCCGGACTCTGTCGTCAACCCTGATCAGCGCGCCACTTCGTATCCGGCCAAACCGATCACCCGCATCAGCTCCTGGTGCCCCTTCTTCGCCATGACAAGCGGCGGGCTGATTTTGGGGTCCTGTTCCGCTTCGACCACGAACCAGCCCTCGTAGCCGTAGGAGGCCAGTCGCCGTACAATCGCAACAAAATCCAGCGAGCCGTCACCCGGCACGGTGAAGACGCCCTTGACCACTGCATCGAGGAAACTCTCCTTGCTGCGATCGATCTTCTCCATCACCTGCACCCGGACGTCCTTGGTGTGAACGTGGCTGATGCGTGCGTGGTGCTTGTCGATCACGCGAAGTACGTCGCCGCCGGCGAACGCCAGGTGGCCCGCGTCGAACAAAAGCGGCAACGCCGCGCCTGAATTCTGCATCAGAAGGTCGAGTTCCGTTTCGGTCTCGATCGCGGCGGCCATGTGGTGGTGGTACGCGATCGGCATTCCCCCCCCGGCGCACCACTCGGCGAAGGCGGTCATCTTGTGACCGTAGGCCTTGATCTCCTCTGCGCTGAGCTTCGGCTTGGTCGCAAGCGGCGCCGAACGCACTCCCTGGATCGAGCGCGCGGTTTCTCCATAGACGATACACGGCGCCCGAGCGGCGATGAAAAAGTCCATCTGGGCGCGGATGCGGTCCTTTTCCCGTTCGATGTCGCCGTCGAGCAGGAGGCCCGAGAACCAGCCGCCGCAGACGGATATGCCATAGCGGGTAAGGATCGGGCCGAGTTCATCCATCCGCATCGGGAAGCGGCGACCGGTCTCCATGCCGGTGAAACCGGCCGTGCTCGCCTGGCGGAGGCACTCCTCCAGGCTCACGTCGTCGGAAAGCTCCGCCAGATCGTCGTTCCACCAGGCAATCGGGGCAATACCAAGTTTCGCTTTCATCGGCCGTCACACTCCGATGCGCTGCTTCGCGCGGATCTCTTCCTGTTGTTGCCGCGCCTTTCGCACCGACTCCCGTGTCGATACCTCGGGTACACCGACGTCCCAGTCGGCATCGCCGGGCACCCAGGCATAAGCGTCGGTCGCAATGGCAAGCACGGTCGTCCGATCGTTGCCCTTCGCCCATTCGAGCGCGGCCACGAGGTCGGCGAGGCTTTCACAATGGCGCGCCGCTGCGCCCATTGCCTCGGCGTGCCTCGCGAAATCCACGTGCAAAGGCGCCGTCTGGTTCTGTACCCGGCAGTCGCTCAGAAGGTTGTTGAATCCCGGCACGCCTTTGAACTGTTGCAGCCGGTTGATGACCGCGAAACCGCCGTTGTCACAGACTACGACGATCATCTTGTGGCCGGTCAGCACGGTCGAATAGATGTCGGAGTTCATCATCAGATAGGCACCGTCACCGACCATGACGATCGGCGTGCCGCCAAGCCCACCGGGACCGGCATTGGCCATCGCATGGCCCCAGCCTGCCGCGATCTCGTAGCCCATGCACGAAAAGCCGAACTCAACATCGAAGCTGTTCGGCGCCTTGACGCGCCAGCCCTTGACAACCTCGCCAGGCAGGCCGCCGGATGCAGTGATCAGCGTGTCCGTCTCGCCGGCCGCTTCGTTCACTGCATGCACGACCTGGGCGTAGGTCGGCACCGGTGTGTTGCTCGGCGCCTGAAGCTTGTCGAGCAATGCATTCCATTCCTTGAACAAAGCCTTGGCACGGGCCATGTGGTCGGGCTCTGTGCGCCATTCGCCGAGCGCCGCGTCAAGCTCCGCCACCGTCTCGCGCGCGTCGCCTACGACGGCGAGCGCACGATGCTTCACGGCATCGAAGCGGGCGGTGTTGATCGAGATGAACTGCGCCCGCGGGCTGAACGCCGTCCAGGAACCGGTGGTGAAGTCTTGCAGCCGCGTCCCCACGGCCAGGATCACGTCAGCTTCGGCGGCCAGCGCATTTGCCGAAGTCGAACCGAGGATGCCGACCGGGCCGGCATGAGCCGGGTGGTAGTGGGTTACGGTGCCCTTGCCGGCGACGGTTTCGACGATCGGGATGCCGCGCTTGACGGCGAACTCCGCGACCGCCCGTTCGGCCAGCGAATAACGCACGCCGCCACCGGCAATCAGGATCGGCTTTCGCGCTGTCTTCAGAAGCTCCGCCGCCTCGCTCAACTTCGTGCGATCCGGGCGTGGACGCGGAATGCTCCATTGGCCGGATTCGAAGAACATCTCCGGATAGTTGAACGCGATTTCCTGCGTATCCTGCGGCAGCGCGAGAAACGCCGGCCCGCAGTCGGCCGGATCGAGCATCGCTGCCACAGCCTGCGGCAGCGATGAGATGATCTGCGCCGGATGGGTGATTCGGTCCCAGTAGCGGGTCACCGCCTTGAACGCGTCGTTCACCGTCACCGTCGGATCGCCGAAATGTTCAACCTGCTGCAGCACTGGCGCGGGCAGGCGATTTGTGAAGGTGTCGCCGGCAAGAAGCAGCACCGGCAGACGGTTCGCATGCGCCGTTCCGGCCGCGGTCATCATGTTCAGCGCCCCCGGGCCGATCGAGGAGGTAGCAATCATGATCTGGCGCCGGCGCTTGGCTTTGGTGAAGCTGACGGCGGCAAGCGCCATGGATTGCTCGTTCTGGCCGCGCCATGTCGGCAGGCGATCCTGCACCGTCTCCAGCGCCTCCGAGAGGCAGGTCACATTCCCATGCCCGAAAACCCCGAACACGCCGGGGAAAAGCGGTACACGGGTGCCCTCGATCTCAGTGAACTGCTGCGTCAGCCAACGTACCAAGGCCTGTGCCATGGTGAGGCGGACCGTTGCCTGGGCCATCTGCTCTCCTCCGGCGATGAACTGGGCCCAGCATACGCGATGTCTTCGGGTGTGTCGCTGCCACACGGTGCACTGAGAGCGCGCTCAGGCTGGCTGAACGCGCTCCATGTTTTGCTTTCTCGAGCAATTTCATCACCCTGACTGGCATCTGGCGATTCCAGTGAGGGCGATATTCCTCTAGCGCTCCTGACCGGCGATCGCGCCGGCTTTCGCCCGCCCTGCGCAGAGGTGAGGACCGGGCGGCAAGAGGCCGCCATCGGCAACGCCGGCTCGCAGGCCGGTTGGCGCATCGGACGCCCCCACCTGCATCGGCCGCACGCAGCCTCTACAGAGACGCTCCGCGGTGGAAACGCCACGCCCCGCTCATGCGCCTGGAGCGTTCGGCCATTCCGTCGGAATTCGCAACGGGTGGGCGCCCCCAGCACGGCGGATGCGCCGCGCCGATCGGTTGACAGCGGGCAATTACGTTGATATCAACATTTTCCCTCGAAAGGAGGAATCTCAATGCCGGACCGCTTCATCTGGTACGAACTGATGACGCCCGACCCGGTTGCCGCCGCACGCTTCTATGGCCGGGTGATGGGCTGGACTGCCACCGATTCCGGGCTTGCCGACCGCTCCTACACGATCGTTTCGGCGGGCGAGACCCCGGTTGGCGGCATGATGGCGATGCCCGCCTCGGCCGCTCGACCCGGCGCAAGGCCCGGCTGGCTGGGTTATATCGGGGTCCGCGATGTCGATGCGGCCGCATCGCGCGTAACGGCTGCCGGCGGGACAATCCACCGCCCGGCGGAAGATATTCCCGAAGTGGGGCGGTTCGCTGTCGTTGCAGATCCGCAAGGCGCCCCGTTTGTGCTGTTCAAGGGCAGTGCGGATGCCGGGCCGGCCCGGCCGCAAGCCGGAACGCCCGGCTTCACCGGCTGGCATGAATTGCACAGCAAAGACTGGGAAAGTGCCTTCGCGTTCTATTCCGGCCTGTTCGGCTGGACCAAGGCGGAAGCGCATGACATAGGCGCGATGGGTATTTACCAGCTCTTCACGATCGACGGCGTGGCGGCAGGCGGCATGATGAATCACAAGGATGTCTCGCCGCATCCGTTCTGGCTTTTCTACTTCAACGTCGCGGACATCAACGAAGCCGCGGCGCGCGTCACGAGCAATGACGGCCGCATCCTCAGCGGTCCGCACGAGGTTCCGGGCGGTGATGTGATCGTGCATTGCGCGGATGCGCAAGGAGCGATGTTCGCGATGGTCGCCCCGGGGCGCTGATCGCCGGGGCGGTCCTTCCCGGGTGACTTGCCGGGATGCCGCCTGGTGCTACCCTTACGCGCAACAGAACGTGAGGGTTACGATGAGTGCACGCCTTGACGCCAAGCTGGTTGCCCCCGGGGGCTTGAAGGCCCTGCTCGGCCTCCAGGCCTATGTCAATCAAACTGGCCTCGAGCCGGCATTGCTGGAGCTGGTCAAAATTCGCTCCTCGCAAATCAATGGCTGCGCCTTCTGCCTCGCCATGCATCATCGCGACGCGCGCAAGATGGGCGAGCGTGCTGAGCGACTCGACCTCCTGCCCGCCTGGGAGGAAGCGCCGCTCTATACGCCGCGCGAGCGCGCCGCCCTCGCCTGGACCGAGGCGGTGACCCTGGTTGCCGACGGTCACGTGCCCGATGCGGTGTACGCCAAAGCCCGGCAGGAATTCAGCGAGAAGGAGCTGGTCGATCTCACGTACGCCGTGATCGCGATCAATTGCTGGAACCGGATCAACGTCGCGTTCCGCACGCCACCCGACCTCCCCGCGCACAACGCCTGAGCGGGCGGAGGTTAGAGCGCGTTCAAGCTGGCTGATCCCGCTCTATGTTTGTTTCCTCGAGCAATTCCATCACCCTGACTGGCATCTTGCCATTCCAGTCAGGGCGATATTGCTCTTGGCCGACCGCTGTCGCCGGCTCACGACAAATCCTTCATGCCCAGCGTCCCCGGTTGTTTGCGCGCGAAGGATGACGCGCTCTCGTCACCGGCGCTCCGATTCAACAACGAGAGCCTGTCAGTCGAACGCCTTGTAGTAAGCGCTTAACGCCGGCGCGCCGCCGAGATGCACGTAGAGCACGCGGGATCCCTTGGCAATTTCGCCACTTCGTGCCAGCGCGATCAATCCGGCGATCGATTTGCCTTCATAGACGGGATCGGTCAGCATCGCTTCCAGCCGCGCGGCCACCCGGATGGCATCGATCGTGGCCGCATCCGGCAAGCCGTAAGCCGGACCCGCGAAGCGTGGGTCGACGATAATCTCGTCGTCGCGTATCTCGCGGTTGAGGCCAACCAACGCTGCCGTGGCACGGGCGATCTTGCTCACCGCTCGTAACGTCATATCGGCATCCGCGGCGGTATCGATGCCGACCAGCCGCCGCCGGCGCTGCTGCGCGCCGAAGCCGACGACCATGCCGGCCTGCGTCGAGCCGGTGCAGCTTGCCGTCACGACCGTATCGAAGAAGATTCCGTATTCAGTTTCCTGCAAAGCGACCTCGTCGGCGAAGTGCGCGTAGCCGAGCCCGCCGAGCGGATGGTCTGAGGCGCCGGCCGGGATTGCGTAGGGCCTGCCACCTGCATGCCGAACCTCTTCCAGCGCATGCTCGAACGTCTCCTTGATCGCGGTTGAATAGCCCGCGCCTTCCAGCACGGTCTCAGCCCCCATCAGGCGCGAGAGCTGGATGTTTCCGACCTTGTCGTATACGGGATCGTCCCAACGGGTCCATTCCTCCTGCACTAACCGGCAATGCATGCCGAGCACGGCGGCAACCGCCGCCACCTGCCGCGTGTGATTGGACTGAGTGTTGCCGATGGAAACCAGCGTATCGCAGCCCTTGGCAACAGCGTCAGCGGCAAGCCACTCGAGCTTTCGTACCTTGTTGCCGCCAAAGGCGAGGCCCGAGGAAACGTCATCCCGTTTCGCCCACACCTCGACGCCGAGCTCCCGCGACAGGCGATGCAGCGGATGGATTGGCGAGGGCCAGAAGCCAAGCTTCAAGCGAGGGAACTGCTTGTCGAGGTCAAGGGACATGAACCGTTCTCCTTCATCCACGTTCCGCGCGACCGCATACCGGGGGTGATTGGACGAGAGTTCCCCGATAACATGTGGCCGTGCCAAGAGCATGTTCAGGTTGACTGAACGTGCTCTGCTTTGTCTGACCGAGCGGATTTACGCGCTCCTGGATCGCGACGCTATTCCAGTCAAGCGCGATCCGCTCTAGCGGGAGAAGAAAGAATGCCTGAGCGAGGACATACGCCTGAGCCGCCGGATGCGGCGCGGCGGCGCGGCGCGCCGAGCGTCGTCTGCTATGCGGTCGAGCGGTTGCCGCCATACGATTCAGCGTTCTACGAGCGCGCACGCTCCGCGATGACGAAAATCTCCGAACTCACCGTCCCACCGCGCGACGGCAGGGCGTTCAGCGTACCAGCCGGACATTTCTTCCGCATCGTCAGTATCGAAGGGCCGCAGGTCGGCGATCTCAATCTCTGGAACGCGGCCGACCTCGCCGAGCGTTTTTACAGCGGCAAGACACGCGCGCTGCACGCGACCCACCTCACAACCGGCGCTCGTCTCTGGAGCACCTTCCCCAACTTTCGCCCGTTGGCCACGATCACCCACGACACGCTCGACTGGTACGGCTGGGACGAAGACGGCGCCGGCGTGCACGACGTGATCGGGACCCGCTGCGACCCATACACCAATCTTCTCCTGAACGGCGTTGAATACCATCACTGCTGTCATTCCAACCTGACGCGCGCGTTGGCCGCGAACCGCAACATGCCGCTCGCCGAGGCGGAACAATACGTCCATGACGTCCTGAACGTTTTCATGTGCACGGGCTTCACGCGCGACACCCACCAGTATTTCATGAAGGCAAGCCCGGTGCGCCCCGGTGACTTCATCGAGTTCTTCGCCGAGATCGAGCTCGTCTGCGGGCTCTCTGCCTGTCCGGGCGGTGATTGCAGCGCCACCCACTCGAGCGATCAGGCCAGGTGCTTCCCGTTGCAAGTGGAGATCTTCCGCCCGCACGAAGCCGCACTCACCGGCTGGCGCCCGCCTTCTCCAAACGGATATTCCCGGACCCACGGAGTAGCGCCCGCTCAACCCTCCGGCCGGGCAGGCTGAGGGCCACCTCCCGCCCTCCGCCAGCGCGCCTCAGCTGTGGCCAGTATCGCGGCGGCCAACGCTGCCGAGGCGCACGCGTAGAAATACGGCACTGAGCGGCTGACGGAAAAGAGAATGCCCATGACGAGGTTGGAAAGAAATTGGCCGACGCTGCGCGAAACCGTGAGGAATCCCATGCCGCGCGAGAGCTTCGTTTCGCCGACGAGCGACGAGACGAGCGTCGGTTCGAGCGTCTCCACCCCGCCCATGCCGAGCCCAAGCAGAACAATGAACAGATAGAAGGCGAGCGCATGAAGGTTGAGCAGCGCGCTGAGGCCGACCAGCCCGGAACCGAGCGCCGAAGGAAGGTATCCGAGCAGCCACAATGAGCGGAGCGGCGATGCTTGGCCGACGCCAATCAGATACCCGCTCGCCGCGGAAACGCCGAGATAGACGACATAGGTCAGCACGCCGAGCTCGAATCCGTAGGTTGTGGCATGGCGGCCTGCGGCGCTCAGAATGGGGAAACCGAGATTGTAGAAGCTGAAGCCGTAGAACGTTGCCGAAGCCAGCAGCATCACGAGGAGGGTACGGCTCTCGGCTAACGAGCGTGGTGCCGGCGCGCTCGCTTGCTCGAGCGGAGTTGCCTCGAGGTAGACCTCCGTGCGTCGCACGAAGAAGAGCAGCCCCGTCGAGACGATGAGCGGGGGAATGGCCCAGAGCATGACGACAGCGACCCTGGTCCCGAGCGAGATCAATAGCAGCGCCACGAGTGCCGATATCATGCCGCCGGCAATATCGAGCGCATGCAAGACGCCGAACGCCATGCTGCGGTCCTTGGGTCTGGTGGCCTGGACCAGGAGCGCCTGCCTGACCGGCGTCCTGAAGTAGCGCGCCCACCAGCCGAGCACGAACAGGAGCCCCGAAAGCCACAGCGTCTCTGCCATTCCGGAAAGCGCCAACAGCGGGATGAACGTATTTCCGGCGATCGCGACGAATTTGCGATCCAGCCGATCGCCCATAAGGCCGCCCAGGTACCCTACCGCTGCGCCGCCACCAAACGCGACGGCCGTAATGATCCCGTACCAATAGACCGGAGCGTGCAGGCGGAAGACGATGTAAAGCGGGAAAAGGGCGGTCACCCCCTGATAGCCGAGATCGGCGAAAAACGCCGAGAAGCACAAAAGAAGCGCATCCCTTGTCAGTCGGCCGACGGGGACAAACCTGCTACCCGGGTTCATCGTCCTTGCTTTCCGCACCGTATGAAGAGCACGCTAGTACCAGGAATCGCGCATAGGTGACACACGACGTACCGTCATCCCGACGCTGCGCAGCGGCCGTGGCGATCCATGCGATTCAACGAGTTGTGGATTGCTTCCCGTAACGTCGCTGCGCTCCTCGCGGCTGAAGGCTTCGTTCGCAATGACGACTCCTTTGCGCCACTCACGTACGATGCTGAGTACTAAGCGCCGCTGGCGTGCCGGGTCGTCGGCGCCGTGCCGTCATAGCATTTCACTCAGCCTGCGGCCGGCGCCTCGGCCGCGACCTCGAGAAGATCGAGCGGCATTTTGCCGATCTTTGCGCACCATTCCCTTGGTCCGCTCTGGTGCACGGATTTCCCCTTTGCGTCCACCGCCACCGTCACCGGCATGTCCTTGACCTCGAGTTCGTAGATCGCCTCCATGCCAAGATCGGCGAAGGCCACGACGTGCGCACGCTGGATCGCCTTCGCGATGAGATAGGCGGCGCCACCGACGGCAATCAGATAGACCGCACAGTTGTCCTTGATCGCCGCGATCGCATCCGCGCCACGCTCGGCCTTGCCGATCATGGCGATGACGTCCGTCTGCTCCAGCATCTGGCGGGTGAACTTGTCCATCCGCCTGGCCGTCGTCGGCCCCGCGGGACCGATGATCTCGCCGGGGGCCGCGGGTACCGGACCCACGTAGTACAGGAACCGATTGGTGAAATCGACCGGCAGCTTTTCGCCGCGCACCAGCATTGCGGAGAGCCGCTGGTGCGCCGCATCCCGCGCGGTCAAAATCATGCCGCTCAGCAGCAGCGTTTCTCCGGCCCGCCAACTGGTGAGATCGTCCCGCGTCACGTCGTTCACGGAAACCCGCCGCGCGCTGCCGGGCCCGGTCGCGGCAATCTCCGGCCAGTTCGAGAGATCCGGTGGCGCCAAATCCACCGGCCCGCCCCCGTCGAGCACGAAGCCGACATGCCGCGTTGCCGCACAGTTCGGCACGATCGCCACCGGCAGCAATGCCGCGTGGGTTGGATAATCGCGGATCTTCACATCGAGCACCGTGGTCAGGCCGCCGAGCCCTTGCGCGCCGATCCCGAGCGCATTGACCTTTTCGTAGAGTTCGAGGCGCAGCTCCTCGATACGGTTCGCCGCACCGCGCGCTCTGAGAGCCTGGATATCGATGGGCTCGACGAGCGCCTGCTCCGCCAGTTCCATCGCCTTGGCCGGCGTGCCCCCGATGCCGATGCCGAGTATTCCGGGCGGGCACCACCCCGCACCCATGCCCGGCACGGTCCGGACCACCCAATCGCTCACGGAAGCGGAAGGATTGAGCATCGCATAGCGCGCTTTGGCTTCGCCCCCGCCGCCCCTCGCCATTACATCGATGCCGAGTTTTCCACCCGGCACCAGGCGCGTGTGAATGACCGCCGGCGCATTATCACCGGTGTTCCGTCGCGCCCCGGCCGGGTCCGTCACGATCGAAGCCCGAAGCGGATTCTTCTCTACTTGCCAGGCGCGGCGCACCCCCTCATTCACCATCTCCTCCGGCCCCACGGTCGCGCCGGCCCAGCGCACGTCCATGCCAATCTCGAGGAAGATGCTCACGATGCCGGTGTCCTGGCACATCGGCCGCCTCCCCAGCGCGGCCATGCGTGCATTGCGGAGAATCTGCGCGATCGCGTCCTTCGCTGCGGGCGATTGTTCCCGCTCCCACGCCTCACGCATCGCACGGATGAAATCAGGCGGATGATAGTACGAAATATATTGCAAAGCGTCGGCGATGCTGGTGATCAGGTCTTCCTGGCGTATGACGCTCATCGCGCACCCTTCACAGCCTGAGATTGGTCCTGACCAGCTCGAGCACCTCTTCTCCGCGCCCGCTGATGACTGCCTTCAGCATGAAGAGCGAGAAACCTTTCGCCTGTTCCAGTGCGATCTTCGGCGGCACGGCAAGTTCCTGCTTTGCCGAGAGCACATCCACCAGCGCCGGCCCATCATGCGCGAGCGCCTTTTCGAGCGCGGGCTCGATCTCTTCCGGCCGTTCCACCCTGAGCCCCAGCACACCCACGGCATTCGCCAACGCCGCGAAGTCAGGATTCTGCAAATCCGTTCCTGTATCGAGATATCCGGCCGCCTTCATCTCCATCGCAACGAAGCCGAGTGAAAAGTTATCGAAGATCACCACTTTCACCGGCAGCCGGAGCTGCACCAGAGAGAGGAAATCTCCCATCAGCATGGCGAACCCGCCGTCACCTGAGAGGGCAATGACCTGGCGCTTCGGCGCCGCCGCCTGAGCGCCGATTGCCTGGGCGAGCGCGTTCGCCATCGAGCCATGATTGAAGGAACCGAGCAGCCGGCGCTTGCCGTTCATCTGGAGATAGCGCGCTGCCCAAACCGTCGGCGTTCCGACATCGGCGGTGAAAATCGCATCTTCCGATGCGCGCTCGCTGATCAGCCGCGCGAGGTGCTGCGGATGGATCCGGCGATCTGCCGGCTTTGGTCGGGCGAGCTCGTCAAGGCCGGCGCGCGCCCCGGCATAGTGCTTGCGCGCCGCTTCGAGGAAACGGTGGTCCTTGCCGCCGGCCAGCCGCGGCAGCAGTGCCTTGATGGTCGCGCGCACATCGCCAACCAGGGCGAGGTCGCAGTGCACGCGCCGCCCGAGTGCCTCGGCGCGAAGGTCGACCTGCGCCACCTTCGCGTCCGTTGGATAGAAATGGCGGTAAGGAAAATCCGTGCCGAGCATCAGCAGGGTCTCGCAGTTGGCCATCGCGTGATAACCCGAGCTGAAGCCAATCAGGCCGGTCATGCCGACGTCGAACGGATTATCCCACTCCACGTGCTCCTTGCCGCGCAGCGCGTGCACCACCGGCGCGCCGAGCGCCTCGGCGAGTGCCACGACCTCGTCATGCGCGCCGGCGCAGCCGGCGCCGCACAACATCGTCGTCGCGGCCGAATTGTTGAGCAACCCAGCAAGACGATCGAGGTCTCGCTCTTCCGGCACCACGTGCGCGGGTGCCGGCATCGTCGAGGCCGGACGCGCCCCATCCGGCGCCGGTTCCAGGGCGACATCGCCCGGCAGGACGATCACGGCGACGCCGCGCTTCAGGATCGCTCTGGTCATCGCCGTGCGCAGCACTCCGGGCATCTGCGCGGGGTTCGCCACGAGCTCGACGTAGTGGCTGCACTCGCGAAACAGTTCCTGCGGGTGGGTTTCCTGGAAGTAGGAGAGACCGATTTCGGATCCGGGAATGTGTGCGGCAATCGCCAGCACCGGGACCTGGCTTCGGTGGCAGTCGAACAGGCCGTTGATCAAATGCAGATTGCCGGGACCGCAGCTTCCCGCGCAGACAGCGAGCCGGCCCGTTATCGCCGCCTCCGCACCGGCGGCAAAGGCTGCGACCTCCTCGTGGCGGACGTGCATCCATTCGATCCGCCCGAGCCGGCGAAGGCTATCATTTAAACCGTTGAGGCTGTCTCCGGTGACGCCCCAGATGCGCTTGACCCCGGCATTCGCGAGTGCCGCGGCCAAGTAGTCGGCGACCGTCGTCCCTGCCATCGCACGCCCCGCCGTCCCTCTGTTGCGCTGCGCACGATGGCAGACATCGACGGACCGTCCAAGCGCGACCGGCCCTTCAGTGACGAACGGCCGTTCCGCCGCGGTTCCAGCCGCGCGCGCCCTCGCCAAGGATTTCCCGGCCCGTCTGGGTCACGGCGACAGTGTCCTCCAGCTTGATGAAGCCACGGCTCGGATGGGCGAGCGTCGTCTCGACCGAGAGCACCATCCCTGCCTCCAGCGGCCGCTCCGCGTCCATCGCCGGATAGGACATCACGCCACCGGTGGGCAGGCGCGGCACCTCATGACTGATGATCCCCATGCCGTGCGCCATGAAGTGCATGTGGTTGTGTTCAGGCAACGAGGCGAGTGCGCGCGATCCCGCGGCGAACAGCTCGCCGCCCGGCCGCCCCGGCTCGATCAGGCGGAAGATCTTCTGCTGCACATCCTCCACCTTGCCGAGCAGCTCCTCGAGTTCGCTGTCCGGCTCACCGAGCACCGCCATGCGTGCCAGATCGCCGATATAGCCTTGGTAATTGCCGCCGGAATCGAGCGAAAGCGGCTCGCCCATCTGCCATTTCTGCTCCGAGGGGGCGCGGTTGAGGCTGCTGCCGGCGGTAATCAGGCAATATTCGAAATCGAGATCCCGGCTTGCTTCCTCACGCTTCAGATCGGCCGCGATTTCACGCGTGGTCGAACCAGGGCCGTGGCGAGCGACGACTGCCAGCATCGACGCGATGACGCGTTCCGAGGCTTCGCGCAGCCTGGCCAGCTCTTCCGGTCCTTTGATCGCGCGCAACTGGTCGAGCACGAGGAGTGCCTCGCCGATGCGTGCCTGCGGCAGCCCGGTGCGCAATGCCTGAGCCGCATCCATCGGCAGGAAAGGTTGCTCGACGCCGATCCGTCCGCTGGCCAGGCCGAGCTTGCGCACCTCTTCGATCGCCAGCTCCATCGCATCCCGGCTTCCCGAGGATGCGGCACGCATCTCCGGCACCCAGAACTTACCCACCTCGATCTGGTAACGCTCCAGATCATGCCCGATGTAGACGGCGTTTGCGGGCGCACCCTTCGGATAGACGAGCACCGGCAGATACCGGCTGATCCCCAGGGCGTCCATGAAGCCGAAGAACTGCGCGCGGTACCCGCCAAGAAGATACTGGATATTATGCTTGGAGGTCACCAGCAGAACGTCGAGCCCTGCCTCCTCCATCAGCCGATCCAGCTTTTCGTGACTGAACGGCATGTTCGTCCGAACGTTCGCCTTTGCTGTCATGTCATCAGGCATGGCATGATCTCCCTCCACATCTGACACCATTATCCGCCCGCC
Source organism: Acetobacteraceae bacterium (assembly GCA_050730175.1). GTDB lineage: Bacteria > Pseudomonadota > Alphaproteobacteria > Acetobacterales > Acetobacteraceae > JAKAWQ01. The sequence continues at coordinate 9,456 of JBOHMN010000046.1, read as the reverse complement.
CGAGCCCGCCGGCAATCCCTGCAACGCTTGGGCAGGGTGAGGATGCGGCGCGGCGCGAAGCGCAGCCAGCGTTAATGGCCGCCGAAGGCGCCGAGAAGCTGCTCCAAGGCACCCAGTGAGTGTCCCGCTTGTTCGACACTGCTCTTTGCGGAGCCGATGAGCTGCCCGACGTAACCACTCGCGGGCGGAATTCCGACCTGGCCGAGAAAGGTTTCAAGTTCGTTCTGCTCGATGAAGCCATCGCCGTCGTAATCGATGTTGGCCATCACGACCTGGGCGAAGATCGGCCCGACCACGGCCGCTCCGAGCTCCGCACCGCTGACATCGTCAAGCGTGAACGCAGCGTGCACCATGGTGGTTCCTGGCACCGTTTTGCCGAGCAGGAAGCCGAGCTTCGTTGCGGCGCGGAAGAAGCTCACGATCTCGGCCGGAGAGACCTTGCCATCATGATTGAGATCGAGGACCGCAACGATGGCACCCGCGCAGGCCTTCGCCTCCGCGTTGCAGGCGCGCTGCACTTTTGATACGGATTCGAGCATACGCGTCAGGCCTGCAAGGTAGAGGGATGCGAGCGGCCACGGTTTTCCCGCAACCTCCGGATTGTCGCATCTGATCTCGGAGATTTTTGGCGTCTTCGTCGCACCCGCCGGCGCGACATATGTGCCCTCGATCGCCGCATTCTCCGGGGTAAGCTTGAACTGCGCTGGCACATACCCGCCGGTCGTCGGGTCTTTCCAGTACGATGAGACGATCATCGATCCATCCGGTTCGACTTTGAGTACCGAAAAGGCAGACGAACTCGCGACGATCGCCTGCGAGTCCGCCTGCTCGGTGATCCCGACGGACCAGCCGTCGCCACGGAAAAAATAAGACGTCACATCGTTGCAGCTTTGCCCGACGTACCAGGCACCCTGGAGAGCGTCAGGAACCGAGAGGCCGTGAGCTTGGTCGGCAGCCTGAACCGGGCTCACGGGGCAGGCGAGGAGCAAGGCAGCAAAAGCAACGGCGAATGCTATCTGGCGCGGCATCGATTCCTCCCGAAGCAGAACGGCATGCAGCGGACCACGGCCATCTTCCGCCCCTGGCGGGGCCATCGTGCCACGCGCCGGCGTGGATGGCCCGTCCGCCTCGAGACTCCTGGCCCTGATCGGTAATTCCAGGCATCAGGATCGACTGATCTCGACGTCCAGCGCATCGTAGCCGCGAAGCCGGTAGACCGCAGCGGAGACGATCCAGCTCACCACGAAAATGCCGATGATCAGATAGCCGATCGTTCCGAAATTTGCGTTCAACGCGCCGACGCCGTCCCAGAAGGGTCCGTTCAGGGTGAGCCGGTCCTGGATAAGGCCAAGCGCCTCGATCCCACCCACGGCGACGGCGACGAAAACGCAGACGAATGTGATGGTCAGGTTGTAGTAGAGCTTGCGAATGGGTTTGCTGAACGCCCAGCCGTACGCGCCCAGCATGAGAATACCGTCAGTCGTATCGACCAGCGACATCCCGGCGGCAAAAAGCACCGGGAAGATCAGCACCGACCAAACCGGCATGCCTTGCGCGGCCTGGGCCACCGAAATCCCGAGCACGGCGACCTCAGTTGCCGTATCGAAGCCAAGGCCGAACAGGAAGCCGAGCGGGTACATATGCCAGCTTTGCCGGATCATGCGAAACAGCGGCCGGAACAGGCGCGCGAGCAGGCCGCGTCCGGCAAGGAGAATGTCGAGATCCTGCGCGTTGTACGGCGCGCCGTTCTTCACCCGGCGGAACGTGCGCCAGATGCCGATCAAAATGACGATGTTCATCGCCGCGATCGTGAGCAGGAACAGCGCCGAGACGGACGTGCTGATCATGCCTCCGAGGTCACGATATGTCGGCAGACCGTGCTTGAATGCCAGGGCCGCGACCGCGATCAGCGCCGGCGCGATCACGACGATGGTGGAATGACCGAGGGCAAAGAAAAAGCCGACACCGGCCGGGCGCTTGCCCTCCTGCAGCAGCTTGCGGGTGACGTTATCGATCGCCGCAATATGATCGGCATCGACGGCGTGGCGCAGACCGAAGGTATAGGCGAGAAGGCAGGTACCAAGCAGCAGCGGACTGTGCCGGAACTCCGTCACCGCCCATAGCCAGGCGCCGAGATTGGCCGCGACCAGCAGCGCGTAAATGGCAACGACCTTCGCACGCAGGCCGAAGCATCCATCGTTGGCAACGCCGAACAACGCATGACGCATGGTTGCCGCCCTCGCACTGACGATGCATGATACTATGCCGATCCGAAGACAAAGGTCCACCCACCACCCGCGAGCATGCTTCGGCGGGTCAGCGAAGCAACCGCGCGATCCGCAGGATGCTGCTCGCTAAAGCGTCCCCGCCATCGCCCGATCGAATAGCTCGAGCGCCCTTTCACGTGTCAGCTCCAGCGGATTGTCGCCGCGTCGGCGCGCTTCCCGCGATCGCCGATGTCCTCGAACTCCCAGATCGGGAGGCGCTGGCCAGCCATGAGGGCGGTGACCTTCCCGCCGTCGAGCGCGGCGCCGCCACCGAACGCAACGATCCCGTCGTGACGGCCGGCATGGAACGCGGTGATACCGGCATCGATTCCAGATGCGACAGGATTCGGCCGCACGGCCGAGAAGAGGGAGAATGGGACTTTGGCGGCCGCCAGCGCGTCCGCTATTCGCTGCGCAATCGGTGAGCTGGCGAGGCCGGCATCGGTCACGATGAGCGGGCGAGCTGGCGTTTCAGCACGTCGCGCGGCGCTTGGGGAATCGGCGCTGGGTCGCAATGATCGACGAGATTGCAAAGCACGAGTGCGCTCGCTTCGAGCCAGCTCGCGCGGCGCAGCGTGGAAAAACCCGCCAGCAGCACGAAATCGCCGGGGGCGCTTGACCGGAGCGCTCCGGCCAATCTAGCATCGCGGCATGTTCCGTGTGGCTCTTCCTGCCCGACGTCGACGCCCGCTTTCCGGCGGCGGTCCCGATGCGAACGGCGGGGATCGGCGTAGCGGAAGACGCGCCCGCGTGCGACGTCCCGGCTAGCGCCCCTCACCTTCTCCCCATCGCCCGCCCCGCCGGCCCCAGGCCCGCGGGGTTTTTAGTGCCTCTGAAATCCGCATCCGGACATGCATTACGCACCTTCCGCCCTCGTCACCCTCAGAGAACGGCCGGATCTTTCGCCGACCATCCGCGCCTGGCTCGGCGACCGCCTGTGCGGTCTCCCCGACCCGGCGCACTGCTTCATCCTGCTCGCTCTCGGCGTGCCAGCCGGCACGGCGAGTCTCGCCGCAAGCGGCTTGGCGAGCCGGCCGGACCTCACGCCCTGGCTCGTCAATCTGTTCGTTCCGGCCGCATTCCGTGGCCTCGGCCACGCCGCCCGCCTCGTTGCCGCCGTCGAGACCGCCGCGCGTGCCCTCGGCGCGCCGACGCTCTGGCTAGTCACCCGTTCTGCCGAGAGCTTCTACGCACGCCTTGGCTGGCAGCCTGTCGGACCTGCCGCCTTTCACGGCGATCCGGCGACGCTGATGTGCCGCGCTCTCGGCGGGGATCAGAATACGAAAGCGTGTCAGAATGCGAAGGCGTACAGGGCGGAATCCGCCGCAACGTAGATCCGGCCGCCGCCGACGGCAGGGGTCTCAAAGCGCCGCACGAGCCCCAGCGGCTGGCTGGTAAAGAGCAGCTTGCCGTCGCTGGCGCGGAATGCCCTGAGCCGCTCGTCACCCTCAGCGCCGATCGCCCAGACTATCGGATCGGCGCCATTCGCGGCCGTCGTCACGATCGGCGCGCCGAGGCCGTGCTCCGGCGCGCACCAGGCGACAGAAATATGCGGACCCGGCGCAATTTGCAGCGCGACAAGATCGCCTTCTTCTCCTGCCGGACAACCCGCGCCCTCGCCCTGAAACACCACGAACACGTCACCGTTGCTGACGAAGCTTGCCGGCGCGGTGCGGATCGGCACGCGCGAGACACGTGCCTCTGCAACCTGCCCGCCAAGGCCACCGAGATCGGCGCGGTTCATCAGGTACGCGTTACCGTCCTTGCCCAGGGCGAGCACGTAGCGGCTGCCGATGAGCATCGGATTGGTCGCCCCGAGATCGAGATCCGCATCGTCGAGCTCTTTCCAGTTGGATGGCGTGAAGTAATCCTGGCGCCGGCCCGAGAATTGCCCATCGAGTCCAAGCCGAAATACCGCCTCGCCGCCAGCCCAGTGGCGCGCACCGATCGTGTTGCCGGTTGCAACGAAGAAGGACCGGCCATCCGAAACCATACCGCCGGGTGCCCAGATGCCGCCGCCCTGCCCCGCCGTCGAGAACGCGGTGACCGCGGCAGGGTCCGCCCCTTCGATGCCGACCACCCAACCGTGATAGTAGCGGCAATCTCCGAAATGCCCGGCGTATGCAACGAAAACGCGTCCCTGGGCGACGGAAAGCGCGCTCCGCTGGCCCTGATTGGCAGCAATGAAGCGCTTGTTCTGCGCGGCCAGTGAGTGCGCCACGTGCACCGGCCAGCCCGATTTGATGCGGCCATCGCTGAGGTCGAGCGCGAATACCAACTGTTGCGGGACGCCGCTCCGGCCGAGCACCATGGCAGCCGTGTAAACGACGTCGCCATCGATCACCGGCGTTCCCGTGATCCCCATCGGGTTGATGTCGCCGCAAGGCAGAGACGAAGTCCGCACTGGTTGGCCAAGGGGAGCGTGCCAGATGACTGCACCGTTCCGCGCGTCGAGCGCCTCAATCACGTTCTGCTCGGTTCCGACGATCAGCGCCGTCCGCCCGTCCGGTAGCGTGGCATAAAGCGGCGCCGCATAAACCGGCCCGGCGAGGCCGACCCGCAAGGCGGGCGCGGGCGACATCGCGCTCACCTTCCCCGCCGTGAGCCCGGGCACGACGTAGCGCCCGGTTCTGGCCGCGTCGGCGTGGTACTGCACGACCGTCTGAGCGTGCGCCGCACCCGTTGCGGCTACGATCCACAGCAGCACGGCGGCGACCCGCATTGCCATTTGCCACGACATCGCCGAATTCCTCTACCCTCGTCCGAACGGCCCAATCCTGCCACAAGGGGTCATTCGCGAGGAGAGCACGATGCTGGAATGCACCATCGCCGGGAGCCTGCCCAAACCATCGTGGCTTGCCGAACCGAACCGGCTCTGGGCGCCCTGGCGCCTTTCCGGCGCTGATCTCGCGGCCGGCAAGCGTGACGCCACGCTGCTTGCCCTCAAGGAACAGGAAGATGCCGGCATCGACATCGTGACCGACGGGGAGCAGTCCCGCCAGCATTTCGTGCACGGCTTCTTGGAAAACATCCGCGGCATCGACTTCAGTCGCCGCGTCGAGATGGGAATCCGCGCCGATCGCTACAAAGCTCTCTGTCCGACCGTCATCGGCCCTCTCTCGCTTGCCGGCCGGGTGCACGAGACGGAGGCCCGGTTGGCCCGCGCGCATACCAAGCGGCAGCTCAAGTTCACCCTTCCTGGCCCAATGACGATCGCCGACACGATCGCCGATGTGCACTACAAGGACCGACCGGCGCTCGCCATGGCGCTGGCCGCTCTCTTGAATCAGGAGGCGCGGGCACTGGAAGCGGACGGCATCGACATCATCCAGTTCGACGAGCCTGCCTTCAATGTCTATCTCGATGTGGTGGGAACGTGGGGCATTGCGGCACTCGAGCGGGCGGCCGCCGGCCTCAGCTGCCGGACCTGCGTGCATATCTGTTACGGGTACGGAATCCCCGCGAATATCGCGTGGAAAGGCGCCCTCGGCGCCGAATGGCGCCAGTACGAAACGATTTTCCCGTTGCTCGCACGAAGCCGGATCGGCCAGGTATCCCTCGAGTGCCGCAACTCCCACGTGCCGATGGACCTCTTGAGGCTGCTGGCCGGTAAGGACGTGCTGGTCGGCGTGATCGATGTCGCCACCCAGTCGGTCGAGACCCCAGAAGAGGTCGCTTCCCTGATCGTCGAAGTGGCCGGTTATGTGCCGCCGGAGCATCTTTTCCCCTGCACCAACTGCGGTATGGCGCCGCTCTCCCGCACGCTCGCCAGTGCCAAGCTTGCCGCGCTCGGTGCCGGCACGGCACTCGCCCGCCGGCGCCTCTCCGGATAGAGCAACTTCGGCGCCGCGGTTGCATCGACCCGACACAGCCGCCCGAACCCGGTGCGGACCGGATCGTCGTCGCTGCCGGCAGCCGGCGTTGCGTTCGACAGGACCCGTTTCGCCGACCTGGCCTCCGCGTCGCCGGCCCTGCGCCGTCCGAGCATTTCTCGGCCATGGGCTGAGATGCGGGCACCATCGGCAACCCGGCCGGCCGAGTCGCAGGGCGGGCCGCGCCGGACCCGACATGATAGCATTCCGAGAGGTGCCGTCCGGGTGCCGGCGCGATCCATAATCGTCCGCCAGCGCGTTGAATTACTTGCCAGTCTCCTCCTCGCCCAAGACCACGCGCAAGGTGTGCGATTGCGCTCTTTCGCCGACCCGCGGAAATTTCCTGCCATTCGCGCACAGGAGAGACGGCATGGCGTTCGCAGCGACGAACCGGTCGGGCGGAAAAGCGAAGAAGGTGCAGGGCCGGAACCCCGGGTTCCAGGGCTGGAACACGACCGATGCCGAGGAAGTCGAGCGTCGGCGGTGGCGGGGGCTCAGCGATATCGCTGCGGTCGAGGCGCTCGAACCGGAATACCCCTTTTTCGGTGCGTTTCTCGCCCGCTCGACCAGCGGCGGCCGCTATCACGTCGAGATCCACTCGCTCGAGGCGCATGAGAATTCCTGTTCCTGCCCCGATTGGCGGGTGAATGGTCTCGGCACCTGCAAACATATCGAAGGTGTGCTGGAGCGGCTCCGGCGTAAAGGCAAGCGCGCCTTCGGGGCCGCTGCCCGCTGGGGTAATCCGCGCGCCGAGATTTTCCCGGCGATCGACGGCTCCGCCCGCGTCTTCGTCCGCGTGCCCGCCGGCCGTCCGGACGCGGCGGCGGCCCTCAAGGGGCTCTGTGATGCCGAGGGCGCGTGGACAGGAGACCCGTTGCACGCCGCAGAAGGCTTGAGACGCGCGCTCGCGCCCCTGCCCGACCTCGCGATTCGCGAGTCACAAGCGCTTGCTCAGAGGCTCGCGGAAGAATCCCGCCGGCGGCGGCTGAGCGCGGCACGGGAGCAGTTCCTGGCCGAGGTTGCTGCCGGGAGCGCCACGCTCGACCTCGTCCGCGCGAAGCTGTTGCCCTACCAGGTCGAAGGCGTGTTGCACCTGGCGTTCGCCGAACGGGCCCTCCTCGCCGACGAGATGGGGCTCGGCAAGACGATCCAGGCGATCGCCGCGGTTGTGCTGCTCCGCCGCATCAGGGGAATCGCGCGTGTCCTGGTCGTGCTTCCGGCATCGCTGAAGGCGGAGTGGGAGGAGCAGATCACGCGCTTCACCGATCTCTCGGTCACGATCGTTGCCGGATCGCGCGCGGATCGCCTGCGGCAATATGCCGCGCCCACAGCATTCACGCTGGTCAATTACGAGCAGGTGCTGATCGACCGCCGCGACATCAATCACATCGTGCGGCCGGACGTCATCATCCTGGACGAAGCGCAGCGGATCAAGAACTGGCAGACCAAGACCGCGCAGGCCGTGAAAGAGCTCGAGAGCCCATACGCCTTCGTTTTGACCGGCACGCCGCTCGAGAACCGGATCGACGAGATCTATTCGATCGTGCAATATCTTGACCCCGGCATCCTCGGGCCATTGTTCCGCTTCAACCGCGACTTCTATACGCTCGACGCGCGCGGCCGCCCGGTCGATTACAAGAATCTCGGCGTGCTGCGCGAACGCCTGGCGCCGGTCATGCTGAGAAGGCGGAAAGACGAGGTCGCCGAACAGCTTCCGGGAAGGACGCTCGATACGTACTTCGTCACCATGACCGAAGAGCAGCGCCTGCGCTACCAGGACTACGAGGCACCGGCGGCGCGGCTCGCCGCGCAAGCGCAACGGCGGCCGCTCACCAAGGAAGAATTCGAACGGCTGCAGCAGCTCCTCGCGTGCATGCGGATGATCTGCGACACGCCGTACATCCTGGATCCCGCCTGTCGCGTCTCGCCGAAGCTCGATGAGCTCGAGCATGTGCTCGCCGATCTGCTCGCCGACCGGGAACGCAAGATCATCATCTTCTCGGAATGGGAGCGCATGCTGGAACTGGTGCGCGAGCTGGTTGAGGAGATGGGGATCGACTTCGCTTGGCACACCGGCTCGGTTCCTCAGGAGAAGCGACGGATCGCGCAAAAGAGGTTCAAGAGCGACCCGGCGTGCCGTCTCTTTCTTTCCACCGACTGCGGCAGCGTAGGGCTCAATCTCCAGGCCGCGAGTGCGGTGGTGAATCTCGACCTGCCATGGAATCCGGCCAGGCTCGAGCAGCGGATCGCGCGCGCCTGGCGGAAGAATCAGGTGCGCGCGGTGACCGTCGTCAATCTCGTCTGCGAGGATTCGATCGAGCACCGGATCATGCATCTGCTCGTGGAGAAGCAGGACCTGGCGGACGGCGTTCTCGACGGCCGCGGGGATCTTGCCGCGCTCACGATGCCGTCCGGTCGTCGAGCGTTGGTCGAGCGGATGGCAGGCCTGCTGGCGAAGCCGGCAGCGCCGCCGCCAACGGCGGATCCGGCGCAGCGTTTCATTACGGAAATTGCCGGCCGGATGGACGAATCCGTCCTCTCGGTCGAACGCTGGCGACGCGATGACGGCACGGCCGCGACGCTCGTGGTTTTCGATGCTCCGGCTGGCGAGGCGGCAGGCGAGCGGCGAGATCTCGCGGCGGCCGCCGAACGATCGGGGCTGGAGGCGATCGAATTCCTCGATCGCGGGACCTGGGACGCGATTCGCCGCCTTGCCGCCGCCGGGATCATCCGGCTCGCCGAGCCGGCGGACGTGCTGCACCACTCGCCGGCTCTCGATGCTCCGGCGGAATCGGCGGCAACGATTCGCAAGTCCCGCATCGCAACGGAATGGCTCAAGGAGGCCGAGCGCAAGCTGCGCATGGCGCAGTTGCTGGCGGACGGGGACTTCGGCGCCGAGGCGCTGGCACCGCTCGGCGAGGCGGCCCTGATGGCGCTCCGCAGCCTCGCGCTGATCGGCGCCCCTCGCCTCGATCAGGCGGCGGTGCAAGCGCTCTCGGAGGCGGAGCTCACGGAAATGCCAGAGGTCCGCGCGCATCTGCCGCCCGGCGCCATCGCAACACTCGCCGCGACGCAGGATTTCCATTCAGGCCAAGCCAATCTGCACAATCTGCTCGCTGCCGCACGCGGGGCGCTCGCCGACGCGGCCCCGCGCGCGCCCGCGCCGTTGGTAGACTTTCCGCATTCGCGCGCCCCTCTGCGGGAAAGCCTTCAACCGGCGGCGGAATGACAGATGCTCCGGCCGCATCGGTTTCCTCGGATGCGGCGCTCGCAAAGGCATCATATTCCCTTTCGGATGTGCTATGACTGCGGCGGCA
>JBOHMN010000045.1:0-6320 GCA_050730175.1 Acetobacteraceae bacterium | reverse complement strand
TACGGTTCGGCGGCAGGTGGGCGGCCCAGAATTGGTCCAACTGCAACGTCTGCCACAACTGCCCGGCCAGCCAACAGGCGCCCCATTGGCGTGGCCGGCACAGCCGCATCTCCGACAGGCGAAGCTGGACCACCGATGCGTCCGGCGCGATGCCGGCACAACCGTTCTCAGGGAACAACGCCAGGGTCCGTGAACGGCCCGCGTCGTCGTCGAGCACATCGATGGCCTTGCGCCACACCGCGGTCTGCGAGGAATTGATCTCGCCCAAATACAGAGCGTGACGCTGTACGACGCGGCCGCTCGCGACACGCCTGTTCTCGACCACACTCCAATAGTCGTGCGTCTTGCCGTCTTTCTTCCTCCGAGTCTTTCGCAGAAACATGACACGGCGAATCTAGCCGAGCGAATCCGTTGCTGTGAACAGGGTAGGTCTTCACTACAGGCGATTTTGGCGATGACCGCACAATACCCACCATACAGATCAGATGCTTACACCCTCCGTCCGCACGAAAATCGCGCCGGAAGCAGGCGAATCCGCGAAGACGGGCTAAAGCGGCTGAGCCTCATGGCGACGAGACCGAGCACGCCCCCACTCCGCGCGTGCGTGTCAATCGGCCGCATTCACGCATCCGGTGCCGACGGCATCCCGGGCGAACAAAAATGATTAGAAACGATGCTTGCGATCATGCAGGACCGCAGCGGAAGCCTGCAGTTATTGAACAAAGTTCCGGAGGTCACGCTCATCTTCTGGATCATCAAGACACTCTCCACCACGGTCGGGGAAACCTTCGCGGACTTCTTGAACGTAACACTCAGTCTCGGTCTCAACATCACATCCATCGTGATGGGCGTTCTGCTGGTGGCCGCACTCGCCGTGCAGATCCGCCTGTCGCGCTACGTGGCGACGGCATACTGGACGTGCGTCGTACTCATCAGTGTCGTAGGCACGCTGATATCCGACAATCTGGTCGACAAATTCCACGTTCCCCTGGCCACATCCTCCAGTCTGTTCGCTGTGATCCTCGCGGCCGCGTTCTTGGCCTGGTACGCAGTTGAGCGGACACTCTCGGTGCACACAATCGTGAGCCGGCGCCGGGAGTTTTTCTACTGGGGAGCGATCCTGTTCACCTTCTCGCTTGGCACTTCGTTCGGCGACCTGATGGCGGAGAAGCTCGCGCTCGGATACGCACTGTCGGCATTGATGTTCGCCACCTTCATCGGGCTGGTGACGGCCGCCTATTATGGCCTTCGGCTGAATGCGATCCTGGCTTTCTGGCTGGCCTATATCCTGACGCGCCCGCTCGGAGCGTCGATGGGTGACCTGCTGTCACAACCGATACACAGCGGTGGCCTGGGCTTCGGAACGTCCGCTACCAGTGCGGCCTTCCTGGTCACGATCGTGTTTTTCGTGATCCATCTCTCCGGACAGCAAGCGAGGCAGCAGCGGGCCGCGCTCGTCGATGCGGAGGCCGGTGAATGATCCGCTCGATTGGATAGAAAGAGTGTGCCGGTTCCGGCGCGCGTTGTCGCAAACAGGCGGGCCGGACCGGCGCACCAGCTCCTGGCTTTCCGATGTCTGCTCATCCCTTCGTGGCGAACATCGCAAAGTGTTGGGCGGCCGGGCCGACGAAGGAGTGAGCGGTAACCCGAAACGACGACGCGACCGGCAGGGCGGTCCGGGGTGGACGTGCGCAATGGAGTAACCCGCACGTCACCGATGCTTCCGCGTGTCAGCAGCGCGTCGGCGTCGATGGTGTCGAGCCGCCGCCGTGCTGTGTGGACGCGGGCTCGGCGAGCCCACCCCCCCAACACCACCAGTTGGTCCGGCTGATCCGCACGGCTGCGCGCCGTGCCGTTGTCGCATCTGGGAAGAGACCGAAGCAGGTTGCTCCCGAGCCCGTCATGCGTGCGAGCAGACATCCGGGCTCGGCGCTGAGGACCTTCAGGACGGTACTGATCGAGGAACAGAGCCTGATCGCCGGAGCCTCTAAATCATTCCGAAACAGAGCCAGAGACGTAGCCAGCGAAGCAGCGTCCCGCCAACCCGTGGGAAGCTGCGCCGGGTTTGAAAAGTGTCCGCTCCACGCAGCGAAAACGTCCCTTGTCGGAAGTCGAGTCCCGGGATTGACAAGGCAGAGCCCGAACGCCGGCAAGAGAGGAGCCGGGCCCAGCACCTCGCCCGCGCCGCTCGTCCGGGCGGGGACCGAACCAAGGCAGGCCGGCACATCGGCGCCCAGGCTGGCGGCAAGAGGAAGCAGTGCGACCCTCTGTTCGGGCACCTTCCAAAATCGCCCGAGCAGCCGAAGCGTTGCGCCGGCATCGGCCGAGCCACCCCCGAGGCCGGCGGCATGCGGCAGCATTTTCGCGAGGCTGAGCGAAGCGCCCCGTTTGATGCCGGCCGCGGTGGCGAGTGTTCGGGCCGCGCGGACCACGAGATTGTCAGCTCCTGCGGCAAGGTTGGTCGCAAAGGGACCGCTCATCGCAAGCCTGAGTTCGGGGGCTTCACGTACGCAGAGCGTGTCTCCGATATCCGCAAACACCACCATGCTGTCGAGTATGTGATAACTGTCCGGGCGGCGGCCGGTTATGTGCAGATAGAGATTGACCTTCGCCGGCGCTTGCTCTGCGGCGGGCAGCTCAGGGGGCATTCTTGGCAGTGCCCGGTGGTGCCGATCCGGCATCACCACCGAGAGATCCATATCCTTGTTGCAGTTTCGCTTTGAGCTTCGCCGCCTCTTTCGCACTCGGGTGCATGGTCAGCGCATGCTGCCATTGGTACCAAGCCTGGAGCTTGTCCCCGGCCGCCCAGTACGCATCGCCGAGATGGCCGTTTATGGTGGCATCATCCGGCTCCAGAGTCACCGCGCGCAACAACCACTTCATGGCGTCCTGAACATCTCCCTGCCGCAACATCACGTAGCCGAGGCTGTCCAGGATGGCCCCATCGTTCGGGCGAAGCTCTGCGGCTTTCGCAAGCATCTGCCTCGCTTCTGTCAGATGCCGATCTTGTACCGCCCAGGAATAGCCGAGATAGTTGAGAACGTAAGGCTGGTTGGGCTCGAGCACGAGCGCCTCGCGAAAATCAGCCTCCGCCTTCGGCCAGTCGTGCACTTGGTCATAGGCGATGCCGCGGTCGTAAAATAAGGTCCAGTTGGATGCGTGCCGCTCACCAAGCCGGGAGATCGCACCGGTATAGGCGTCAATGGCATCGGTCCAGCGCTCGTGCTGGCGTAGCATGTCACCCTTGATCTCGAGCGGTTCCGGGCGTTCCGGGTAGCGCTCAGCGAGACGCTCGAGCAATCCGAGAGCGTCCGACGTCTTGCCGGTCGCGTCGAGCAGCATCGCGCGGCGGAGATCGACCAGAGCGACCAGCGGGTCCCCTGCGGGCACCGGTTCCAGCACCGAAAGCGCCATTCCCGGTTGCTTCTGCGCGTCAAGAACATCCGCAAGCAGCAGCCTCGCGGGAGTGAAGTCGGGGTGCAAGGTCAGCGCGAGGCGCAGCATGACCACCGAGAAATCCGGTGACTCCTGCTGCTGTAGGCCCGCAGCGATAGCAAGGAAGGCCTCGGCCATGCCGTCGCTTGCGTTGGCAACCGGCCGCTCGGCCATGCTCGCCTCGAGCCCGGGGACGGCAATCGCGACCTGGCTATCCTCCGCTCCGAGTGCAGCAAGCGTCGCCCGTGCCGCTGTCGGATCACCCTGGCGATCCTCCCAGCTCGCAACGATCCTTGCGAGCTGCAGGTTGGGTCCGCTCGAGGCCTTCCGGGCAGCTGCATAGTAATTCTTCGCGACGGCTGTGCGTCCCGCGAGGTCAGCAATCAACCCGGCGTGGAGGACAAAAATTCCCCGCTGTCCCGCGCCGGAAAGAAAGGGGTGCAGGGTGGTAAGCGCGGCATCGGTCTGGCCGGCGCCTTGCTCGGCCCAGGCAAGGAGAAGCGGAGCGAGCACCTGCGTCAGGCTGCCGTGCGGCAAACTACGGATGCGTGCAATCGCCGTCTGCCAGTCACCTTGGCGCGCTGCCTTGCTGATCTCGACGAGCATCGCCACCGGATCACCTGGCACGCTCGCGGCGAGCGTGATCGCCGCCGGATCACCAGCCATGAAGCTGGACAGGAATGCCTGCCGGCGCAGCACGGGATCACTCGGGTCCGCCGCCGAAGCCTCACGATAAAAGTGTGCCGCATGCTCCAGCGCGAATTGGCTATCGGCGAAGCGCGCATCGAGAAACGCGCCATACCCGTGACCGCCGTTCGACGGATCGCCCATGGCGACGTTGCGGGCTGCGCAGGCGCTGAGCAGAGAGAGCGCAAGCAAGGTCACCCGGCTCAGAGAGCATAGCTTAGGCATGACGCTATCCTATAGCAGAGCCGGCAAAGGGAGGGCTACATGCCGGGCGGGTAATTGGGGCCGCCTCCGCCTTCCGGCACGACCCACTCGATGTTCTGGGTTGGATCTTTGATGTCGCAGGTTTTGCAGTGAACACAGTTCTGCGCGTTGATGACGAGAGACGGGGAGGCTTCGCCGCTAACAATCTCATAAACACCAGCCGGGCAATAGCGGGTCTCCGGGCTCCGGTAACGCCGCCAGTTCACCGCGATGGCCCGTTCCGGGTGGGTGAGCCTCAGATGCGAGGGCTGATCCTCTTCGTGGTTGGTGTTGCTGATGAAAACCGAGGAAAGCAGATCGAAGGTCAGCACGCCATCCGGATTGGGGTAGGCAATCCGCGGCGCTTCCGCCGCATCGCGGAGTGTAGCGTGATCGGGGTGGCGGTGATGGAACGTCCAGGGCGCCCGGCCGGCAAACAGGTATGTGTCGAGTGCTGCGTTCAGCAGCCCTCCCCACAGGCCGAACCGTGCGAAGCCAGGGCGTACGTTGCGGACACGGACGAGTTCGCTCCACACCCAACTGGCAGCGAGCGCCTCCTCGTAGCGGGAAAGGACTTCCACGCTGCCATCCTGAAGCGCCGCCGCCGCCGCTTCGGCAGCCAGCATGCCGGATTTCATCGCCGTGTGCGTGCCCTTGACTTTTGGCACATTCAGAAAGCCGGCGGCGCAGCCGATCAGCGCCCCACCGGGGAAGACGAGCCGCGGAATCGACTGCAGCCCACCTTCATTGAGCGCACGCGCACCGTAGGTAATGCGCCGGCCTCCGCTGAATTGGCCGCGGATCGCAGGGTGGGTCTTGAACCGCTGCATTTCTGCAAATGGCGAAAGCCACGGATTGCGATAGTCCAGTCCGATCACGAACCCCGTGGAAACAAAGCGTTCGCCCCAGTGATAAAGGAACGACCCGCCATAGGTTTCGCGATCGAGTGGCCAGCCGACGGTGTGAATAACCAGGCCCGGTTGGTGTTTCTCGGCAGGGATCTCCCATAATTCTTTCACACCGATCGCATAGGTCTGCGGGTCGCACGCCTTCGCCAGATCGAAGCGGGTGAGCAGCCGCTTGGTCAGTGACCCGCGACAGCCTTCGGCCAGCAGCGTGAAGCGGGCCCTGATGGCCACGCCCGGCTGAAAACGGGGCCCCCGTTCGCCCGATTTCGTGATCCCCACGTCCCCTGTAATCACCCCTCTGACGCGCCCTTCCTCCTCGATCCATTCGGCGGCTGCGAATCCGGGATAGATTTCAACGCCAAGCGCTTCGGCACGGCCCGCGAGCCAGCGGCAGAGATTGCCAAGCGAGCCCACAAAGTTGCCTTTATTGTGCATCGGGCGGGGGGTGGGCAGGCGAACGGCGCGTTTGGCCGTCAGCAGCAGAAAGCGATCCTCGCGGGCGGGAGTCGCGAGCGGCGGATCGTCCGCGCGCCACCCGGGAAGCAGTTCATCGAGCGCGCGTGGCTCGATCACGGCACCAGAAAGGATGTGCGCGCCGACCTCGGCACCCTTTTCCAGAACGCAAACCGTGCTTTCCGGCCGGCATTGTTTGAGACGGATCGCCGCGGCGAGCCCGGCGGGCCCCGCCCCGACCACCACCACGTCGAATTCCATCGACTCCTGGCCGTCCGCCATACCGGGCCTTCCTGTTTCCTGGCTCGCTTCACCGCTGCTCCAAAGCTAATGGTTCGCCGCCGGAGCTGGATTCGCACGCAACAACCGCAACAACTGAGAGCCGGACCACGTGCGCGTGGTCCGCTCGGCTGAACATGCTCCCCGTTTGCTTTCTCGAGCAATTTCATCGCTCTGCCCGGTATCTGGCGATTCCGGTCAGGGCGATATTGCTCTAGGGCGGCCGCGGTCGTTCAGCAAGTGCCCAGAGCGTCTCTGAACGTGCCGCAGAACGCGATCCCGTTCCCTGCCGGCTTGCAGCATCCCCTCTATCCG
>JBOHMN010000044.1:0-2316 GCA_050730175.1 Acetobacteraceae bacterium | reverse complement strand
TGCGTCTTGCCGCCGCCGAACTGGGTGATCAGCGTCAGGACGGGCGCCGTGTTCGCGGTGCGCCCGGCAAGCCGGCCGAGCACCATGCCCGCGTGCTCGCTGAGCGCGCGCGTGAAAGAGGTGCGGGCGAAGAATTGCTGCGGGTTGCGGTAATCGTCCGGCGCCGTGCCTGCCACGACCTGCTCGAGCGCAATGGCGAATTCATCGGGGTTGAACGAGCGGCCCTCGCACACTTCCTTGCGCGCAACGACTACTTTGTACCATGGTTCCATCGGCCCGCTCATCTCGGTGCGGCCAGCAGCATCGCGTCCAGCAACCGCTTTTCCTCCGATGTCGGAGGATAGAGCGCCGAAAGCGCATTGGCGAGGCGCAGAAAATCGGAGCCCCGCTCCTGCTCGGCGCGGATCAGCGTCCGGAGCGCATTGCTTCTGCCCGAGGCTTGCAGCAGCATTGCCGTGTGCACGCGGTCGAGCGTCGTGACCTGGCGCTCGGGCGAAAGTGTCGGATCACCGCTTGCTGCCCGCCAGCCGCGCGCCTTGAGCGGTGCTGCCCGGGGCGGCCGCGCTGCCATTTCCGGGAACAGCACGCCCTGCAGCGAATTCGCCGCGAGAAAGGCTTCCCGCTCCAGCCGGATCGCCAGACCCTCCGCGCCCTCGGCCCCGAACAACTGGCGTGCCCGCTCCGCCACGGGAAGCAGGCGCACGGCGCCCTTCGCGGTTTCGATGATCCGGCCTTCCCATTGTCCGAGCGCGATGCCGAGCGGCTGGGCGAAGCGCCGCACCACGTCGAAGTTCAGCGTCGGACCCCGGGCACGTGCAGGAAGCGCCGCTTCGTCATCCTCTTGACCGTCTGACTCCTGATCGCTCGCCTCCGTCTCTGCCGCATGCCCGTCCGTGCCTTGCAGCGTCCAGAGGAAGAGTGCGGTAAGCCGCGCATCCTCTTCGAGCACGCCGAGCGCACCATTGCGGGAGGCTGCCTCGGCGGTGCCGAGCACCTGCTCGAGCGCACTCCGCCCGACGACTTCCCAGACCCTGGGAAGAAAATCCGCGAGTGTGATTTCGTCTCCCTCGGCGGTCTCCACTCTTCTATGGCGGCTGAAAATTTCAAGCGCGGGGCCGATGCAGGCGAAAACGAGGTCGGCACCGCGCACTCCGTCGGCTTGCAAACGTTCCATCCACTCGCCGACGCGACGCGGCAGTTCGCGCAGCACATCCGCCCAGTCGCCGACGCCGGCGTTGTCGGGCCGCGGCCGGCAGACGAGATGCACGCTGGTGGCCAGCGCGGCGGAATCGCGGGCGCGCAGGCGCGAGCCCATTTCCGTCGCAATCGGCCAGGAACCGGTGATTGTCCAGCCGCCGCGGATCATCCCGGCGAGCAGTGCCTCCCATCCTTCGGTGGTCTTGTGGGCGAAGACGATCGCGCCGATGCCGTCCTCGCGGGTGACCCGGCGGCCTTCGGCGAAAGCCTTGGCCATCTTTTCCTCGAACCATGCGCGATCCTTGGGGCGATCGCCATCACGCTTGGTTTCGTCCTGAACTGCCTCCTGCTGTTTGGGCGTGAGCGCGTTTGCGGCGTTCTTAGCGTCGCGCAGCAGCCGATGACCCGGCAGCACCCGCTTCAGCCAGACATAGAAGAAGTCGGAGAGATCGGCGTACGGAACCGCGTCGTAATAGGGCGGATCGGTAAACCACACTGCCGCGGATTCGGCAGGGAGCGGTTGGCTGGCGGCATCGGCCGGCTGAACCTGGCCGGGCCGCGATCCAGGCGAGGCCTCCGCGACCTCGGCCATTGTGCTCATGGTCACCGCGAAATCCCCAGCCTGCCCGGCCGAAAAACAATTCTCAGCGAAATCCCAGATCATCGGGAGCGCCTGACGCGTAAACAAGTTGCGAACTTGTGTCTTTGAACTCTCCCATCGGCAAGAGGCGTTGAAGATATCCGTCCACCTGCTCAGCGAAAGCGCAAGGAGCACGCTGGTCGTGGACCTAGCGCCGAGTTTTGAACACATGGTCGCCAGGGCCAGCTTCTGCCGCGCGGTAAACAAATCGCCCCATTGCAGCATGCCGTAGCGTTGTACACGAAAGCCGAGCGTGCCCACCGGCGGCAGCTTTTCATCCGGCACCGGGCAGAAGCCCTGCCGTCCATCGCGCTCCCATCCTTCCAGGACCGCATCGAGGCGCCGTTTCGCCTCGTGCGCGGCGACGTAATCCTCCACGATGGGCAACCGGTAGTGCCGGCCCATCTCGCCCTGCCGCAACGTAACGACCGCAAGCAGCGTTGCGCCGCCGATGCGCGTTCCCTCCGCATCGAACACGA
>JBOHMN010000043.1:0-1523 GCA_050730175.1 Acetobacteraceae bacterium | reverse complement strand
CGCGCCGACCAGACCACCAAGGTGAAGGGCATGTTCGTGCGCCCGGAACAGATCGCCGAGATCGGCCGCCGCCATCCCGAACTGGCGCGGCTGCGCCTCGTCGTGTCGCGCGAGCGCGAGATCGATGCGATGATCTTGAAGGCCGAATGCGACGCGCCCGCCCCTGCCCTGGCCGATGCGGTGGCCGCCAGCTTGCAGGCCGTGACCAAGCTCAAGGGCGCGGTCGAGCTGGTGATGCCTGGCTCGCTGCCGAACGACGGCAAGGTAATCGCAGACGAGCGCGCGGTTTGATCCGTCGCGTCACGGAATCATTGCATCCCGAGGTAGCGGGCGTGCCACCGCCGAACAAGCCCCCAGCCTGTTCGGTCAAGCGCCCGGGGAACACACGGCGGGCGGCGCGGGCGGCGGTTTTTTGTCCTTCGCTCCGGGCGGATCATTGGTAAGCGTTGTTCTGGCCCCACATTGCGGAACGGGCGATAGGGTGCGAGGGTTTTGGCCCTGTTTCGGGAGGGGCTTGGAGCCATGTCGGGGTCAAGTGCCGGAGCTAGTCTGGAGCCGGTTCGGCGGTTTGAGGTTTTCACCGGCGAAGGGCGACGGCGGAAGTGGGC
Organism: Acetobacteraceae bacterium; assembly: GCA_050730175.1. Lineage (GTDB taxonomy): Bacteria > Pseudomonadota > Alphaproteobacteria > Acetobacterales > Acetobacteraceae > JAKAWQ01. The sequence continues at coordinate 915 of JBOHMN010000043.1, read as the reverse complement.
GGTGTCGGAGAAGATGGCGTTGGTGGCCGAGATGGCCGCGAGCGACAACATCAGCGAGCTTGCCCGTCGTCACGGCTTGAGGTCGTCGCAACTGTTCACCTGGCGCCGCGAGTTGCGCTATGCGGCCGAAGCGGCGGCGGCACCGGCATTCGTGCCGGCGGTTATCGAGACGGCGGCCGCGGCCGCGACTGAAAGAACTGCTTGGCCGGTGAAGCGGCGCCGATCCCGCCGCCGTCATGGGGCGGCGGCAGCGGTCGAGATTGATATCGACGGGATATCGGTGAAGATCGCCCACGGCGCTGACGCTCAGGTCATCGCGGCGGTGATTGAAGCGCTGAAGATGGCGCGGTGATCGGCCCCGACACATCGATCAGCCTGGGTGCGCGTGTGCTGATTGCGACGCGGCCGGTGGATTTCCGCAAAGGGGCGGATTCGCTGGCGGCACTGGTGACGGCAGCGTTTGGCGCCGATCCCTTCTCCGGCGTGGTCTATGTGTTCCGAGCGAAGAAGGCGGATCGGATAAAACTGATCTGGTGGGATGGCACCGGCCTGTGTCCGATGGCGAAACGGTTGGAGCAAGGGGGCTTCTGCTGGCCGGCGATTCATGATGGCGCGATGCGGCTGACCGCCGCCCAGTTGGGCGCTCTCTTGGAAGGCCTGGATTGGCGACGCGTTCATGCCGGACGCCGTCCGCGGGTACCGCAACTGGCCGGTTGACTCGTCGCCGCGATCGGATAGCGATCGGCATTGACGGGCGGGCCGACGCCTGATTCGATGGCTGCGATGCGGTTGGCGACAGACCTTCCCGACGACCCCGATGCGCTTCGTGCGATGATCCGCGCACAGGAAGAAGAGCGCCGGGCCCTGGTGGACCAGGTGGTCGCGCTGAAGACCGCGGGTGCCGAGGCGGAAGCG
>JBOHMN010000042.1:0-3025 GCA_050730175.1 Acetobacteraceae bacterium | reverse complement strand
GCCGAAGCGGCGGCGGCACCGGCATTCGTGCCGGCGGTTATCGAGACGGCGGCCGCGGCCGCGACTGAAAGAACTGCGTCGCCGGTGAAGCGGCGCCGATCCCTTCTCCGGCGTGGTCTATGTGTTCCGAGCGAAGAAGGCGGATCGGATAAAACTGATCTGGTGGGATGGCACCGGCCTGTGTCTGATGGCGAAACGGTTGGAGCAAGGCGGGTTCTGCTGGCCAGCGATTCATGATGGCGTCATGCGGCTGACCCCCGCTCAGTTGGGCGCTCTCTTCGATCACCCATGTTGATGCCCCTCCTGGTGAGGCTGACAGATTCTGAGGTCGAGATGGTTGATGGTGTGGTTTCGGAACTCGCGAACCGCATCCAATACGGCAGGCGTGTCTTGGAACAGGTAGGCGCCAGTGGGCTGACGATCGATGAGGAGGCGGTTTTGCCGAATCTGCACGTAAAGCCAATTCACCGGGATGTTTAGTTTGGTGGCCAGTTCGGGGGCGCTAAGCAAATTGGCATCGTGGGTCCAACGGGTGCGCTGCGTCGCCACCGTGATTCCGGCGCCGAAGCGGATGCGTTGCACGGTGATGGTTCGGACATGATCCGGGCATTTGGGCGAGCGGTGCCCCTCGCTGGAAAGGGTTGCGGCGATCTCGTCGTCAGGCATGCCGGCACGGGCGAGATCGAGGACACGGTTCTGCATCTCCATACCCCGCGTCAGACTGGCAACGGAGTTGACGTTCATCTTCACTTCGAGGTCGCTGACAGCTCCGCCGCGCCACACGATTCTGACGAGTGCGATGTCGCGCTTCCCGCGATCGAGGATCACTTTGTCGATCAGGCAGCGCAGCAGCGCCTTGCGCTGTGCATCCGTGGTCGCGGGATCTGACCAGATCAGCGGCAGCCGGCCAGCAAGAACGACGACCTTGCTGTTGAGCGCTTTGCCAATCGCCAGTTGAGAGATCGATTGGGGCGCGGATTGCCGGGCGAGCGCCTCTTCGGCCGCCCGCACCTCGCTCAGCGCCGCTTCCCAGCGGCGCTCGAGCTCGCCGGCAACGAGACGATTGTCGGGATCGACGCGATTGAACTGGCGTTCTGCCAGTGCCGCGGCGTATCGCTTCCGCTCCAGCTGGCGCTCGGCGCCGCTCCGCAGCGCGGTATCGACCTGGCGCTGTACGCGGTGGGCGCGCGATAGCGCGTCGAACTCAGCCGGTGCCAGTGCGGCCAGGAATGCCTCCGCTACCGCGGCGTCGATGCGCTCCGCGCGGACGTGCTGGCACGTCGGCTGGCCCTCGTGACTGCGTAAGTGATTGCAGACATATTCGCCGCCGCCTTTGTAGCGGACGTACATCTTGTAGCCGCATCTGGCGCACCAAGCGATGCCGTGCAGCAGAAGCTCGCCGTCGCGGGGAGACCCTCTTGTCTTGGTGCGCATATATTCGGCTCGGTTGTCTCTGATGAGGCAGCGGATTTTTTCATAGGTCGGCCAATCGATGTAAGAGGGATAGCGATCCTTCACCATGATCCGCCATTCCCCGATCGGCCGCGGCGCCTTTCCCGCCGGTCGGCCTTCGCGGGCGATCGCCCTGGGACGCGTCCGTCCATAGACGAAGGCACCAGCGTACGCAGGATTCTTTAGAATGCTCGCCACCGCCGAAACCGTCGCGCGCGCCCAATGCGGATCGCCATGTCGGTCCCGGCGCGGAAGATCAAGGCCGCGATCGTTCAGCACCCGCATGGCCTTGGCCACCGTGCGGAACTTCAGAAACGTCTGGAACACAAGCCCGAGTCGCTCCTGGACCTCGACGTTGGGATCCTTGACAACCACCCCGCTCGGGTCGCGCACGAGCCCGATCGGCAACATGAGTGCCAACTCGCCACGCTCGGCCTTTGCCAAGAGGCCCGCGGTCAGGCGGCTGCGGATCGTGTGCAATTCGAGCTCCGATATGGTCCCCTTCAAGCCGAGGAGCAGGCGACCATTGGGGCTGCCGGGATCATAAACGCCGTCGCGATCGGCAATGAGGCAGCTGCGCAAGCCGCAAATGTCCAAAAGCGGGTACCAGTCGGAACAGTTCCGCGCCAGGCGCGTTACGTCGATCGACAGGATCAGCCCAACCTCGCTGAGACCGACACGGCCGACGAGTTCCTTGAAGCCGCTGCGTTGCGCCGCCGATGCCCCGCTGAGGCCGAGATCGGCATCGATCACGTCGATATCGGCTTCATGCCAACCGAGCTCGCGAGCGCGCTCTCGAAGCGCGTATTGCAATCGCAGACTTTCCTGATTGCTCACCATCTGGTGGGGCGTCGATTGTCGGATGTAGACAACCGCTTTGCGGGACAGGTGAGCCGGCTTGACCAGTTCGGACTTCACGTGGGACCTCCGCCAGGATTGTGGCGACGTCGTCGACGACCTGACGCCGCAGCGCGGGCGGCAGAATCGTCCAGAGCTCTTTTGGAGCTATATTCATAGCTTTCGAGAGATTCTACCACAGAAACGAGTTCTTGTAAGGCAATAATACTAAGTTTTGTTTGATCTTTTGACGAATCTTCCCATTCAGTGGCAGCAACAGGAACAATCAGACTTGAACCATTACAATATTCGACTTCATAGGAAGGCGAGAAGTTGCCTCCTTGGGTCGTCAAACGGCGGATCACCCGGAACGATCGCCCATAAAGAGGATGCCGCGGGTCCAGAACCCGGATTACCTCGGCTGATGATTCGTCAGACTCCCCAGAGGGGATATTCCTGTAGGCCCTCGTTGGAAGGCCTGGATTGGCGACGCGTCCATGCCGGACGCCGTCCGCAGGTACCGCAACTGGCCGGTTGAATCTTCGCCGCGATCGGATAGCGATCGGCATTGACGGGCGGGCCGACGCCTGATTCGATGGCTGCGATGCAGTTGGCGACAGACCTTCCCGACGACCCCGATGCGCTTCGTGCGATGATCCGCGCACAGGAAGAAGAGCGCCGGGCCCTGGTGGACCAGGTGGTCGCGCTGAAGACCGCGGGTGCCGAGGCGGAAGCG
>JBOHMN010000041.1:0-19877 GCA_050730175.1 Acetobacteraceae bacterium | reverse complement strand
GTGCCATCCCTGCCAGACCTTATCCGCTGCCGAGGCCACCCAGCCTAGCCGCCTCGGCCCGCGGTTTTGCCCCTCTTACATGGGGTCGCGTCATAACCCTTTGAAAAACCATGGATGTCTGCTTCCGCCGTTCGTTACGGGTCCGATCGGGCTCTCAGTCTTTATGGCGCGCCACGACGTCGCCGTGCACTACAGAGCAGGTCTCAAAGCCGTCGGCCGAACAGCAAGGAAAGTGTCTTTCACCGTTACCCGGGAGAACAATGCAACTGCCGAATTCGTGCTCGCCTATGACATGATTCAGGTCACTCCGCCGCAATGCGCGCTCGACGGCATGAAAGGTAGCCCCGTCGCCGACGCCGCAGGCTTTGTGGCGGTCGACCCCCACACCATGCGGCACGGCATATGCGAGAACATTTTTGCTCTCGGCGACGCTGCGAATTCGCCCAACAGCAAGACCGTTGCTGCCGTGCGCATGCAGGCACCGGTCGTCGTTCGGAATCTTCTGGCGGCGATCAAGGGGAAGGTCGCCGGCGCCGGTTACGATGGCAACGCGTCCTGCCCTTTGACGACCGATTACGGGCGGATCGTTCTCGCCGAATTCGCTTACGACGGCAAGATCACGCCATGCTTCCGGTTCGACCCGCGCGTTCCGCGACGTTCCGCCTGGCGTCTGAAAAAGGACGCTTTGCCCTTCCTCTGCTGGCGAATTATGCTGAAGGGCATCAACCTCGACTTCGGACATCGGGAGCGCCGCCCGGACCATGCCGCCTGAGCTTCGGGGAGCGCGAGAAAACGAGAAAGAAGGCGTGGCCAGAGGATTATGCTATGCGGGCGGCGCCGCGGTAACGGTCTGGTTGCATACGATGTGAATGCATCAAGGAGGTTAGCTATGGCGGTATCAGGGAAATACGGGAAGGTGGACGTCACGGGGATTGCTGCGGACGAGCCAATATTCATCATTCGCGCCCAGGATCGCCTGGCCGAGGCGGCTCTGGAACTCTACAGGGCGCTCGCCGCCTCGCACGGAGCCGCCGTAGCGGCCGGCGTCGACCGGGAGCGCGACCGGTTCCGCAATTGGAAAGGAAAGAAGAAACTTCCCGACTAACTCTCTTGACATACCTGATCCAGATGCGGACTCGATACTCACTTAAGCAGTCTGCAGCTTTGGCGATGCAGGTTGTGTTGGGGCGGGCGGCCCTCTGGTTGGTTCATCGGGCGGCCCAATCCCGGCACATGCGATGCCGGCGGGCCGTCCACCCCAACACTTCAGGGCGCTATGAGTGACACTTCTTGTCGTGCCGAGGCGTAGCATTCGTGATAGTACGCACGCTAGCGTAACGGCGTCCACAGCAATTCATTCTCAGTCAGTATCGAGGAGGCTGGAATGGCGAGGCAACAGCGAACCGGCGCAGAGGCGGCCTTCATGCGGTGGGCCCGAATGCAAATCATCGCTTCCGGCGAGACGCATCCGTTGGCATTTCTCATCGATTGGACTCGCAAAGATTGGCACGCTCGGAAAGGCTCGCGGCGGGCTGACGCAGTTGTAAACGAAGACTTTCCTCCAGTCCAGGCCGGTCATCTGACGAGCTTCCACGCACTGGCAGTCGAACGAACGAGTGAGCGACTTGCCCTCGAGGACGCTGATTTCAATCAGGAAAAGAATTATTCCATCGAGAGTCGTGGTGCATACGCCATGACCACCGCAATCGACATCGGCGGCCTACCCGTGGAGGCCTCGACCGCTGCGATGTGGGGCCGACTCGGGCTCTTAGAACGCGAGATACTTCGTGCTGCGAGGCCGCACCCCGGATGGGCCAAGATTTGAGACCCTGCGTGCATTCTATCACATCCGACGTCGGCACCTCGACGCGCCTTTGTCCACAGCGGTCAATGTGGCACGCTGGAGCAATATCACCCTGACTAGAATCGCCAGATGCCAGTCAGGGTGACGAAAGTGCCCGAGAAAACGATTGGGGAGCATGTTCAGCCAGCGTGAACGCGCTCTAAGCTCGTCGCGCGTTCGCTCCGCCGCTTCACGGATCTCCCGATGGCGGCTCTGGTTGCGCCGGATGGAGAAGTGCCGGCAGGGCATCGGCAAACCCGTGCGCAAAGCCCGTATCCAGATCAAGGCCGCGTAGCGCGGCCTGGAGACTTTCCGGCTCGTAGGGAATGCCGCAGAGGGCTCGCTCGACCTTACGTGCCGCAGCGGTGGCCAGGAAGTCGCCGAAGAGGAAGGCCTCTTCGATACGACCCCTCTCCACCCGGAGCCGGACATCCACTTCGCCAAAGGCGAAGCGCCGGGCACGGGCTATATTGAAGCGGGGATCCGGGCCAAAATTCCAGTCCCGTCGCTCATAGCGCTGCGCGAGGATCTCTCGCGCGCCTGCCCAATCCCCCGCAGTCAACCGATAACGACGAATACCGGCCCGTGCGAAGATGCCCTCGAGAAGCCGCTCCCGGAACGCCGGGACATCCAGCTCCTTCTCGGCATACTCGGCGATGTTTGCAACGCGGCTCCGAACGCTGTCATATCCCTTCGAACGAATCTTGGCGGGCCTGACCTTGAGCGCCTGTGATACCTCGTCGAGGTTACTGCTGAACAAGAGCGTGCCGTGGCTGAACATGCGCCGGGCTGTCGCGAATTGCGCGTTGCCGGAAATCTTACGGCCGTCCACCATCAGATCGTTGCGCCCGGTGAGTTCCGCCGCCACCCCCATAGCCTGCAGCACACGAACCACCGGCTTCGTGAAAAGTCGGAAATTGTGCAACCGGCTCGGGCCGTAGTCGGTGATGAAGCTGAAATTCAGATTGCCCGCGTCGTGCTAAACCGCACCACCGCCGGACAGCCGCCGGACCACGTGGATGCCGCGATCGCGGACGTAATCGAGATTTATTTCCTCGAGAGTATTCTGATTGCGGCCGATGATGATGGACGGCTCGTTGACGTAGAAAAGCAGGTAGGTGTACCGCGAGTCCAGATGCCGGAGCGCGTATTCCTCGATTGCGAGGTTGACGTGCGGGTCGGTGACGTTCTCGTTGTCTATGTAAACAAGTTCCGGCATGCCGTCGACCCTACCCGTCGCGCTCGTCTCAGAGATTGTGTATCCGGCCCCACGTACTCTTCGTGCCCCAGATATCCTGACGCAGGGTCTCGAGCTGCACGATCTGGCTGTGATCCACGAAGAGATTGATCTCGTTACCGTAGTGCTTCACGTACCACTCAAAAACCGCCGGATCAGCGGCCTCGAACATTGTATGCTCGAGCCCGAGCTCGGCGATGATGCGCGCCGCCACATCCGTACGCCAGTGTGTCACGTTCTCGGTGATACCCTCGCTCTCGATCATGATGATATCGGCACCCGCACTCAGAACACGCCGCGCCTGGGCAATCAGCCACCCCACGTCGCTCGTTCCCTCAGCAGCGAGCTCCTCCGCCGGGGTGGCGCCGCCGGCGCCGAACTGAATGCCAAGCTCCGGCTTTGCCTTCAGCCCCGCCTTCTTCACCCGCTCGATGAGGCGGAGCAGGCTGTCGGTTGGCAGACTGATGAAACCGGTGGAAAGCTCGATGACATCGAAGCCGAGGGTCTTTGCCTCCTCGAGGTATTGCTCGACCGCAGTTTCGCCAAAGCGCAAAACGGTCTCCATCCAGCCGCCGGTCGAGACGTAGACGTCGTGCTTGTGAGCCGTGTCGTTGATCGCTTTCACGATCTGGGGCGGCATGAGCGCGAACGAGCCTCCGGCGTATTTGACACCATCGACCCAGGTGCCGACCGTCTCGAGGATGTCCAACAGATGGCGAGGACCGTAAGCGCTGTAATAGGGACCCCGAATCTCGGTAAGACCTGTCCTTCGGGGTTTCGCCGGGCGCCTCGCCCGCGGAATGAAAGACATCGTCGTTTCAGTCATGGCCCATCCTTTCTCCGTTCCGATCGAATGATGCCGGGCGCCGTATCCGGCCGAGCAGGTCTGTGAGCTCGGTGACCGGGCACTCGTCGAGGCGCGCGATCACATCGGCAATCGCGCCCTGGTCAGTCGAGGTGAGGAACCTCGCAGTCACGCGGTCGAATTTTTCGCGGGCCGCCTGCCAGGAGAACGGCTTCGTGTGGAAACCATGGTAGTCCTTGCGGGTTGCACTCAGCACAGTTCCGCCCTGGAGCTCCACTTCGAGATCGGCCGGCATGCGTTCGGGAAACTCGGCCGAGAGGGCGGGGTCCGGCGTCACCGTCACCCTTCTCAGAAGGCTCTGCACGTCCGGCGCGACAATGCGGCTTGGCGCATATTGCTCAGGTTCCACCTTGCCATCGATCAACGCCACGGCCAGCATGTAGGGAAGGCTATGATCGGCTTCTTCCTTCGTCCGCACCACGAGCTTGTCGCCTTCCTCACCGCCGCCGATGATCTGGTAGGCTACCCGAAATGTCCGCAACCGGACCTGCCGGACGCTCTCACTCGAGAAGCCCGGCGTTCTTCGGAGCTCAAGCGCGGCATCGAGGGCCGATTGGGCGTGGATCTCGGCATTGTATTTCTTGACTATGGTCTTCAGTACACCCTCAAGGTTTTCCTTCTGCCAGTCGATATCGAAGGGACCAGCAATCGCTTCCTTGAAGCCCTTGTTGCCCTCGAACACCTCCGCGGGGCCCGTGATGCCGTGGGCAGCGAGCAGCGCCGCATGGGTCGCCGCCATCGCGGTGTTCGGATAGGCGAGCCCCTTCCAGTGCGATAGCGCGCCGGTGCGGGTGACGCGCAATGCGTTATTGGCCGTGCCGCTGATGGCGATGGCGTGAGCCACCTGCTCGGCGGGGAGACCAAGTGCCTTCGCAACCCCGGCCGCTGCCGCATAAGCCCCCTGGGTCGTATGATCGAACCCCTTGTGGCGAACAGGTGCCACGTCGCTCAAGCGGATCTGGACCTGGTAGGCGATCGCCAGGGCGCAGAGAAACTCCGCACCGGTTGTCCCGCGCATTTCCGAGGCCGCCAGCACGGCAAAGAGATTATCCGAAGGATGGCACGTTTCGCCCACAGCGAGATAGCTGTCCATATAGTCGAGGTAGCGACTGAGCGCAGTGTTGAAGAACGCGGCCCGGTCCGGAGCGGTCCTGCCTCCGCCAATCAACGTCGCGAGCGGACGGCCACCGAGGGTTTCCGTAAGCCGTCTGATGCGCGCGATCGGATCGCCGTCGAGCGCCGCAATCGCCACTCCCACCGTGTCCAAGGCACGAATCTTAAGCTGCTGGAGAGCGGCTGCGCTCAGCGCGCTCAAACGTGCAGCAGCAACGAATTCTGCCAGCTTCTGAACTTCGGTCATAAGACGCTACACCAGCTAGAGAACGCCCCGCACGTTCGCACCGACGCTATCACCGGTTGCGGAGCTGCGAACTGCAATGCATCGCCCGGCGAGCGCGACGCATGCCTGAGCAGTCACGACGAAAGCTCGGGCCGCTATGCGATATATGTAACGTGTATCTTTTGCTTCAAGGTTCCGTTGCACGTGGGGACCATGACAGGTCGGGAAGAAGCAGCCGAAGGCCGGCTGCCCCGTTTCTGCGGCCCCGACGAGGGAGCGCGCGCTGCTCGTCTGGCGCCTACGTCCGACTTTGGTGGCGCTGATTTCCGAGAGGTCTGGGCACTTGTCCCCCGAAGGCGTGATCGGTGAAGCCGCATGCCCCCTGATCAAAAGCAACAGATGTCCCCGGCGGATGGGCGGTGCCGCCTCCGCAGCGACAACCCACCGCACTGCTGTACACTATCTCCCGGGCGGCGCTTGATGAATCGTGCTTCGCATGATGCAGCAGAAACCGGCGTCTCTCGAACGATTTCAACGCGACCATCGCGCCCGCGAAGCCCCTCCTCCCTTCCCGCTTCCACTGTACTGCTTCCGCGCGGATGGCCAGTCGACTGACCACTCCCAGGCCGGTACTCAGGGATCGGGCTCCCAGGGGTTGCCCTTCCGCTCGTCCTCGAGGTACGTCATCATTGCCTTGGCGTAGTACCGATTGGCCATGGAGATCGAAGAGCACGTGCCGCTGGCATCCCGGACGACCTTCCGGATCGGCGGCAATGCGCGCTTTTTTTCGCATATTCGCTCCCGCGAAGAGCTACGGCAGGCGTTTGCGTTCGCGCAAAGGCGGGATTTACCCGCATTTCTCCTTGGCGGAGGCTCCAACACGCTGGCGAGCGACGCGGGGTTTGACGGCCTGGTCATCAAGGTCGGATTGTCTGGCGTTGTGCTCGAGCACGATGCAAGTGGTGTGCTGCTGATCAGCGCGGCGGGCGAGCCGTTTGACGCGGTTGTCGCGCGTGCCGCTCAAGAAGGCCTGTGGGGGGTTGAAAATCTTTCGGGCATTCCGGGCAGCGTAGGCGGTGCCGTGGCGCAAAACGTCGGCGCCTACGGGGTGGCGCTCTGCGAGCGCTTAGTGTGGGTGGAAACGTTTGATCCGAAAACCGGCAAATTCGAAAGACTGACGAGCGATGATTGTCGCTTTGGCTATCGCGACAGCATATTCGCGCACAGTCAGAAGGTAGTGCTCTCGGCTGCGTTTGCGCTTTCGCGTGCGCCCACGCCCAATCTCTCTTACAAGGATTTGCGGGTGCATTTTGCGGAGGAGCAAGCCGATTGGTCTTTGCCCAACATCCGCCAGGCTGTGCTTGCTATTCGCTGCAAAAAATTCCCCGATCTCGCGAAGGAGGGTACGGCCGGGTCGTTTTTCAAGAATCCAACGCTCTCGGCCGAGCGGGCGAGGGCTTTCAAAGAACGCTATCCGACATTGCCGCTGTTTCCGATTCCCGGAACCGAGGATGCCCGAATACCCCTCGCGTTCGTGCTTGATCGTGGACTCGGCCTTAACGGGAAAAGTGTGGGGAACGCACGGTTGTTTGAGCGCCAGCCGCTGGTTATCGTCGTACGCTCCGGGGCTTCTTCGCACGAAGTGGTGGCGCTCGCGGATTACGTCGCAAGGAAAGTCTTCGAAGTGTACAGGATCGCGACCGAGTGGGAAGTCTGTATGCTCGGAAGAAAGGACGGTATTCCTTTTTCGCCTCGCGATGGATCCTATCACGCGTGCCACTTCGCGTAGCAGCCTACGTCCGCCTGAACCGCGTCCAGGTTTTGTGGGCACCGATGTGCGGGCAACCTGTGACGAGGCGGCATTTTCCGGAAAGAAACCCTACGCCCCCAGTTTGCGGCGAAACTTCACGACGTGGCGAGGTCAGGCGCTGAGCTGCGGGCGGGGCATCATGTGACCAGTTGTCTCAGGGAACGTCGGGGAGCTGCGCACCGGGATGAAAATGTGTGTACACGCGGCGAGCGGTCTCGCGCGAGACGCCGGGCGTTGCCTCGAGGTCGATCAGTCCCGCTCCCTTCACGCTCAGCGTCGAGCCGAAGTGGTTGAGCAGGGCGCGCTTGCGTACCGGGCCCACGCCGGCGATCGGGTCGAGCTCACTCTGGCGCAGGCCACGGGAACGGCCGCTCCTGTGGCTTGTGATCGCGAAGCGGTGCGCCTCGTCGCGCAGGCGCTCGAGGTAATAGAGCACAGGGCTCCGCTCCGGGAGCTGGAAGGGTTCGCGGCCCGGAACGTGGAGAAACTCGCGTCCGGCGTTGCGCTTTGGCCCCTTGGCGATGGCGGCGACCGGCAGCGTCCTGAGACCGAGCCCGGTCAGAACCTCGGTGGCCGCAGCAAGCTGGCCAGCACCACCATCGATCAGGACGAGATCGGGTGCCGGCGGGTCTTCGCCGCGCGCCCGTTCCGCTACGAGCCTGCCAAAGCGGCGGGCAAACACTTCGCGCAGCATCGCATAGTCATCGCCAGGCGCGAGCGGCCCGCCGATCGAGAATTTCCGGTAGGCCGCCTTCTCGAAGCCTTGGCTGCCGGCTACCACCATCACACCGTAAGCGTTGGCGCCCATAATGTGGCTGTTATCGTAAACCTCGATCCGTTTGGGCGGTGCGGGCAGCGCGAGCAGGCTCGCCACCTCGGCGAGCAACTGCGCCTGACCCGCGGTTTCGGCCAGCCGGCGTTCCAGCGCTGCGCGCGCGTTCGTCAGGGCATGCGCAATCACGGCGCGCCTTTCGCCCCGTTTCGGCACCGCGACGTGGACGCGTCGGCCTCCTTTGAGTGTCAGGGCTTCTGCGAGAATTGCGGCCTCTGGCGGGGTGTGGCTGAGCACCAGGAGTGGCGGCGGCGGCTTGTCATCGTAAAACTGGGCGACGAACGCGCCGAGCACCCGGCCAGGGATTTCGTCGTTAGCGTGGGCCGGGAAGAAGGAACGATTGCCGTTGTTGTGGCCGCCCCGGATGAAGAAGACCTCGACCACGCTTTGGCCGGCGGCCTGCCAGCAAGCGAGCACGTCGGCGTCGCCGAGGCTTCGGGGATTGATCACGTCCGTGCCCTGGACATAAGTGAGGGCGCGGATGCGATCACGCAGGCGCGCCGCGTGCTCGAAATTGAGCGTCGCCGCCGCTTTTTCCATTTCCCGGGCGAGCTCCTGCTGCACCGCGCTGCCGTGGCCGGTCATGAAGGCTTCGGCCTGTGCGACCAGCTTGGCATAGTCTTCCTTGCTGATCTTGCCGCAACAGGGCCCCGAGCAGCGCCCCATCAGGTACAGGAGGCAGGGGCGTTTGCGGCTGGCAAGGTCGCTATCGGGGCAGGAGCGGAGCAGAAAGACCCGCTGCAAGGTCCTAATCGCCTGCTTCACCGCCGACGCCGATGCGAACGGGCCCCAGTAGACGCCTTTTCGGATATGCGGTCCGCGGTGCTTGAGGAGCTGCGGAAAGTCGTGGTCCTTGGCGAGCAGGACCCACGGGTAAGACTTGTCATCGCGCAGCACGATGTTGAACCACGGCTTCAGGCGCTTGATCAGGTTCGCTTCGAGCAGCAGCGCCTCGGCCTCCGTCTCAGTCGTAACGATTTCGACCGCCGCAGTTGCCGTCACCATGCGGCGCAACCGCGCGGGCAACCGATCCGGCTGCGCGTAGGCGGCCAGGCGCTTTCTCAGGTCGCGGGCCTTGCCGACGTAAAGCACCTGACCCCGCCGGTCGAGCATGCGGTAGACACCCGGCGCCGACGGCATCGTCGCAAGCGCTGCAGTGATCACCCCCGGCCCGGTTTCCGAATCCTGCTCACTCATGGCGGAGAGTCTCGGCTCGTGAAGCCCTACTCTGAAAGAAGCGCGGCCCATCCTGCCGCGCGTTCTGTGCGCAAACGCTCACGCCCCGCTGGTGATAGCGCGTTCGCTCGCGGCGGCGACACTGGGAACGCGATGCACGCCGCAGAATCTATTATTTTAGCCGCTCGTTACAAGGGCGATGCGTGACGCGGCGAAGAACGCAGATCACGACGCCGTAGATGATGCTGCGGCCGTACTGCGGCATGTCGAGCGCGAGCAGCACGCTGACCAGCGGGGCCAGGCGGGTGACGCCTGCCGCGGCACCGACATAAAGACTGCTGCCGCCCAGAATGCTGACCCCGCCGATCACCACCGCGGCGATCGACTGGAAGAGATAGGGGTTGTCCATGCCGAGCGATGCCTGGCCACCGAAACCGACAAGCAGGATACCCGCCAGCGCGGGAAAGATGCCGCTTGTCAACCCGATCGCCCGCCACGTTCCCGTCACCCTTTCCTCGTGCGAGCGAGCCGGCCTATGCTGAGGAGTGGTTTCCTCGCCGAAGCGACCGCGCGCGATCTTGTCTTCCAGCGCACCGATACCGACGCGCTTGGTGCGGGGCTCGAACACGGGCGCGTTCCCCGCCATATCGGATTCTATTGCACGGCGGCCCCGAGCCTCCACGTCGGGAGCCTCGTTCGGCGACCCGTCGGGGCGTGACGAGACACGCCGCATTCTGAGCGATGCGGAGGCCGCCGCGAACATGGCGCGGATCCGCCGCGTCTTCGAGCCGTTCCCCCGAGTCGGCAGCGGGACGGCGGATGCGGCCGTGGAAGCTGCTGACCGGCTCTTCGAGGCGGGCGAAACTGCGGACTATCCGGGCGTGCGCGTGATGCGGAGCGAGCTCGCCGCGGGGCTGCCCGCGTTCCGGCCTTTCAGCCTGGCCGGCCTCGCCGGCAGCAACATCGAGGTCAGGAGGCCGATCCCGAGCGGCGGAGCGCGTATCAACGATGCACCGCCTACGGACGATACCCGGCCATGCACACTTTCCGGTCCCCAGGATAGCACGATCAAGCTCTCCGCCCGCCGCCCGCGCCATCGCCTCGTGCGTCCGGATTAGGCCGCGGAAATCGTCCGTGGGAGGGTTCGATTTTCCGCAATTGACGCGTGAGGTCGAAGTGGGCGGCATCGATACCGTGCTTGTCTGCTTCGTCGATATGCAGGGCCGGCTGATGGGCAAGCGCTTTTGCGCGGACGAGTTTGTCGCGCGTGCGCACGCCGAAACGCACGGCTGCGATTATCTTCTTGCGGACGACATCGACATGGAGCCAGTGCCCGGCTACGCGGCGGCGAGCTGGAGCAAGGGCTATGGCGACTTTGTCATGCAGCCGGACCTTGCGACGCTGAAAAGAGTGCCGTGGCTCGAGGCGACGGCCCTCGTGCTCTGCGACGTCCTCGATCATCACAGGCGCGAACCGGTTCCGCACAGCCCGCGCGCGGTCCTGAAACGGCAGGTCGCCCGGCTCGCCGCGCTCGGCATGCGTGCGTACATGGCTTCAGAGCTCGAGTTCTATTTGTTCGAAGATTCCTACGCCGGGGCCCACGCGAAGGGATACCGCGACCTCAGGACGTCCGGCGCGTATATCGAGGACTACAATATCCTCCAGACCACGAAGGAGGAGCCGCTGGTCCGGGCCATGCGAAAGGGCCTGAGCGAGGCCGGCATCGCGGTTGAGTGCACGAAGGGCGAATGGGGGCCGGGACAGGGAGAGATCAATGTCCGCTACGCCGAGGCCCTCGCGATGGCCGATAGTCATGCGTTCATGAAGAACGGGATGAAGGAGATCGCGCACCAGAACGGCAAGGCAATCAGCTTCATGGCGAAGTGGGCGTTCGATCTTGCCGGCAGCTCCTGCCACGTGCACCAGAGCCTGTGGAGCGAGGGCGGCGAGAGCGCGCTTTTTCATGATCCGGACGACGCGGAAGGCATGTCGGCTCTCATGCGGCACTATCTCGCCGGGCTGCTCTTCCATGCGAGCGAGATCACCTGGTTCCTCGCGCCGTATATCAATTCGTACAAACGATTCCAGGTGGGCACCTTCGCGCCGACCAAGGCGATCTGGAGCAACGACAACCGTACTGCGGGGTTCCGCCTGGTGGGGACGGGAACCAAGGCGGTTCGCGTCGAGTGTCGCATCGGAGGCGCGGATCTCAACCCCCACCTTGCCTTTGCCGCGATGCTTGCGGCGGGCCTTTCCGGGATCGAGCAGAAGCTCGAGCTTCCGCCACGGTTTTCGGGCGATGCGTACCGGGCGGAAGCGGCGCCGGAAATCCCGAAGACGCTGCGCGAGGCGCTCGCCGCGATGCGCAGATCACGGATGTTGGAGCGGGCTTTCGGTGAGCAGGTGCTCGAACACTACGTCCATACAGCGGAATGGGAGCAGTTCGAATACGATCGCCGTGTGACGGACTGGGAAGTGAAGCGCGGCTTCGAGCGGGCGTGACCTCCGGGCCAGGGCCAGAGAGAACGGAAGGGCAATGAGCGACAGACTGGCATGCGCCTCGCCGATTGATGGCGCGGTCTACGCTGAGCGTCCGGTCGCGCGTGCGCGGAGTGCGAGCGCGTATTCCGGCAGGCCCGAAGCGCGTGGGAGGGCTGGCGCCGGGAAGCGCTCGCGAGGCGGGTCGGGCTTTGCCTTGCCGCGCTCGATCGGCTGCTCGGCGAGCGGGAGGCGATCGGGAGGCGATCGGGATCATGAAGGTTACCAGCGATGAAGAGGCGATCGCGCTGATGAACGACTCGCGCTACGGGCTCATCGAGTCGGTATGGACAGAGGATCTGGAGCCGGCGGAGCGGATCGGCGCACGTACCGAGACCGGTACGTTCTTCGTCGATCGTTGCGATTACCTCGATCCGGCCCTGGCCTGGACCGCCGTCAAGGAGAGCGGCCGCGATGCGAGCCTTTCCGAGCTCGGCTTCGCCCAGATCACGCGGCCCAGGTCACTTTACGTGCGGAAGGCACCGGTTCCGGCCGGCGCTTCCGAGGGGGTGGCGGCATGACAGTCAGAGCCGACTGGAGCTACCCGACCAGGGTGCGGTTCGGCGCCGGACGGGTCGCCGAGCTTGCCGATGCGGTGCGGGAAGTCGGCATCGCGCGGCCGCTTTTCGTGACCGATCCCGGTCTCGCTCAACTTGCGATGACCGCGGCCGTGGTGGCGCGATGCAAAGGCGCGGGGCTCGGCGTCACGGTCTTTTCCGAGGTCAAGGGAAACCCGGTCGAGTCGAACGTCGAATCCGGGATGGAGGCGCTCCGAGCGGGCGACCACGACGGCGTCATTGCTTTCGGCGGTGGTTCGGCCATCGACGTCGGAAAAGTGATTGCCTTCATGGCCGGACAGAACCGGCCGATGTGGGATTTCGAGGATGTCGGCGATTGGTGGACCCGCGCCGATGCGGGCGCAATCCTGCCGATCGTCGCCGTGCCGACGACGGCCGGGACCGGCTCGGAGGTCGGTCGGGCCGGGGTCATTACACAAGAGGCAACGCATACCAAGAAGGTGATCTTTCACCCGAAGATGATGCCGGCGGTGGTGATCTCCGATCCGGAGCTTTGCATCGGATTGCCCGCGAAGCTTACGGCGTGGACCGGAATGGACGCGCTCGCGCATTGCCTCGAGGCTTATTGCGCGCCCACGTTTCATCCAATGTCCGAGGGCATTGCCCTCGAGGGTATGCGCCTCGTTAAGGAGCACCTGGCGCGCGCCGTCGCGGCCGGTGATGACATAGAGGCGCGCGGCGCGATGCTCGCCGCGGCCTCCATGGGGGCGGTTGCGTTTCAGAAGGGGCTCGGGGCGATCCATTCGATTTCGCACCCGGTGGGGGCGCTCTACGACACGCACCACGGGCTCACGAACGCCGTGTTCATGCCGTACGTGCTCGCATACAATCGCCCAGCCATTGAGGATAAGGCGCGGCGGATCGCTGCCTATCTCGGTTTCGCGCGCGGCGGGTTTGCCGGCTTGATGGAATGGGTGCTGGCGCTCAGAATGGAGATTGGCATTCCGCACAGCCTCGCCGAGCTTGGCATCGATGGAAGGAGGGCCGGGCTGATCGCGTCGATGGCGATCGCTGACCCCACCGCGCAGGGCAACCCGGTACCGCTGACCGAGGGCGGGGCGAGCCGGATCTTCCATGCCGCTCTCGCGGGGAAGCTCGATGGGAGTCTCCTGGGCGAGGCTCGATTCCCGCGATAGAAGTCAAACCATCGGCGGCGTAGGTGCGCGGCCGGGCTTGGGAGGGAGCATGCGATGACTGAAGCGAAAGGACGTGGTCTGGGCCGTCGTGACTGGCTGACACTGGGGGCGGCCGCAGGGCTTGGTGCGGCGGGGCTCGGCGGGTTCGCCCGTGCGGCGTTCGCCGGCGCGGGAATCCCCGCGGGGCTTGCCGAGAAAGCGAAGAAGGAGGGTCAGCTCAACCTCATCGCCGACCCGCGCGATTGGGCTAACTACGGCGCGATCTTCGATAGCTTCAGCAAGAAATACGGTCTGCATATCACGGTCTACAATCCGGACGGCACCAGTGCGCAAGAGCTGCAAGCGATCCGCAGCCTGAGGAGCCAAAGTCGTGCACCGGATGCGGTGGATGTCGGTCCGTCCTTTGCGCTGATCGGCGCGCGCGAAAAGCTGTTCGCGCCGTACAAGGTGGCGACCTGGGACGAGATCCCGGGCAACATGAAGGATTCCGACGGCTACTGGTACGGCGATTACTACGGCGTGATCAGCTTCGGCGTGAACCGCAACGTGGCGAAGACGGTGCCCGAGACCTGGGCCGACCTGAAGAAGCCCGAATACAAGGGCATGGTCGCGCTGAACGGGAGCCCGCTCGCCGCGGCGGCGGGCTTCGCGGCGGTGGTCGCAGCCGCCCTCGCGAACGGTGGCTCACTCAACGATATCGAGCCCGGCATCGCGTTCTTTGCCGAGCTCGCGAAGCTCGGAAACTACATTCCGGTCACTGCCCTGCCGGCGACGCTGATCGGCGGCCAGACGCCGATCGCGATCAACTGGGACTTCCTCAATCTTGCGGACAAGAAAAAGGGGAAGGGCAAGGCGGAGGTCGCGGTGGTGGTACCGGAGGGCGCTCCGCCATACGGCGGCTTCTATTGTCAGGCGATCAGCGCCTATGCGCCCAACCCGTCCGCGGCGCGGCTGTGGGAAGAGTACCTCTACTCCGACGAAGGCCAGCTTTTGTATCTTGCCGGCTACACGCATCCGGTACGCTTCGAGAGCCTGATCAAGGCGCACAAGGTGCCGGAGACGCTTCTGAAGGAGTTGCCGCCCGCCGCGGCCTATAAGCAGGTGACCTTCCAGACAGAGGCGCAGGCCAAGAAGGCGCAAGAGACGCTGGCGCGGCTCTGGCCGAAGCTGGTGAAGATGTAATCGCGGACATCGGCGAAAGGCGCGATGTCACTCGCCGAAGCGGCGGGGCCGGAGAGCCGGGCGCGGGCGGGCACGCGGAATCGTCGAGGAATACTGGCAAGCGGACTCGGCTGGCTGCCGGTGCTCGTTTTCCTCGGCTTTGTCGGCGCTTTTCTTGTCGCGCCGACGATCGCCGTTGTCGTCTCGGCTTTCACGGGGGAGCACGGGGCGACGCTCTCCCATATCGCCGAGCTCGGCGATTACCGCTATCGCGTCGCCTTTACCAATTCGCTTATCGTCTCCGCGGCCTCGGCGCTGATCGGCGTGCTGGGTGGGCTCGCCATCGCTCAAGCCGTGCGGCGCCCGGGCGCGCCGAAGACGTTGCGCACGGCAGCGACGAGCTTCTCGGCAGTTGCGGCGAATTTCGCCGGCGTGCCGCTTGCCTTTGCGTTTGTTGCGACGCTCGGCTCGCTCGGCATCATAACGGCCGCGCTCAAGCATATCGGCATCGACCTCTACGGCATGGGATTCAGCCTCTATTCGCTGAGTGGGCTCATCGTCGTGTATGCGTATTTTCAGATTCCTCTGATGTTGATCATCATTCTTCCGGCGCTCGACGGGGTGAAGCGCGAGTGGCAGGAGGCGGCGACGATTCTCGGTGCGAGCACGGTGCAGTATTGGCGGCATGTCGCCCTGCCAATCCTGCTGCCGGCACTGCTCGCGGCGTTCGTCCTGCTGTTCGGCAACGCCTTCTCGGCCTACGCAACACCCTACGCCTTGACCTCGGGCAACATCGGGCTGGTGCCGACGGAAATCGGCAACGTGCTGTCGGGTAACGTGATGATGGATCCCGCGCTCGGTGCGGCGCTTTCGCTCGGGATGGTGGTGGTGATGGCGATCGTGCTGGCGTTCTACTTTTTGCTCAATCGCCACGCCGCGCGATGGCGGGCATGAAGCGCGGCTTCGGGATCGGCGGCTGGGTGACGCTCGGGTTGGCGGCGATCTATTTCGTGACGCCGCTCGTGATCACCGCGGCGTTCAGCCTGTGGGAAGGCGGCGATCGCTACGGCTTCGCCGCGTACCGTACGCTGGTCCGGCAGCCGGTGCTGTGGGCGAGTCTGCTGCTCTCGTTCCGGCTTGCTATCGAGACGATGGCGGCGGGATTCATCCTGCTGGTTCCCGCGCTCGTGTTCGTGCATCTGCGGGCGGCCTGGCTTCGGCCGATCTTTGAGTTCATCTCCGTGCTGCCGTTCGTTGTACCGGCGATCGCGCTGGTCGCTGGCTTGACGACGCTCTATACGGGCCCTTCGTGGCTGATCGGCACAGCGAATTATCTAGTGATTCCCTATTTTTTTCTCGCCCTTCCCTTCGGCTATCGGGCGCTCGACGTCGGGCTTTCATCGCTCGACCTCAAGACCCTGACGGAAGCTGGTCAGAGCCTGGGCGCTTCCTGGCCGCAGATGCTGCGCATGGTGGTATTGCCCAATCTAGTTTCCTCCCTGCTTGGCGCGACCATGCTGACCCTCGCGGTGGTGATGGGCGAATTCACCTTCGCGAGCATCCTCCTGTTCAAGACCTTTGCCGTTTACCTCAACGATGTCGGGCACGAAACCGTGACCGAGGCGTCGGCGCTGGTGCTGCTGAGCTTCGTCATTACCTGGCTGGCGATGTTGATCGTGCTCGCGTCGGGCCGGAGAGGCCAGGCGGCGCAGCTCGCCGGGGCACGCTGAATGGCGAAGGTCACGCTTTCCGGGATCGGGAAGGCATTCGGCGCGGCCGTGGTTCTCCGCGACGTTTCGCTGGAAATCGGCGACGGCGAGCTCGTCTCCCTGCTCGGGCCTTCGGGATGTGGCAAGACCACGCTGCTGCGGATTCTTGCCGGGTTCGAGGCGCCGGATCGCGGCGTGATCAGCATCGACGGCGAGGAGATTACGCAGCTGCCGCCGGCGCGGCGCAACATGGGAATGGTTTTCCAGGCCTATTCGCTGTTCCCGAACATGACCGCTGAAGAGAACGTGGCGTTCGGCTTGCGCGTGCGCGGCCGTGGGCACGAGGCGCGGGCGCGGCGGGCTTCCGAACTGCTCGAGGTGGTCGGACTTACGCAGCATCGGGCGAAGTATCCGCGCCAGCTTTCCGGCGGCCAACAGCAGCGCATTGCGCTGGCACGGGCGCTTGCGGTTGCCCCGCGGGTGCTGTTGCTGGACGAGCCGCTCTCCGCGCTGGACGCCAAGGTACGCGTGCAACTGCGCGAAGAGATTCGGCGTATCCAGCGGCAAATCGGGATCAGCACGGTGTTCGTTACGCACGATCAGGAGGAAGCGCTCTCGATTTCCGACCGCGTCGCGGTGATGAACGCGGGCCGGCTCGTGCAGGTGGGTCGACCCGCCGCGGTCTATCGCGAGCCGGCCGACGGGTTTGTTGCGAGCTTCATCGGCTCGGCCGCCGTGCTCAACGGAACGGTCGAAGGAGAGGGCGTGCGCGTTGGGGCGCTGCTGCTGAGGGCCGCGGCGGCGGGCCAGCATCGTGCGGGCGCGGAGGTGGATCTCTTTCTCCGGCCGGAACACGTGGAGCTCCATAATGGCGCGGCACCGGCGGGCGCGATCCCGGCCGAGGTCGTGGATCGGACGTTCTTTGGATCACTCACGCGTGTGCGGCTCGCACTCGAGGGCAATGGCGCAACGATCTGGGCAGATTTGCCGAGCCTGGAGGCGGAAGCGATGGTGCCCGGGCACCGCGTCAAGGTGTTCTGGGCGGCAGAGGCGCCGCGGGTCCTGGCCCGGTGAGAATCAACCTCCTCCTTTTGTCGGCCGGCAAAAGGTCGTTTGACCGCTTTCCCCCCCGGAGAGAGGGTTCATTCCAAACGAAGCGCGGGAGACGGCGGATGGTCGCGAGCGTTCGCACCATCGTAAACGATGTAGGCGCCGCAATTGAGTTTTATACAAAACGACTGGGCTCACGCTGGAGACGCATCCAGCGTCTCGCCTTCCGGGGGCCTGCAGAATTATTGCCGCTCTTCCCGGCCGTAGAGCAGCAGCAAGGCAAGGATGACCAGGCCGTAGATGATGCTGCGGCCGTACTCCGGCATGTCGAGCGCGAGCAGCACGCTGACCAGCGCGGTCAGGCTGATGGCACCTGCCGCGGCGCCGACATAAAGACCGCTGCCGCCCAGGATGCTGACCCCGCCGATCACCACCGCGGCGATCGACTGGAAGAGATAGGGATCGCCCATGCCGAGTGACGCCTGGCCGCCGAAGCCGACGAGCAGGATGCCGGCCAGCGCGGAAAAGATGCCGCTCAGCGCATAAAGGCCGACGGTCGTGAGATTGACGTTGACACCGGCAAGGAAGGCGGCGCGTGGATTGTTGCCGACCGCGTAAGTGTTGCGGCCGAAGCGGGTGAAGCTCAGTGCGAACGAGACGACGATGATGATGAAAAGCCAGAGCCAGAGTGCAAGGGGAATGCCGAGAAAGAATCCATGCACAACCTTCTCTACGATCGGTGGTGCATAGGAGGCGCAGGCGCTGCAGGTCATGCCGCTGCTCAGGCCGAGGGTCAGGCCCTCGACGATGCCGTTCATGGCGAGCGTCATGACGACCGCGGGCACCTCGAACCAGACGACGAAGATGCCGTTGGCCAGGCCGGCCAGCCCGCCCATGCCGAGCGTGAGCACGATGGCGTAAAGAGCACGGCTGTTCTGCCCGAGCGACGCAGTCGCAAGCAGGATCGCCGCGGCGTTGAGGACCCAAGGCACGGAGAGATCGATCCCGCCGATCAGCACTACGAAGCACTGGCCGGCCGCGACCATGCCGATGAAGGAGGAGATGAGCAGGATCGTCGTGACGCTGGGCAGGCTGGCAAAGCCCGGATGCACGAACGAGCCGATGACGAACAGCAGGATGGCGGCGCCATAGGCCGCGTAGACTCGAAGCACGTCCCGCGACGTGAAGATGCGGGCGAGGTTGTTCATCGGCGGGCCCGCACCATGCGGCCGATCAATGCACCAAGCACGACCGCGATCACCAGAAACAGCCCCTCGTAGAACGCCTGATACAGCGGATTCATGTGGGCGAAGAACAGAATATTGACGATCATCGTAATGATGAAGGCACCGGCCATCGCGCCGATGGCGCTGCCGCGCCCGCCGAAGAAGCTCACCCCACCGAGCACGATGGCGACGATCGAGGTGAGGGTATAGCTGTCGCCGGTGGTGGCATCCCCGGCCGTCGCGGTAGCGGCAAGAAACAGGCCGGCAATGGCATAGAACGCACCTGCCAGCGTATAGGCGATGATTTTCGTACGCACTGCCTTCACACCGAGCGCGATCGCCGCCTGCTCATCGGAGCCGATCGCAAAGATATCGACACCGAGCCGGGTGCGACGCAGCCCGAGCCAGAGGAGAGCTGCGATCAAGAGGAAGACCAATGCGATCGGCGCGTTCGGGTTGGCCAGGAATCGCGTGTAGCCAGGTGGCACTGCGCCGCCGGGCTGCGGCAGCGCGCGAATCGCCAGCCCCTGAAAGATCGAAAGCGTGGCCAGCGTGACGACGATCGGCTGCAACCGCCCGAGCCCCACCAGCAAGCCGTTGATGAGGCCGGCAGCGGCGCCAACCAGGATGATGATCGCAGAAACGACGAGCTGATTGCCGACATTGTCGCGCAGCAGAATCGCCGCCATCGCATTGGTGAGATCGACCACCCCGCCAACCGAAAGATCGATCCCGCGCGTCAGCACGACGATGGTTTGCCCGATCGCGGCGAGCGCGAGCGGCATGGTGCTGTTGACGGTAGAGGTGACCTCGAAGTTGCCGGGCAGGCGGTGCTGCTGAATGATGAACATCAGCGCAAAGATGATGATGGCACCAAGCAGAATCGCTGCCGCGAGGATCAGGCCGATGTTCTGCGCGAACGCATGTGAAGCGGGGCTCCGCCACCGCCTCTCCACCCCCTCTGGCGAATCACGCTGCACGGGCTTGGCGCATGGAAGCCGAGACGATCGCTTCGGCGTTGAGCGCCGGGGGGGCAAGCTCCGCGGCGATCCGGCCATCGCGAAGCACGAGCACGCGATGGCAGAGATGCGCCAGCTCCTCGGTGTCCGAGGAATAAAGGAGGATCGCCCTTCCCTCCCCTGCCAGCCGCATGATGAGGTCGTAGATCTCGTGGCGCGTGGCAACATCGACACCACGCGTGACGTCGTAGAGCAGCAGGATTCGCGATTCGGCAAGCAGCCAGCGGCCAAGCAGAACCTTCTGCTGGTTGCCGCCCGAGAGGGCGCCGACGCGCTGCGCCGCACTCGGCGTGCGCACGCCGAGTGCGGCGATGATCTCCCGGGTCATCCGGCCCTCGACGGGTGCACGGATGACGCC